>JAPKMO010000008.1 GCA_026645945.1 Anaerolineae bacterium
CGTAAACCGATTGATCTGATAGCCGAACAGTGGGCTTAAGCCCACTGTCTGGTTGGTTTACGGATAAACTCTTAAGCGCCTTCGAGGTGCGCCCGCAGCAGCCAGGCCATTTTCTGGTGCTGCTGGAGCAGCCCGGTCAGAAAGTCCTCCGAGGCGATGTCATCGTAGTCGTCGTCAATTTTGTCGGTGTCCTCGCGCAGGTAGCGGATGAGCGCCTCGTGATCGGCTACCAGGTTGGCAACCATCGTGCGCCAGTCTGGGTATTCGCCCGGCTGTTCCGTCAGCCGCGCCAGCTTCTTAAATTCTTCCAGCGTGCCGGGGGTCATCTCGCCGTACTGGCGGATGCGTTCGGCGGTGTCGTCAATCACTTCGGCCAGCGCGTCGTACTGCTCCTCGAACAGTTCGTGCAGGGCGATGAACTGCGGGCCGGTCACGTTCCAGTGGTAGTTCCGCAGTTTGACGTACAGCACCATTTCGTCGGCCAGAAGCGTTTTGAGAATATCGGCGACACCCCGGCGCGCCTCCTCAGAAAGCCCAAGATTGAGCTGTGGGGCAGTTGTCTCGACCATTTCATTCCTCCTTAAAAAGAAACCGCGAGTTCCCAATTTTGCGAACCGCGCGTATGCGCTCAAAAAACCATATTTAGCCGTATGCTGACGCTAAATATAACGCAAAGATAGCCGGTTTCTATAAGATGGCGATCATATTGAGATGAGACGGGGATGAGCGGCGTCTCGAAACCCGCCCGGCGCGCGCATCGTATAACACGTAGAGCGGTTGTATATATCGAATCTTCAGCGCGAAGGACAATTTATGCAGGCAGTGATGGAAAGCGCGGCGGAGTCCCCGCGCGGCCTTTCGGAAAACGAGGCCGTCCGGCGGCGGCAGAACGGCCAGGGCAACGATGTTCGCCTGGAAACCAGTCGGTCGTATGCCCAGATTTTTCGAGAAAATGTGCTGACGTTTATTAATATGGTGTTGTTCGGCATCGGCGCGGTGCTGGTGGCGCTGGGCCTGTATACCGATGCGCTGCTGTCGGTCGGAATCGTGCTGCTGAACGTGGTCATCGGCGTGGTGCAGGAAATGCGCGCCAAACGCACCCTCGACCGGATCGCGCTGCTCACCCGTCCAAAAGCAGCCGTCATCCGCGACGGCCAGGAAAAAATCCTCGACCCGACCGAAGTGGTGCTGGGCGATCTGCTGATCGTGCGGCCAGGCGACCAGATCATCGTGGACGGCATGGTGGTGGGCGCGGGCAAAATGGACGTGGACGAGTCGCTGCTCACCGGCGAGTCCGACCTCATCCCCAAAACAGCGGGCAGCCCGGTGTATTCCGGCACGTTTTGCGTCAGCGGCAGCGCGGCCTACGAGGCGACCCAGGTTGGCGCGGAGAGCGTCGCCAGCCGGCTGACCGCCGGGGCGCGCGCCTTTCGCCAGGTTAAGACGCCGCTCCAGCGGGACGTGGAGTTCATCATTCGCCTGCTGGTGCTGCTGGCGGTGCAGTTGGGCATCCTGTTCGGCATGGGCATGTTGATCGCCGGCACGTCGGCCAGGGATAACGCGCGGCTGGCGGCGGTGATCGTCGGCCTCATCCCCAACGGCCTGTTTTTTATGATTAGCATTGCCTACGCAATGGGCGCGGTGCGGATGGCCGGGCGGGGCGCGCTCATCCAGCAGTCCAACGCGGTCGAGTCCATGAGCAACGTCAACGTATTGTGCCTGGACAAAACCGGCACGCTGACGGCCAACCGCATCCACTTTTTCCAGCTTGACCCGCTGAACGGCGACGAGGCCGAACTGCGGCGGCGGCTGGGCGCGTTCGCCGCCAGCGTTTCGGCGGGCAACCGCACTTCGGAGGCGCTGCGCGCGGCGCTCCCCGGCGAAAAACGCCCGGTGGCCGATGAAGTGCCGTTTTCGTCGGCGCGCAAGTGGAGCGCCCTGGCTTTTGATGACGACGACCTGCGCGGTGTGTACGTGCTGGGCGCGCCGGAAATGCTGCGCCCCTTCATGCGGGAAAACGCCGACCTGGGCGACAAAATCCATGAATGGGCGGACGGCGGGCTGCGGGTGCTGCTGTTCGCCTGCCGCCCGGAAGTTACGCCCCTGCACGATTCGCTCGGCCAGCCGCAGCTTCCGCCGGGGCTGATTCCGCTGGGTGTTATCAGCTTCAGCGACGAGCTGCGCCCCGAAGCCGATAAAACGCTGAAGGGTTTTTCAGAAGCGGGGATTCGCCTCAAGATCATCTCCGGCGACAACCCGCACACGGTGGCGGCGCTGGCGCGGCAGGCCGGGCTGACCGGGGACATCCGGGTGATTTCCGGCCCGGAACTGGACGAGATGGACGAGATCGAACTGGCGAAAGCGGCGGAGGAAACCACCGTTTTTGGGCGCATCACGCCGCAGCAAAAAGAAAAGCTGGTGGAGGCGCTGCGGGCGCGCGGGCATTACGTCGCCATGATCGGCGACGGCGTGAACGATGTGCTGTCGCTCAAGAAGGCGCATATCGGCATCGCCATGCAAAGCGGCAGCCAGGCTACACGCGGCGTGGCGGACATCGTGCTGCTGAACGATTCGTTCGCGGCGCTTCCGCCGGCTTTCCGCGAAGGCCAGCGCATCGTCAGCGGGATGCAGGACATTATGCGGCTGTTCCTCACCCGCGCGTCATATATGGCGCTGATTGTGGTCGGCGCAGCGGTCATCGGGCTGGGTTTTCCGTTCACGCCCATTCATTCGTCGGTGCTGTCGCTGTTTACCGTCGGCATTCCCACGCTGGCGCTGGCGGCCTGGGCGCGACCGGGGCCGCGTAAGGCGGGGTTGATCCGGTCGGTGGGGCATTTTGTCCTGCCCGCCGCCGTAACGCTGGCGCTGTTCGGCCTCAGCGTGTATATGCTGTATTATACGGTTCTGCTCGACGGCGGCCTGGGCGTTAGTTCGTTCAGCAGCGCGCAGGATTTAATCGACCTGGAGACGGTGCGCGGCCTGCCGATGCAGGAAATTTTCGCCCAGGCGGAACAAAGCGCCCTGGTGGTTTCCCGCACCGTCCTCACCTCGCTGCTGCTGTTCGGCGGCCTGCTGCTGGTCGTATTTGTCGAGCCGCCGGTTCGTTTTTTCACCGGCGGCGACGACCTGAGCGGCGATTGGAAGCCGACCATCCTGGCGGCGCTGCTGGCGCTGGTTTATGTCGCCATCCTGCTCGTGCCGGAGCTGCGGCGTTTTTTCGATCTCGCACCGCTGGGCCTGCGGGATGCGGCGATCATCGGCGCGGCGCTGCTGCTGTGGGCGTTCCTGCTGCGGCTGGTCTGGCGCGCCCGGCTGTTCGAGCGTTTCCTGCGTCTGGACGATTTGCGGGGGTGATGACCTTACGAAATTGATAGAAAAATTTACGCATTTTGGGGGATTATCACGGCAGAATTCCGTTCGGCTGCGGTATGATTATCGCAGATGATTCTACTGGAGGCCGCAGGGGACCTGGTATGACGACCAAAACGCTGATGGGGCCATTGGGTGGCGAAGTTTACATTGACCTCAAAGACCGCTGGGGAAACACCATCTCCCTGACCTATAACGATCTCTGGATGCTGATAGTGTGTCGTGCTTCGCAGGATGGCGACTGGATTCGTACACGGCAGGCTGCCAGCCTGGTGGCGGACGCTAACAACAAACGCGCGCTGGCCGAGCGTCTTTGGGAACTCGAACAAACCCTGGGGGGCCTGCCGGAGATTCCGCCGACCGTGCTTAAGCTCCATATGCAGCGGGCGCATGTCTGGTTCAAACAGCGCCCGGTTCTGCATGATCGTAACTGGTGAGCATTGGTCACTTTCGACAATGCCCCCCGGCTGACCCCCACTCGACCGGGGGGTATTGGGTAAAATGTCCAGTTATATACCCCCTTCTCGCCCATTTGGGGCGCGCGATCTGAGCATTTCGCCTAACTGCGGCGCTGACGGCGGCCTGGCTGTCAGATTATGACAAAGCCTGTCTGAAAAACTTCATTCATCCTGACCTGAAAATAACGGATTGTTTCGGGCTAAACTGCTGTCCGTTGCTCTGAAACAGGGTGTTATCTTCAGGGAGGGATGAAGGATGAATAAGAGAAATCGGCTGTGGCGGCGTTTGCTGGCGATTGCGGCTGGCGCGCTGGTGCTGGCGGTGTTCGCGCCATCTGTAGGCGCGCAGGAAGCGGTCACGTCGGACGTACTGGAAGCGGCGACCGCCGGCTTGCAGGTTTCGATTGATACGACGTGGGTGCTGGTCGCCAGCTTCCTGGTTTTTTTCATGCAGTGTGGGTTCGCCATGCTGGAAGCCGGTTTTATCCGTCATACCGGGGTCGTTAATGCCCTGCTGGAAAACTTCATGGACGCCGGTTTAACCGGCCTGGCCTTCTGGGCGGTCGGTTTCGCTATCGCGTTCGGCACGCCGCACAGCAGCGGCCTGTTCGGGACGGACAACTTCTTCCTCAGCAGCGCCATTACCTTCGAGGAAGGCAGCGTGGTTTACGGCGGCACGGGGTTGAGCGTATTCACGCTGTTTTTCTTCCAGTTCGCCTTTGCCGCTACCGCCAGCACTATCGCCACCGGCGCGATGGCCGAACGCACCGATTTCGTCGGGGACATCATCTACAGCGTGATCGCCGGCGCGATCATTTACCCGGTGGTGGTGCATTGGGTATGGGGCGGCGGCTGGCTGTTCCAGCGCGGTTTTTACGACTTCGCCGGTAGCACCGTCGTGCATACGGTCGGCGGCGTGATGGCGCTGATGGGCGCGATTCTGCTCGGCCCGCGCCCTGGCCGCGTTTTCGGCCAGATGCCGCGCCCGCACAACCTGGCGCTGGCGACGCTCGGTACGATGGTGCTGTGGTTCGGCTGGTATGGGTTTAACCCCGGTTCGACGCTTGGCACGGGCGACCCCGGCCTGATCGGCCTGGTGACGGTTAATACCACGCTGGCGGCCTCGGCGGGGGCGCTGGCGGCCATGTTCTTCAGTTATGCCCGCAGCGGCAAATGGGACCTGGGCATGACGCTTAACGGCTCGCTGGCCGGGCTGGTGGGCATCACGGCGGGCTGTGCCTTCGTCGTCCCCTGGGCGTCGGTTCTCATCGGCCTGGTGGCGGGGGTGCTGGTCATCCTGGTGGTGGATTTGATCGAGGCGCTGAAGATTGACGACCCGGTGGGCGCTTTCGCGGTGCATGGCGCGTGCGGCATCTTCGGCACGCTGGCAATCGGCCTGTTCGGGCAGCCGGAACTGACCAACGGCGTGGGCGGCCTGCTGATGGGCGGCGGCGTGGATATGCTCATCAATCAGGCGATTGGCTCGGCGGCGACCATCGTCTGGGTGGGGGCGACGGCAGGCGTGATGTTCCTGGCGCTGAAGGCGATTGGCCGGCTGCGCGTTAACCCGAAAGCCGATGAAGTCGGCATTGACGTATACGAACACGGCGCGAGCTTGTGGCCGGACGTGCTGCCGGTGGGTGACGACGGCATGATGATGCCGAGCGGTTCGCCGGTCAGCGCCCCGGCGGCGGGGGATTAATAACCAATCGTGTATGCCGGTTAGACCTCCTCTCTCCGCAGGGGACATACGTTCCCATTCGGGCCGCCGAATTCAGGGAGAAGGGCTAAAAACAGACGACCACCGGGGAGAGTCAGGGTGGGATCAAAAAGGGGCAGCCTCGCCGGGCTGCCCCTTCGCATCTTCGTGTTGAGTCTTTTTCCCTCTGAATTTCGGCGGCTTTGTGTCAGGCTTTTTTGCCGTTTTCCCGTAGCAGGCGCGCCATCACCAGCAGCGGCTGCGCCAGCAGCAGCCCCAGCCACCACTGGCTGCCGGTCAGCCCCATCAGCGTGAAGGGCAGGTAAGCAGCGGCGATTTCCCACCATCGCAGCGGGAAAAAAGCCAGCACGAAAAACGAGTACGCGCCCAGGAACGGCGCGCCGGCTAGCGTGGCCGCGACAATATATTGAAGCTGTTCCCGCCGCCCGCGCACGAAAAACACGCCCACCAGCCCGGCCAGCAGCCAGGTCGGCGCGATGTAGAACCAGGCATCTCCGCCGAAAACCGTCTGCGGCGTGTAACCCAGCCATCGCTGCGGCCAGTCCAGGCCGTAGATTAAAAAGCTGGCCGCCGCGCCGATGGCCGGGATGATGAGCGCCTTCGGCCCGTTCCACCGCGCCAGCGCCAGGATGGCGAACGCGCCAAGCTGTGGTTTAGTCGCCAGCATCAACAGGCCGAACCCGGCCAGCAGCGGCTTCTGCCGCTCCGTACTCCACCAGGCCAGCGCCAGGCCAAAAGCCGGCACGATGTCAATCTGCCCCAGCCATAAAATCCACAGGAAAGCCGGCGAAACCAGGGCGGCGAACGGGCTGCCACCCAGCCGTCGAGCCGCCCACCAGCCGGCCCCCATCGTCAGCGCCGCCAGCAGCAGATAAGCCGCGCGCCAGGGCAGCAGCCCCAGCGGGCGCAAAAACCACTCCAGATAATACGGGTTGTAGGCGCAGGTCACGCAGCCCTGGGCGACCTTGTGGAAAAAGTGCAGATAGTCGAAGCCGCCCGGCAGCAGCGCCAGCGCCAGCAAAATCAGCCCGCCGACTTCGGCGTAAATGACCGGCTGCCAGCGCGGGTTTTGCAGCGCCAGCCGCAGGCGCGACCGGCGCGACTGAATGGTTTGAACGGCCAACTTAGTCCTTCACCGCCTGTTTGATAATTTCCGCCCCCGGATGCAGGCTCATCAACCATTCGCCCAGCAGCCCGGCGGCGGCGTGCAGGCCGGGGGTGGGGCGCGGGTGTCCCAGCGTGCTTAAACGCAGCGAAAACTCGTTGGGCGCGCGTTCCGAAAGCAGGAACGCCACGTGCTGGTCAATGGTTGGTTCCTTCACGTACACTTCCAACAGTAACACGTTTCGGCTGCGATAAATGTAAAGAAAGCTGATGTAAATGCCGCCCGTCTGGTGCTGGCCGGGGGTAAAGGCTTCGTAAATGGTGTCCAGCGTCAGGGCGCTTTTGATAACCAGGTGCGGCATGTCCAGCTCCTTCACCGGCGCGATAAACGGCGGCGGCAGATGATTGCGCCGGCAGGCGAAATAATAACATGCCCGGCCCGCCCGCGCGGCTTTGCCTTCGTAGCGCGTTAGCGCGCGCCCTGGCAGCGCCGCCGCCCAGGGCTTTTCCAGCGTATTGTCCAGCCCCGGCGTGGCGGCCAGCAGGTCGGCGCTCATTTCGGCATATTCGAGGATGTCGGTCGCCAGGTACAGCATTCCACCGGGGGCGAGCCGGT
Organism: Anaerolineae bacterium; assembly: GCA_026645945.1. Lineage (GTDB taxonomy): Bacteria > Chloroflexota > Anaerolineae > Aggregatilineales > Phototrophicaceae > CFX2. Next base: position 7,268 of record JAPKMO010000008.1, read on the forward strand.
TGACCATCACATCCAGGGTATCGCGCTGCATCAGGCGGCGGTGGCCGTGTCGTTTTTTGAACCAGGGGTCGGGAAAATTGATGTGAATCTGACCGATGCTGGCCGGCTGGAACAGGTGATGCAGCGCCGTTTCCGCCGTCGAGTGGATGACGCGCGCGTTGGTGAAACCCCGGCGTTCGATCTGCGCCTCCACATGCGACAGGCAGCGGTTGGCGATTTCCAGGCCGATGATGCTGGCGTCCGGGTGGGCGCGCGCCAGATGCAGCAGAAACTGCCCATACCCGAAGCCGATTTCGACGATCAGCGGGCGTTCGACGCCGAACAGCGCCGCCCAATCGGTCGGCCAGGGCAGGGTCAGGCTGCTGAGTTTTTGCATGGCGGTTTATTCGGTGGCTGCCGGCCTGCGCGCGATCAGCCGCATCACCGGGTTGTTGCCCGACTGCAAATGGTCAATGCTGCTGACCACCAGGAAACCGATCACGATGAGCGCAATCGCCAGCACGGCTTCCTGTGCGCCGAACTCCGGCAGGCGGTTCGCGCCGGCGGATGCTTCTTCCCAGATTTTGCGTAACGAGCCAAGCATGAAGCCGATCAACACGGCTACGGTTAGCTGTTCGTGGTGGTGCAGCAGCCAGCTTAAAATGCGCGAGAAGATGACGATGCCCACCATGCAGCCCAGCGCCAGCGCGGCCAGGCTGATGATGTCCCGGTCGCGGACGGCACTCAGCACAAAGGCATACTGGCCGAGGATAAGCAGGATGAACGACCCGGAAATGCCGGGCAAAATCATGGCGCAGATGGCGACCATGCCGCTGAGGAATAATACCCAGGGTTCATGGTTGGCGTTCTGCATCGGGTTGAGGCCGACGATGAGGTAGGCGGCGGCTGCGCCCGCTGCCAGCGCGGCCAGCGTGGAAACCTTCCAGGTGACGCGGGTGCTGACGGCCAGAATGGACGCAATGATGAGGCCGCCGAAGAAGGCGAACACGAACAGGGGGTGGTTTTCCAGCCAATTGCTGAGCAGGTGAGAGAGCGTAAAAACCGCCGTCAGAATACCGATTCCCAGTGTGAACAAAAACTGCCAGGGGATGTGCGCGAGCAGAGCTTTAAACTTCAAACCGAGCGCCAGCCGCAGGGCGGCGAGGTCGAACGACTTGATGCCGTCAATCAGGTCTTCATAAACCCCCAGGATAAAGGCCATTGTTCCGCCGGATACGCCCGGCACGATGTCGGCAGAACCCATCGCAAAGCCGGTAAAAAACAGGCGCAGGTACTCGCGGGGGGTCTTTGGGTGGTCTTTTTTCTCAAACATCCTCATTCCTCTCTAGGCTCGAAACTCAAAAAGAGGCAGATCGAGAATCTGCCCCTGCTGGCTTATGCTGTCGGGAAAACGTCAGACTTCAGGTTTCACCTTAGGCGATCTGCCCAGGAGCCGAAGCGCCATGTTTATCAATGACTGCCGGCTCTCCGGTTCTTTCAGGATATGGTAAATGCCGGGCGCGGCTGAAATCAGGACGATCAGGATAATAATCGGCAGCAGGTATTTGTCAATGTTCTCCGGCCCGATCACCGCCGCCAGGAAATAACCGGCCAGTGTCACGCCGACCGCCCACAGGAAACCGCCGATCAGGTTAAAGGCGACAAACCGGCGGTAATTCATCGTGCCAATGCCGGCGACAATCGGCGCAAAGGTGCGGATGACCGGCATAAAACGCGCCAGTACAATAGCTTTGCCGCCATGTTTTTCGTAAAACGCCTGCGCTTTGTAGACGTTTTTTTTGCTGAATAGGAACGAATCCTCGCGCTGGAACAGTTTGATGCCTACGCGCCGCCCAAAGGCGTACCCCACGCTGTCGCCGGCGACGGCGGCGATAAAACAGCCCATGACCAATATCGGCAGCGAGAAAAACGTCGTCTGGACGGGCTGCCCGGTAAGCTGTTTCAAAAGCTCCTGGCTGGCCGGGGATGCCAGAAAACCGGCGGTGAACAGCAGGCTGTCGCCCGGCAGAAAGAAACCGATCAAAAGGCCGGATTCGGCAAACAGGATGGCAAAAATGCTGAGATAGCCAATGGCCGGCCCATAACGGACGATGAACTCAATCATATTCGCCCTTACTTTCCATACCGAGTTGGGACATGCTCTACTAAAACACATGTACCTTACGGCGGACTATCACCTGAATAGTATATAACGGGTGAATAAACGACAAGGCTGAAAATCAGGGGCGAACCCGCCGGCCCGCCCCATAACGTGCGTATGCTGTCTATCACTGATACACGGCTTCGGCGCGGAAGCCTCATTCTTTTTCGTAGGGGATGCCATCGGCTTTGGGCGCTCTAGATTTGCCGATCAGCCCCGCCAGCACGACCAGCGTCACAAAATACGGAACCATCTGTAAAAACTGCGGCGGAACCGGCACGCCCAGGAATTGAAAACGCTGGCCGAGCGCGTCCGAAAAACCGAACAGCAGCCCGCCGCCGAACGCGCCGATGGGCGTCCATTTGCCGAAGATCATGGCCGCCAGGGCGATAAAACCGCGCCCGGCGGTCATCTGGTCGTCGAACGCGCCGCTGGTTTCCAGCGAGAACCAGGCCCCGGCCAGCCCGGCGATCAGCCCGCCGATGATGACATTAATCCAGCGGTTTCGCAGCACGTTAATGCCCAGGGTATCGGCGGCGTGCGGATTTTCGCCCACCGCGCGCGTCCGCAGCCCCCAGCGCGTGTAGTACAAAACCACGTGCGTCACCAGCAGCAGGGCGAACATACCGTAAAAAATCGGCTTGCCGGTGAAAAATACTTCCCCCACGACGGGGATATCTTTCAGCAGCGGGATCGGTACGGCCTGGAGCGTGGCGCGGGCGGCTTCGGCGTTGACCAGCACTTCCAGGCGCAGGTAGCTGGTGAGGCCGATTGCCAGGATGTTGATGACCGTGCCGCTGACGATCTGGTTGGTTTTGAAGGTGATCGAAAGCCAGGCGTGCAGCACGGCCATCAAACCGCCGGATAACACGGCGATGATAACCGCCAAGAACTGCGCCCATGTCCCGGACAGTCCCAGGCCGCTTTGCAGCAGCAGGGTATAACTGACGAATCCCAGTGCCGCGCCGGTGAGCATCATACCTTCGATGGCGATGTTGACCACGCCGGAACGTTCGCACCAGATGCCCGCCATCGCCCCCAACACGATAGGTGTGGCGAGCCGCAGGCTTTCTTGCAGCATCACGACGATGTTGGTGCGCCCCCCGGCGGCGATGATGACCAGTACGGTCGGGATGATGAGCAGACCGTTAACCAGCAGCCAGACGAACTTCACGCGGGAAAGGCGCGGGTTCGGCAGCAGGCCGATGATGCCCCCGGCCATGTACAGCAGCGCCACACCGACGGCGAACGGCACGGTCGGCACGCTGATGCCCTGCTGCCCGGCGCGGTCGAGCGTCAGCAGGGTGCTGGCGTCGCCGGGGATGTTCTGCGGCGCGGACAGCAGAATCCAAACGCCGATGAGGATGAAAAAGACCGAAAAAATGCCTGTCCGCGTGATCTTCAGGCCGTCCCGCCAGGAACGCGCCGGCGCTTCCGCCGGCGTCCAGGTGGATGATGTGGTTGCCATGAATTATCCTCCCCAGCCTTTGGCCGCCAGCAGGCTCTTTTCTTTTTCCTCCAGGGTCGGCTCCGGCACGCGCCATAGGAAGCGAATGATCGCATCGGCGGCGATGAACATGATGATGAGCGCCTGGATGATTTTGACCAGATCAACCGAAATATCGGCGCGGGTTTGCATCAGCCCCGCCCCGGAAAGCAGCGCGCCCCACAGCAGCCCCGCCGGGATCATATTACGCGGGCTGCTGCGCGCCAGCAGCGCCACCGCGATGCCGTCAAAACCCACGCCGGCGAAAAAACCCGGCTGCATGTTGAACTGCACGCCGGAAACGACGATGCCCCCGGCCAGGCCAGCCAGCGAGCCGCCCAGCGCCAGCGCCAGGATAGTATTCAGGCGCACGTTCATGCCGGCGTAACGCGCTGCGTCCGGGTTCGCGCCCACCGTTCGCAGTTCAAAACCCAGCGTCGTGCGCTCCAGGAACCAGTCGGTGAACCAGACGGCGAAGATCATTACCAGCAGCCCCAGGTGCAGGCTGCCGCGCACCGTAATCCACAGCAGGAACAGGCCACCGGCCAGCACCAGCAGGCCGTTGATGATGGGGCGGATGGCAAAACGCGCGTCCTGGCGGATTCGCTCGCGGCGCGTCCACAGCCCCCAGCCCAGCACCAGCGTCCCGGCCAGGATGAACCAGATGACCGGAATCTGGTTGAGCGCAGGCAGGCGTGCTGTCGCCAGCAAAAACGGCGTGCGCGGCGTGCTGGCGGTGGTGTCCAGCAAAATCACCGGATTGGTGGATTTGATGAGCCAGTCTACCGTCAGGATGGCGATAAAGTTGAGCATGATGGTGCTGATGACCTCGTGCGCGCCGGTGAAGGCCTTAAGAAAGCCCGGTATGGCCCCCCACAGCAGGCCGCCGACCACCCCGGCGATGATAACCAGCGGCAGATGCAGCCAGCCCGGCAGCCCGGCGAACAGCGGCGAAAAACCGACCCAGGCCGCCAGCGTGCCGCCCGCGTAAAGCTGCCCCTCCGCGCCGATGTTAAACAACCCGGCCTTAAAACCCAGCGCCACCGCCAGCCCGGCGATGATGTACGGGATGGAGCGGGTAATCATGTTTTCCAGGTTCGAGGGCAGGAAAACCAGCGCGCTGCCGCCCAGCCGCAGGTAAACCGCCTCCAGACGGTCGTCGCTGGGGTCATCGGGCGTATTATTGTTGTTGATGATGCTGCCGGCGGGTGCGCCGCTGCGGTTAAAGAGAATCTGGTTGTTGGGCCGTAGGATAACGATGGCGTTTTGCAGGGCGCTTTCCAGGTCGTCGCGCAGCGCTGCGCCCACGTCTGGGCCAGTCAGCAGTTCGACTTCGTACAGGCTTCTCACCAGCCTTAGCTGTGTGGTGAGCGCCGCCGGGTCGCTCAATCCGGCAGCCTGAATCTGGGCGGCCAGCGCCGCCTGCTCGCGGATGGTTTCCGCGCCGCGCGCTGCTATCGCAGCCATATCCTGGGCGTCGGCGGCGTCGGGCGTTAAACCGGCTGCGGCCAGCGAATCAAGCTGCCCGACCAGCCGCCCCAGTTTAACCGCGCCTTCGTCCGCCGCGATTTGTATGTAAGCCAGCAGGTCTTCGTCGTCGTAGCCGGCGGCTGCCGGAACCTGCGCTTCCAGGCCGGCACGCGCTTCCGGCGAGAGCGTGTCCATCCCAGTGAAACTCTCGGCCAGGCGGCGCGCGTCGCCGGGCGACAGTTCGCCTAAACCGGCCACCAGCGGTTTCATGGCTTCCAGCGTGTCCGCGCCGATGGCGGCAATGTCCGGCAGCGCCGCCCCCAGTTCGTCTATCTGCTCGTCGGTCAGGTTGGGGTAGCGCGCCAGCACCTCGCCGTAGCGCGCCAGTGTCGGCAGGTCGCTTCGGGCGGCGATCTCCGAGACGGCGCGGGAAACGCGGTTAAGGTCGCGGCTGCTGTACGTCCCGGTTTGCAGGAAGTCCCGCGCCTGGTTCAAGCTTTCCGGTTTAAGCGTGTTGTTGATGACGATCCCCAGCGAGCCTTCCAGCAGGGCGCTGTAGGCCGTGCCGGTGGTGTTCAGCTCTTTGCCGATGTCCACGCTGCCGGTCGTTACCAGGGTGATGACGATCATAAACAGCATACTGATAATGAGCGCGGTTATCACCGCCAGCAGCGGAACCAGCCGGGGTGAAACGCGCTGCCACCGCCGCGCCGCCGGCGCCAACGAGCCGTGTAAAGCGTCTTCAGCCATGCGTTACGGCCTCCTCTTTGTCGCGTTTGACGCCCGCCATCAGCAGGCCGATAGACTCGCGGGTGGCGTCCTCGACCGGCATGGTATCAATAATTTTGCCCGCGTACATGACGGCAATCCGGTCGGAAAGCGAGAAAATTTCGTCCAGCTCGGTCGAAACCAGCAGCACGGCAACACCCTCGTCGCGCATCGCCACGATCTGCCGGTGGATGAATTCAATCGAACCCACGTCCAGGCCGCGTGTGGGTTGGGCAGCGATCAGCAGGCGGCTCTGGCGCGAAAATTCGCGGGCGACGATAGCTTTCTGCTGGTTGCCGCCGGAAAGCGTACTCATGTTAACGAAGATGCTCGGCGTCCGCACATCGTACTGTTTCACCAGCCGGTTGGCGTTTTCTTCTTTGGCGCGCTCGTTGGCAAGGATGCCGATGCTGAACGGACCGATGTAATACGTTTGCAGCACCAGATTATCCTTGACGGGGAAGGCGGCGACCATGCCGTTTTTCTGGCGGTCTTCCGGCACGTGCGAAACGCCGCTTTCGGTCACGCGGCGCGGGCGGGCGTTGGTCACGTCGCGCTCCTGGATGACGATTCGCCCGCTTTCCACCTTCCGCAGCCCGGTGATCGCCTCGACCAGTTCGGTCTGGCCGTTGCCCTGCACGCCGGCCACACCCAGGATTTCGCCGCCGCGAACTTGCAGCGAAACGCCCCGGAGCGCCGGCAGGTCGCGGTCATCCCGCACCCACAGGTCATGCAGGGTCAGCACCGGCTCGGCTGGATGCGCCAGGTCTTTTTCCACCTGCAAGATCACCTCGCGCCCGACCATCATTGCTGCCAGCGACTCCTCGGTGGAAGTGCGGGGGTCGGCGCTGCCGACCACGCGCCCCTGCCGCAGCACCACGATTTCGTCGCAGATTTCCAGCACTTCTTTGAGCTTGTGCGAGATGAAGATGATGCTGACACCGCGCGCTTGCAGCGAACGCATGATGTCGAACAGCCCCTCGGTTTCCTGCGGCGTCAGCACTGCCGAAGGCTCGTCGAGGATTAAAATATCCGCCTTGCGATACAGCGCCTTGATGATCTCCACCCGCTGCTGCACGCCGACCGGCAAATCCTGCACCAGGGCGTCCGGGTCTACTTCCAGGCCGTACTGCTGCGAAATTTCCAGGATGCGTTTTTTGGCGGCGCGGCGGTCAAGGAACGGCCCGCGCACGGCTTCGTTGCCCAGCATGACGTTTTCGGTCACGGTCAGCACCGGCACCAGTTGAAAATGCTGGTGTACCATGCCGATGCCGAGCGCGATGGCGTCGTTGGGGTCTTTGATGTGGGCGGCCTGGCCGTTGACCAGGATTTCGCCCTCGTCCGGCGCGTACAGGCCGTAGATCAGGTTCATCAGCGTGCTTTTGCCGGCGCCGTTTTCGCCCAGCAGGCCCAACACCTGCCCCTTATGGAGCTGAAGATTGATATGATCGTTCGCCAACACGCCGGGAAAGCGTTTGGTCAGGCCGCGCGCTTCCAGCACAATCGGTCGAGAGGAGTCGTCCATAAGCGTCCTCAATGTTTCGAGTACGGAGGTCCGGTGAATTGGCGCGGAGTATACCGCTAAACAGCGGGAATTAAAAAAGCTTTAACAGAGGCGGTGGGGCAGTCGCTTTAAAATCAATGGTCGCAGGGACGTGCTGCTGCGCTTCGGCGCGGTTCAGGTCACAGCACTTCGAGCTGCGCTTCGGCGGCTTTGGCGGCGTCGTCTACCATGCCCAAGCGAGTGAAGATGTCCATCGCCAGTTGCAGCTTGCGGGCGGCGGTCATGCGGCGACCCCGCCGCGCCATGCTGAGCGCCTGACAGAACATGGTGCGGGCGATTTCGCCCTCGGCGTTGATTTCGGCAAAGGCTTCGCTGGACGCCTGGTAATAAGTGTCCGGGTCGGGCGAAAAACCGTTTTCCGGCGCTTCCCCGGCGGCGTTCAGCACTTCCGCGATGGCGCGGTTGGCGAAGCCCTGCTGGAGCGGCTGCTGCGTCTCGCTGGCGATTTGATAGGCCAGGCGGGCTTCGCGCCAGGCCGCCGCCGTATCGCCGGACTTAAGGTGCAGCAGCGCCAAAGCCTGGTGAACCTCGCACAACTGCCCGTTGCGGTCGAGATCGCTGTCGGAAAGCTGGCGGGTGATGCGGCTGCTTTCTTCCAGGTCGGCGCGGGCGATGTCGAGCTGTCCCATGCTCAGGTGCATCTGCCCCTTGTTGCCGATTGCCATCGCCTCGCTGCCCCGGTCGCCGACGATTTTGAAGGCCTGATAGGCTTTTTCAAACAGCAGATGCGCACGTTTGAAGTCCCCCTTGTGCCGAAAAGCCTCGCCCATGTTCAGGTCGCAGATGGCGACGCGCCGCCGGTTGCCGGCCAGGTTGTAAAGCGCGCGGGCGCGTTCGTAGTGGTGGATGGCTGCGTTCAGGTCGCCGCGATAGCCTTTCATATACCCTAAAAGCTGCTCCACCCGCCCCTGGTTAACCGCGTGGCCGCTGGCGGTGGCTTCTCGCCCCAGGGCGATTAACTGCTGGCTGGCTTCGGCAAAGGGCAGGTCGCCGCGCTGCCATTCCTGAATGATCGCCAGACAGCGGGCGTTAAACTCCGGGGTGGGTTCAGTTTCTAACGCGGGTGCTTTGCTCAAGGTGTTCCTCGAAGATTGTGCCGGACGTTTTTACGATTATAGACGCTGGCGGGAAGGGGTTCAATTACCATTGTCATAAAACTGCCCGTTTCGCAAGCCTTCGGGCGCGCTGTATAATGGCGCGGCGTCCGTGATGAGCAAAAGAGGGTGGTTATGAGTACCCCGGAAAATCGTTTGCAGGAACTCCGCGCTCAGGTTGATGAGATCAACCTGCATATCCTCGACCTGTTGAATCAGCGCGCGCGTATCGTGTCGGACATCGGCAAGGTGCAGGCGCAGTTAGGCACGTCGTTTTACGACCCGCAGCGCGAAGCCTTCATGCTGCAAATGCTGGAGCAGCACAACCAGGGGCCGTTCAGCAACGAGACGATCAAGGCGCTGTTCCGGGAAATCTTCCGCGCTTCGATGGCGCTGGAGGAGCGCGAAGCCCGTGCTAAAATCCTTGTCCAGCGCAAAACGCCGGACGACCGCACCGTTGTCACCCTGCCGGACGGCAAAACGCAGATCGGCAACAGCCTTTTTCAGGTCATCACCGGGCCGTGCGCGGTCGAAAGTTACGAGCAGATGGACATCACGGCGGCGGCGCTGGCGCAGCGGGGCGTCAAAATCCTGCGCGGTATGGCCTACAAACCGCGCACCTCGCCTTATGATTTTCAGGGGTTGGGTGAGGAAGGTCTAAAAATCGCCCGGCAGGTCGCCAACAAATACGGCATGTTCATCACCAGCGAGATCATGGACAAAAGCCAGATCGAGATGATGTCGGACTATGTGGACATCTTCTGGGTGGGCGCGCGCAACATGCAGAACAGCTTTTTGCTGAAGGCGATGGGTAAGGTCAAACAGCCGGTCATCCTCAAGCGCGGCCTGTCCGCCACGCTGGAAGAATTTATGTACGCGGCGGAGTACATCGTTAGCAGCGGCAACCCGAACGTGATTTTGATCGAACGCGGCATCCGCACCTTTGAACGCTGGACGCGCAATACGCTGGACATCGGCGGCGTGGCGGTGTTAAAGCTGGAAACGCACCTGCCGGTGATTGTGGATATTTCGCACAGCGCCGGGCGGCGCGATATTGCGATTCCGCTGGCGCGGGTGGCGAAGGCCAGCGGCGCGGACGGCCTGATGGTGGAGGTGCATCCCAACCCGCCGGTTGCCATGAGCGACGCCAAACAGCAGCTCACGATACCGGAATTTAACCTTCTGATGGACGCGCTGGACGAAGTGGAGATCAAACCGCACGCGGCGCGCGAGACGGCGAACGGGGCTTAGGTTTGAGGTGGGCGGATACGAGCGTAACCGGGTTCGGCGGTTACAATCGCGCCCGCCCCTAATTCCTGACTGTAACGCTCCAGTACCTTTAAACAGGCTGCGGCTTGCTGTTTAGCGGACATATTGACGAGACGGATAATCCCTGCGTGAGCGGTTCCGCGAGCGACTGCCAGTTCGCCGAAGTCCTTGTCCAGCGTAACCAGTATTCGGCGTTCCCCATAAGCTTGCGCGAGAATTTCATCATCGCTGGGGTCTGCGTCCCATTCACCGGCATACAGTACGTCCAGCCCGGCGGCCCGAAGCTCCGATGCTGCTATACCTGAAACACAGGAATCCAGCAGCAGTTTCACGCCCCGCGCTCCACGATTAACGGCTCAATCCGCTCATGCGCGACCAGACGACGGGCGTAAATCAGACAGGCGGTGATGTCGTCCGCCTCTAACCAGGGATACCCTTCAAGGATGGTCTGAGGGGTATCGCCGGCTGCCAGCATCCCCAGCACATGCTCAACGGCCAATCGCCGTCCGCGAATGATGGGTTTTCCGCCGAAAATATCCGGGTTGACCGTGATTCGCGCCAGCAGTTTTTGCTCGTCCATGCGCTCTCCGATAAGACAATCTATCACTGGTGAATTATTCTACCGTAAAAGTGGTTGGTTGTGAGATGGCTTCTGATCGGGTCAAACCGCACGCGGCGCGCGTGATGCTGAACATCAACCGCCCAAACGCCGAGAACGCCAGGTGATTTTCTTCGTATCCTGGCGGTTAGTCCCTTAACCCCAGGTGTCAATCGCCCAGGCCAGCTCGTCGGGGGTGGGGGTGTAGTTGCCCACGCGGCGCACCACCAGGCCGCTGGCGTAGTTCGCCAGGGTCACAGCGTCCGGGTAGCTCGCCCCGGCGCTAATCGCCAGCGTCATGACGGCGATGGCCGTATCACCCGCGCCCACCACATCGTAAACATCGGTCACGGCGGGCGCGGGGCAGTGGACGGCGCTGCCGTCCGAGGTCGCCACCGTCGCGCCTGCCGACCCGCGCGTGATGACCATGCCGCCGGTCAGCCGGAGCACCCGGCACAGTTCCAGCGCGGCTTCGGCAAACTCGGCGTCCTCGCGCAGGTCGCGCCGCAGATAATCGCGCGCGTCGTCGGCGTTGCACTTCACCAGGGCGAAGCCGGCATATTTGTCCAGGCTCCCCTGGGCGTCGGCGGTCAGCAGCACCCCGCCGCACAACTTCCGCACCGTTGATACCAGCGAGGGCGTTAGCAGCCCGACGTGATAATCGGACAGCAGGACGGCGTTTACGCCGTGAATCTGCCGGTCAATCACGGCGCGCACCTGGCGCTCGACCGCCGGGCCGGTTGGCTCGCGCGAGAGGGTGTCCAGCCGCGCCACCTGCTGCGGAAAACGCAGCCCCATCTGCGCCATGATGCGCGTTTTGACGGTCGTCGGCCTGCCAGAATCCACCACCAGCGAATTGGTGTTGATGCCGCGCGCCTGAAGCACCTGCCGCAGCGTCGTTCCGGCTGTGTCCGAGCCGATGATGCCGACCTGCACCGCCGTGCTGCCCAGGGCGACGATGTTGGCGGCGGGGTTGGCCGCGCCGCCGGGGATGATCTGGCGCGACTCGAATTCCAGCACCGGCACGGGTGCTTCGCGGCTGAGACGGGTGGCCCGGCCAATCAGGTATTCGTCCAGCATCACGTCGCCGATCACGGCGATCTGCTGGCCGGCCAGGCGCGGTATCCAGGATTTTAATCGTTTGGTCATGAATCCATCCGGCTTTCGGGTACAAACAGCGCCGGCGCGTTCCGCTGTGGGCGCGGCGAACCTTGCCCCTACTATGCCACGCCCCGGCAGATTACACCAGCCAATGCCGGGCGCACCTTTGCGGCCCTGTCTTGAACCCAGGGATACAGAAAGGCGGGCGGGTTCGGAAACCCGCCCCTACAAAATCTTCGCGCCTTTGTGTCAGGCATTTTCGGCGGCTGATCAACGGCGCGGGCGCGGCGGCACGGGCGGCAGCGGTGGAATCGGCGGCAGGGGCGGGATGGGCGGCAGGGGATGGGTGAAATCGCGCGAGGGGGCAAACATGGCCGCCGGCAGCTGGACGCCCGCCGCCTGGATGCGGTGGATGAAGGTCGGCACATGGCCGCTGGAGACGAACTCGCCGGCCAGTTTGCCATCTTCTTTAAGACCCGTGACCACAAATTCAAAGATGTCCTGGGTGGCGATAATGTCGCCGTGCGCGCCCATCACTTCCGCTACTTTAACGACCCGGCGCGCGCCGTCCTGAAGCCGCTCAATCTGCACGATCAGGTTGATCGCGCTCGCCATCTGTTCGCGCAGCGTCCGCACCGGGATGTCCATCCCGCCCATCAAAGCCATTATCTCCAGGCGCGCCAGGGCGTCGCGCGGGCTGGAAGCGTGCAGCGTCACCATCGAACCGTCGTGTCCGGTGTTCATGGCCTGCAGCACATCCAGTGCCTCACCGCCGCGCAGTTCGCCGACGATGATGCGGTCGGGGCGCATTTTGACGGCGCTCTGGACAAGCTGCCGCATGGTCACTTCGCCCCGGCCTTCCAGGTTGGGCGGGCGCGTCTCCAGCACCACCTGATGTTCGTGCGGCAGGCGCAGTTCGGCATCCTGCTGAAGCACAACCAGCCGTTCATCGGCGGGGATGAAGCCGCACAGTAGGTTCATCAGCGTCGTTTTACCCGACCCCGTGCCGCCGGAAACCACGATATTCACCCGTGCCTGGACGCAGGCGCGCAGGAATTCGACCATATCGGCGGAGATGGATTCCCATTCGATCAGGTTTTCGATGCTAATGGGGCGGTTGAAAAGCTTGCGGATGGTCAGGCTCGGCCCAGTGAGAGCGATGGGCGGCACGACCACATGCACGCGGGAAGCGTCTGCCAGCCGCGCGTCCACAATCGGGTTGGATTCGTCGGCGCGCTGGCCGACCATTCCCACGATATACTGGATGATCTCCATCAGGTGTGCCTCGTCGCGGAAGCGGCTTTCGACGCGCTCCAACCTGCCGCGCCGCTCGACGTAAATATGGTCGGGGCCGTTCACTAAAATTTCCATCACGTCGGGGTCGGCCAGGATCGGCTCCAGCGGCCCCAGGTCTGTGCCGTGCTGAGGATTTACATTGTCCATGATCGCGCCTTTTATGTGCTGTTCAACGGTTATTTTGATTATCGCGGGACTCTCGACCGGGCAGAACGGGCAGCCGGACAGTACCGGCCCTGTTTATTCAACCGGTATGCCGCGCCCAGCCCCGGCGCAGCGCGTAAACCGCCGCTTCGGTGCGCGTGCTGACACCTAGTTTGGAGTAAATGTTGTCCAGATGAAAATTGACTGTGCGGGCGGAAACCTTCAGCGCGCGGGCGATTTCCTTGTTGGTCATGCCTTCGGCCAGCCGCTGGATGACTTCGATCTCGCGGGCGGTGAGTTCGACCGCCGGGGCAAAAAAGAAGCGGATTTCCAGTTCAAAGTTGCCTTCCTGCCCGGCGCGCTGTTCGACCTGGCCGCCAAGCTGCTCGATGCGCGCCAGCGAAGCCCGCAGCCCGCCGGCATCGGTATGGGGCAGGCTGTTGTCGGCCAGCGTCAGCGTCAGTGTTTGTTCGCGGCGTTCCAGCCGGATGGCCGCCCGTGTGGCGCGCGCCGTATGAACGGCGCGGTCGAGCATATCCTGGACGGCGCGAAAGAGCGCCAGTTCGATTTGCAGCGGCAGCCGCTCGCGCTGGCGTTCTAGCAGCAGCGCCACCGGCAGGCCGGATGCGCGGGAGACTTGGGCGGCCAGCGCCTCTAAAGCTGGTTCCAACCCCAGCGTTTCCAGCAGCGCCGGGTGAAGGTTGTTTTTCAGGTCGCGCGCCTGCTGCAAAAGCTGGCGCGCCAGGTTCGCCAGCACCGACACGGCCATATGCGCCTGCGGGTTGGCGGCCAGGGTTTGTTCATAAGCGCCGGCCTGCGCCAGCAGCAGGTTCAGTGAGCCGATGATCTCGCTTTCCAGCAGGTCGGCCAGGCGGCGGCGTTCGGCCTCGCCAGCGGCTGCGGCGTCTTCCGGGGCGCTGCTGTAAAATTCAGGAGCAGAGTGGTCGTCCATCGGCGGCCTCAAACTTTTTTCCATTGTGGCCTGGTTTCAGGCGGCGGCAGAACCGGCAGATGACCGGGCGCGACCTGTTTATTTAACCAGCGAACCCCCTCATCCCAACCCTTCTCCCCCGAATTCAAGGGAGAAGGGCAAAAAACAGGTGACTGCTGTACCGGTCAGGGGCAAAAACATGCGCCGGCAGGATTTTAACCGGCACCGCGCCGCAGCACCGCCAGCACAAAACGCGGCAGGCGCAGCATCCGTTTGAAGCGCCAGGGCTGCAAAAACAGGCGGAACAGCCATTCCAGCCCGGCGCGCTGCATCCACAGGGGTGCGCGCGGCACGACCCCGGCCAGGAAGTCGAACGCGCCGCCCACGCCCATCGCCATCGCCACCTTCAGCCGGGGCAGGTTGCGGGCGATCCATTTGTCCTGCTCCGGCGCGCCGTAAGCCACAAATAAAATGTCCGCGCCGCTGGCGTTCACCCGTTCCACAATGGCGTCCTCGTCCTCCGGGGCGGGGCTGCCGCCGTAAATGCCGGCGATTTGCAGCCCCGGAAAACGCGCCTGCAAAACCGCCCCGGCCCGCTCCGCCACACCGGGCGCAGCCCCCAGCAGGAACAGCCGCCAGCCCAGCCGCGCCGCGCGTTCGGCGATTTTCGGCACGCCGTCCGAGCCGGTGACGCGCTCCGGCAGGCTGTGTCCCAGGCGGCGCGCCGCCCACAGCAGCCCCACGCCGTCCGGCACGCACAGGTCGGCGCGGTGCAGGATGTTCCAGAAGTTCGAGTCGTGCCGGGCGATCATGATAAATTCCGGGTTGATGGTGCAGACGTGATGGCATATCCGGTCGTCCACTTCTTTTACCCAGCGCCCGATCTGGTCGAGCCATTCGGGATAGGTGATGCCGTCCACCGGCAGGCCGAGGACAAAAATACGGCGTGGGAAAATCGCCCGGCGCGGCAGTTCATGAACGGCCGGCAGCGCGCCATCCAGCAGCGACCACGCCGCTTCTAAGACCCGCTCCGGCGTGACCATCCGCATACAAGTGCGGGCGGGACAGCCTTCGCGCAGGCCGATGCCATGCCCGACGTAGCTGCATGGGCTGCACTCCGGCGCGCTTCGCACGACCCGCGCCGCGCCATCTGGCGGCCAGGGTCCCCAGGCGTCGGCATTGCTGGGGCCAAAAACGGCCACTACTGGCACGCCGACCGCCGCCGCCAGGTGCATCACGCCGCTGTCCGCGCCGATGAACAGGCGGCAGTGTGACAGCAGCGCCGCCAGTTGGGGCAGGGTGGTCTGGCCGCTCAGGTCAAGGGCTTCGCTCCGCATAGCGGCCCTGACCGAAGGCGTGTCGTCGCCCGGCCCGCCGACCAGCACGATTTTTGCGCCGTATTCGTCGTGCAGCGCGTCGGCCACCGCCGCGAAACCGGCGGCATCCCAGCGGCGCGCGCGGCTGTACCCGCCGCTGCCGGGATGGATGGCGACGGCGAGGGATGAGTGCTGAGGGATAAGGGATGCGTTGAGGAGGGTGGATAGCTGCGGGCTGAGGGGTTCGGCGGCCACGACTGCCGGGCGCGGCGAGGAGTCTGCGCCCAGCAGGCCGACCAGATCAAGCCAGTACTGCGCCTGATGCCGCGCGCCAAAACCGATGTCTGGCAGTTTGTCGGTCAGAAACCAGGCCTTGCCGTTGTCCAGCCCCAGGCGGCGTTTGGCCCGCGCCGCCAGCGCGATGAGCGCAAACTTGAACGTGCCGAGCCGCAGCGTGAAATGATGAAAATAGATGACCGTATCAAACCGCCCCAGGCCAAGCAGCCGCCGCAGGTTGGCCGGTTTAAACAGGGCGCTTGAACTGTTGAATGCACCCCGGTCGAAGGTGATAATTTCATCTACCAGCGGCAGGCCGCGAACAACCGGCGCGGCGTGGGCGCCGGCAAGCAGCGTGATGTGCGCGTCCGGGCGTGCCTGACGCAAAGCGGCCAGCGCCGGTGTAGACAGAATCAGGTCGCCGATGTCGGCCAGCTGAACGACCAGCACACGTTCCATGAGATAAGCCCTACCCGGCGGTTTGTGCCGCCTCCTCCAGCGCGGCCAGCGCCAGCCGCGCAGCCTCGTCCCAGGTAAAACGCGCCGCCTGATGATAACCCCGCTCGCGCAGCAGCCCGCGCAGGGTTTCATCTTCCGACAGCCGCCCCATCGCCCTGGCAACGGCCTCGACATCCAGCGGGTTGACCAGCAGCCCGGCTTCGCCGGCCAGTTCTGGCAGGCTGGAAGTACTGCTGGCGATGACCGGCGTGCCGCAGCGCATGGCCTCCACCACCGGGAAGCCGAAACCTTCGTACAGCGTGGGGAAAACCAGCGCCAGCGCCCCGGCCAGCAGCGCGCCCCGGTCGGCATCGTCCACGTAACCGGGCAGAATCACCCCCTCCACACCGTCCACCCAGGCCGGGTCGAACAGCCAGCCGCGCGCGCCCGCCAGCACCAGCGCCGCCGGATCGTCCGGGTGGTTTTTGCGCCACAGCCGATAAGCCTGGACGATGCGGGCGATATTTTTGCGCGGCTGAAGTGTGCCGATAAACAGGAAATAACGCGGCGGCAGGCCGTACCGGGCGCGCACCTGTTCAATGCTGCCGGCAGGTGGTGTGTCCACGCCGGGATACACGACGCGGATTTTGCCCGGCGGCGCGCTGTAAAAACGCGCCAGGTCGTCGGCGGTGGCCTGGCTGTCGGCCAGGATGATCGCGGCGCGGCGGGCGCTGTGGCGCGTCGTCCAGTCCAGATACAGCCGGTCTTTGAGCGGGTGCGCCTGCGGAAAATACCGGAAACCCAGGTCGTGGACGGTCACGGCGGCGCGGCCCGGAAAAACCAGCGGCAGCGTGTGCGCCGGGACGAACAATATATCCGGGCGGTCGCGCCAGATTTCAGCGGCCAGCCGCAAATGCGTCCAGGCGCGGCGGAAGGGAATCACCCGCTGCTGCACCCGTTCCGAGGGCGGGAATAAACCCGGCGGCGGCGCATCGCGGAAGTAGAGCGCCAGTTGGTGGCACGTGTTTAGGCGGATGATCGCGCGGATGAGTTCGATGGCATAACGTTCGGTGCCGGTCACGCGGGCGGCAGTACACCGGCTGGCGTCAATGGCGAGGCGCATTCATCCTCGCCGGATGACCGGCAGCAGCCAGACGACCAGCAGCGCCACCGCCGCCACCGGCCATAAACCGGCGGCCATCTCCAGCAGGCTGCCGGGCAGCAGGCCGAAGGTGACGGCCAGCGCCGCCAGGCCGGAGACGGCCAGCAGCACCCCCGGCAGAATCAACCGGCGGTCGGGTGGGGCGGCCAGCGCCGCCGACAAGAAAAAGGCCGCCCCCAGGCCGATCAAGGCCAGCGGCCAGCCGCGCGCCGCCCCCGGCGAACCCGGCACGGCCAGCAGCAGCAGCGCGCCGCCCATGCCGCCCAGCGCCAGCGCCAGGAACAGGCTGCCGCGCGCCCAGCGCCCGGACGATAACCAGCGCCCGGCCAGGATGATGACCACCCCGCTGCCCAGCGCCAGCGCCACCAATCCGCTGTCCGGCGGTGTTCCGGTGGTGAAGGCGAACGTCAGCCACGCGCCGAGCGCGATCAGAACCAGCGCCGGCAGAACAGACGCCACCTGCCCGCGCCGCAGCACGACCGGCGGCGGAACGGGGAAAAACAGTTCCGGGTGTTCCAGCCGCATCCGGCGTTCTTCGGCGGCCATCGCTTCGGCTTCGGCCTGGGCAATACGCGCCTGTTCGGCGGCTTCCTGCTCCGCCAGCATATCGCTGAGGGTGGATACCGCCGCCAGCGCCGCTTCGATGTCCAGCCCTTCCGCCGGGGCGGGCGCGGTTTCAGTTTCCGGTTCTGCCGGCGCGCCGGTTTCATCGGGCGGGGCAAAATGCGCGTCGTCGGTTTCATCCGGCGCGTCGAGTGGTTCGGTTTCAGGATAAAAGTCGTGTTTTTCGTCGTTCATGCGGTTGATTGTGGCGCGTTTTGCGGCTGAACGCAAGCGGCGAGGCGGGGCTTGATCGGCGCGCGCGCAACTGCTATACTATCCACACGTCAAACGATGGCGACGTAGCCAAGTGGTAAGGCAGAGCTCTGCAAAAGCTCGATACGCCGGTTCGAATCCGGCCGTCGCCTCTGGAAAGACATCCGCACCATACGCGGGTGTCTTTTTTAGTTCCGAGTGCTGAGGGATGAGTGCCGAGAAAAGGTTCAACGCAAAAGCGCGAAAGAGGCAAAGGCGCGGAGTAGGGGTGGGTTTCCAAACCCAGCCCCGCTGCGCGATTTTGGGGGGTTTACAAACCGGCAAAAAAGGGTATGATGAAAATGACCCGGCCAAACAAACCGGGTTTATTATCCGTGAGTTGAGAGAAGGAACAATGTCCGAGTCTCACAGTAAGAAGCTGGAGCAGCCGCCCTTAGCCGGCGGCGGTAGCGCGGCTCGGCGTTAATCCCCCTCCTTGTGGACCAGGGGGTGACGCGCCCGGCGTTACCGCCGTACCCTGGTCGGCACTGTTCCACACCCGATTTTACCAACTTAATCGCTCGAAGGGTCGCTTCGATGCCGGTCGGCGTGGGCGGCCCGGTGTGTCACACGTGCAATGGAGGTCATTTTGTACAACGATCTGCTGCTCAACCGGATCGCGGGTGCTCCCATCGAGAATCCTGACGATCGTATTCAGGAACTCATTGACGAAATCGAGGAACTCAAGAGTCTGCTCAGCCCCGAAGCGCAGGAATTGATTCGCCACCTGCGCCCGCGCATCGTCACCGACGACGTGTACGAGGACATTGACGAGCGAGCTTCGCTGGGCGACCGGCTGGCCGACCGGCTGGCAGCTTTCGCCGGAAGCTGGAAGTTCATCATCGGTTTTGCGCTGGCGATGGCGGTCTGGATTGCCGTTAACTACTCGATGGGGGCGGAGGCGTTCGACCCGTTTCCGTTCATTCTGCTTAACCTCACGCTCAGTACGCTGGCGGCCTTGCAGGCGCCGGTGATTTTGATGTCTCAAAACCGCCAGGCGACTAAAGATCGAGCGGTTGCACAGAATGATTATCATGTTAATCTAAAAAATGAGGTCGAAATCGCCGACCTGCACCGCAAGATTGACGCGCTGACCGAGGCGCTGGCGATGCAGACCCGGATGGTCAACGCGCTGGTGGAAGCCCGCCGCAAGGAATTAAGCGCGACGGTGCGGGTGATGGAAAGCACGCTGCCGGCGGTGCGGAAGGTCGGCCAGGCGGCGGCGGACTGAAACGTATATTTCCGGCCAATTGGGTGTTGGCTCAAGGGGCGAAATCGTGGGGACGGTTTCGCCCCGGCGTGTTTATGCAGGGATGTCCCCCGTTACGCCTGTTCTGGCTCAGGGAAAATTTTGCCGGGATTGAGGATGCCGTTCGGGTCGAGCATCTGTTTGATGGCGCGCATCACGTCCAGGGCGGGGCCGTGTTCCTGGCGCATGTACTTGATTTTGCCGATGCCGACGCCATGTTCGCCGGTGGACGTGCCGCCCAGTTCCAGCGCTTTCGCCACAATCTGCGCGTTAACCTCCATCCGCAGCCGGTATTCCTCCTCGTCCACGAATGGGAACTCCACATGCACGTTGCCGTCCCCGGCGTGGCCGATCATATAGGCGGTGATGCCGTACCGGCGTTTAAGCTGCTCCACGAAGCCGATCAGTTCCGGGTAGGCGCTGATGGGTACGGCCACATCGTTGATGAAAAACCGTTTGTCCGGGTGCGAGCGCACCATGATTTCGTAAGAATGGTGGCGCGCGTGCCACAGTTTTTTGCGTTCCGCGATGTCGGTGGTGGCGCGGAAGCTGACCGCGCCCATCGCCTCGCAAATTTCCCGCACGATATCCAGCCCCATTTGCAGCGATTCTTCGTGGGCGGCGTGGAACTCCATGAACAGGGTGGGATGGTCGGTCAGGTCAACGCCTTCGGCCTCGCGCAGCATGTGCGCGTGGGCGGCGTCTATCAGTTCCAGCGCCGCCGGGTCAAGCCCGCTGCCGCGCACGGCCACGACCGTTTCGACCGCCGCTTCGACCGTCTCGAAGGCCGCCAGCGCCGCGCTCATGAACTGGGGGACGGGGACGAGTTTGAGTGTCGCTTCGGTGATGAGGCCCAGCGTGCCTTCGCTGCCGACGAACAGGTGCAGCAGGTCATACCCGGACGCCTGTTTGACCGACCGCGCGCCCAAGTTCAGCAGGCGGCCGTCGGCCAGGGCGACCTGCATCCGCAGCACGTTATCCTTGCTCGCGCCGTATTTGACCGTGCGAATGCCGGAGGCGTTGTTCGCCAGCATCCCGCCGACGGTGGCGTTCGCGCCGGGGTCGGGCGGGAAAAACAGGCCGTAGCGGGTTAGCTGTTCGTTGAGGTCTTTGTGGCCGATGCCCGGCTGCACCGTCACCTGGAAGTCGTCGGCGTGGACGGCGATGATACGGGTCATACGCTCGAAGGACATCAAAATGCCGCCGTAAAGCGGGATGGCGCTGCCCTCCAGCCCCGTACCGACGCCCCAGGCCGTGACCGGAATCCGGCGCCCGTTGGCGAAACGCAGCACCTCCACCACCTGGGCGGCTTCTGCCGGCCAGACGACCACTTCCGCCGGGCGTTCCGGGTGGTGAGACTGGTCGCGGGCGTGCAGGTCAAGGTCGGCGCGGGCGGCGCTGACGGCTTCCGCGCCGAGGATACGTTGAAGCTGGTTGAAATCATCCGGCGTAACCGGGTTGAAGGCAGGGGCGGGCATGGCCGATTCCTTTTAATATGCTGGTGAACGATGTTTGACGCGCACTATAATAACGCTCAGGACAAAACCGCCAAGACGCAAAGGACGCCAAGCGTATTTAATGATTCATCCTGGCGGTTCAGATTGTAACTCAGAACGAAGGCCGATGTTTTATGCCGGGGAAAGGCGCTAACCGGGTACACTACAAAAAACGAACGCCGGCACAACATAGGATTAACCATCATGCGCGCTTTCCGCGAACCCGTGAACGGCTTCACCCATCTGGCCGGGGCTTTCTTGGCGGCGGTCGGCCTGGTCTGGCTGGCGGCGTTGGCCTGGGGCGAGACGGCCAAACTGGTGACGGTGCTGATCTACGGCCTGAGCATGATTGCGCTGTACCTCGCCAGCGCGACCTTTCATCTGGCGCAGGGCAGCGAACGCACGCTGCTGTGGCTGCGGCGGCTTGACCACGCCGCCATTTATGGCCTGATCGCCGGTACGTACACGCCGATCTGTTACGCGGTGCTGGACGGCGGCTGGCGCTGGGGGATGCTGGCGCTGGTCTGGGGCTTTGCGGTGGTGGGCGCGGCTTATAAGCTGGCGCGGCTGCGGCAGGGAAGCCGCTGGTCGCTGGTCTTTTATCTGGTGATGGGCTGGCTGGGGCTGCTGGCGCTGCCGAAGGCGCTGGCGGTTCTGCCGCTGGGGGCGATTCTGCTGATCGCTGCCGGGGGAGCGGCCTATTCGGTCGGGGCGGCCATTTTCGCCATCCGCAGGCCGAACTTCCACCCGCATTTCGGCCACCATGAAATCTGGCATCTGTGCGTGCTGACGGGCAGCGTCTTTCATTTTGCGGCCATCGCGCGGTATTTCGTTTAAAATAAATGTCTGCGCAGAGAACCGTTTTTGCAGAAAGAGGGGGTAAATTATGACCGAGCTGATTCTGTTAAACCGGCGTGACCGTCTGGTGGAGATCGTGCTGAACCGCCCGGAGAAACGCAACGCGCTGAACTGGCCGATGCTGGTCGAACTGGACGCCGCCCTGGACGAAGCCGAACGCATGGACGGCGCGCGGGTTATCCTGCTGCGCGGCGAAGGGGCGGGTTTTTCCGCCGGCATTGATCTGACCGGCTTCCAGGAACTGGCGGCGCAGTTTGGCGAAAAGTGGCGCGAGAACCTGTTCCCGCTGACGCGGGCGCACCAGGCCGTTGCCAATAAAATCGAACGCCATTCGCTGCCGGTGATCGCGCTGCTGCACGGGTTCTGCCTGGGATTGGGGCTGGAACTGGCGCTGGCGTGCGATTTCCGGCTGGCTGCTGAAGGCACGCGGCTGGGGCTGCCGGAGTCGCGCCTGGGTCTGATTCCCGACGTGGGCGGCACGACGCGGTTGGCGCGGCTGGCTGGCCCGGCGCGGGCGAAAGAACTGATTCTGACCGGGCGCGCCATAGACGCGCAGACCGCCGCCGGTTGGGGCATCGTTAACTCGTGCGCGGCGGCGGAACAGTTGGTGGCCGAAGGCGAGGCGCTGGCGGCGGAAATCTGCCGGGCCGCGCCGCTGGCGGTGAGCTACGGTAAACGTATCATCAACGAATTAAACGACGCCGAGCGCGGTTTTCAACTGGAAGCCTGGGCGCAAAGCGTGTTGATGCGGACGGAAGATTTTGAAACCGGCGCGCAGGCCATGCTGGCCCGCCAGCCTGCCGAGTGGAAAGGGCGGTGACGTTCGCCGCTTGTCAGGCGTTCCTGATGGGTTTATCATTCTGCGACGGTGGGGGAATTTGCCGGAAGTAGAGATGAGATTGAAACCATGACGGAACAAGACCCGCTGCACGAGCCGCCGATAGACCCGCTGGCGGATACCAACCCATCGCTGACGATTAAGCCGGTTGAGCAGAAGCAGGCCGAACCGCTGGCCGGGTGGCGGCGCGCCATCGGCCTGCTCAGCCTGCTGGGGGCTGCCGGCTTGACGATTGCCACCGCGCTGCTGCTGCTGACGCCGGAAAGCGCCCCGCCGTCCCCGGTGATGACGGCGACCGAAACCCCAGTCGAGCCGACGGCGACCCTGACTATCGCGGCCAGCGCAACCGCCGCCGAAAACCCACCAGCGGCGGTTTTCCCCACCATCGTCCCGGATGTGGCGGCGGCGCTGCTGAATGCTCCGCTGCTGCCGGTTGGCGATATGTCGTCGCTGGAAGTGGTGCGAAACATCTACAACCCGTTTACCGTCGTGCCGGACCGCCCGCGTAGCGAAGTGATTCAATACGTCGCTGTCCGGGGCGATACGATTTACAGCATCGCGGAACGTTTTGGCCTGAGGCCTGAGTCTATTGCCTGGTCGAACCCGCGCAGCATCATCCGGGTGCTGCGTCCCGGCGATGTCATCAACGTACCGCCGGTAGACGGCGTTTTTCATCAAGTGGTCGGCAGCCGGACGGTAGGCGAAATCATTGCCAGCTTTAAGGTAGACGACCCCTACGTGGTGCTGGATTCTGAATATAACAACCTGTTCGGCGTAACGCCGGATACGATTCTACCCAGCGGCACGTGGATTTTTATCCCCGGCGGTGAAGCGGAACAGATCACCTGGAATCCCGGCGTGCAGGTGGAGGGCGGCGACAGCCCGCGCCGGGGTTACGTGTCGGTGTTCGCGCCCGGCGACCCCGGAAGTTGTGGGCAGATCAATAATCCCGGCGGCGGCGCAAGCTGGGGATTCCCGTTGAGCGGCGCATATACCTTCATGCGGGGCTTCACGTCCTGGCATACCGGCGTTGATCTGGCCGCGCCGGTCGGCACACCGGTGCTGGCGGCCAACAGCGGGGCGGTGATTTTTGCCGGGTGGAACTCCTGGGGGTACGGCAATACGGTGGTGCTGGCGCACGGTCCGTACCTGACGCTGTACGGCCACATGAACAGTATCAACGTGGGCTGCGGGCAGTTGGTTTCGGTCGGGCAGGTCATCGGCGCGGTGGGCAACACAGGCAACTCGTCCGGGCCGCACCTGCACTTTGAAATCCGCAGCGGCGATACGCCGACCGACCCGGCGGCGACGATTTCGTTTTAGGGCTGCGGGTTCAATGATCGAGAGGACGATGTTAACCGTTGCCGATGCGCTCAAACTCGAACAGTTCGCCGGGGCAAGGGTGGTGGCCGGGCGCGGCGGGCTGGCTAACCGCGTGTCCTGGGTGCATATCGCCAGCGGGCCGGACGCGCCCTACTGGCTGAACGGCGGCGAACTGGTGCTGACGACGGCGCGCAACATGCCGCACGACATAGACGGCCAGTGCCGCTATGTGCAGGAGATGGCGGATAACAGGGCCGCCGGCTTGGTGGTTTCGGTCGGGCGTTTTTTAGAGGTCATCCCGGACGAACTGCGCCAGGCCGCCGAACAGCGCGGTTTCCCACTCATCGAAATTCCGTTTCAGGCGCGTTTTATTGACGTTGCCAAAACCACCAACGAACACATCGCCGAGGAAAATATGGCGATGGTGACGCGGGCGTTTCATATCCAGCAAACGCTGACCCGGCTGGTGCTGGAAGGCGGAGACCTGAAACAGCTTGCCTCCCGGCTGGCGGAACTGATCGGCCAGTCCGTCAGCATCGAAAATGAACGTTTTGAAATCCTCGCCAGCGCCAATATTAGCGACGTGGACGAAGCGCGCCGCTTTACGGTCAGCAAGGGGCGCACCGACCCCCGGCTGGTGCGGGCGCTGGAAGAACGCGGTATCCTGGCGCAGATTCGTCAAACCCTGCATCCGGCGCGCATCGCGCCGCTGCCGGAAGTGGGGTTGGAACTGGAACGCTTTTTAGCCCCCATTGTGGTGCATGGCGACATTTACGGCTACGTCTGGGTGATCGCGCACGAACGCCCACTGACCGACCTCGACCGGCTGGCGATCAGCAGCGGCGCGACCATCGCCGCGCTGATGCTGCTGTACCAGGAATCCATCCAGAGCGCGGAAGCGTCGTTGAAGGGCGGGCTGCTCTCGCAGCTTATCCAGGGCGGTAGCGAAGCCGTGTTAACCGACCAGGCTTTACGCTACGGCGTAGACCTGGCGCGCCCGTTTGTGGTGCTGCTGCTGGAATACCCCGACCGCAGTTCGAGCAGGGGATTGCAGCTTTACCGCCGCGTGAATCGGCTGGCGGGCGCACGCGATTGGGCGGCGGTGGTCGGCCAGTTTGCGGGGCAGGTGGTCATTCTGGCGCGGGCGGACGAAAACATCCCGGCGATGGTCGAGCAGATACGGGCGGAAAGCAGCCAGACGGCGCGCATCGGCATCAGCGGCACGCACCGGGGCGCGGGGGCCGTCAGCGCGGCTTATCAACAGTGCCAGGAGGCGCTGCATATCACCGGGCGGCTGGGTGGTGCGCAGCCGGCGGCTTATTTTGACCGACTGGGCTATCTGCATACGCTGTACTGCGCCGGGGCGGAAGCGCTGGCGGCCAACCCCTACGCGCCCCGCCTGCGCCGCCTGCGCGCCGAACAGCAGCCGGAATTGTTCCAGACGCTGGCGACCTACCTGGATACCGGCGGCAGCGGCGTGCAAACGGCGGAACTGCTGCATATCCACCGCAGCACGCTCAATTACCGGCTGGAGCGCATCGTCAAAACCTGCGGCTTCGACCTTTCCGACCCGCTGGAACGCACCAACCTCCAGGTGGCGCTCAAACTCATCCAGTTATTTGAGTCGCAGTAGGCCAGATGCGATGTTTTCTCCACCCGAACCCCGGATGTATTATAACGAAATCGTATATGCCATCGTGCGGCAGATTCCGGCGGGGCGCGCCAGCAGCTACGGCCAGATCGCCTCGATGATTCCGCCGCCGGCAGGTGTCGAGCCGTCCGCCTACCGGCGTTTAAGCCCGCGCTGGGTGGGGACGGCCATGCGGAACTGCCCGGATGATGTCCCCTGGTTTCGCGTCCTCAACAGCCGAGGGACGATCAGCCTGCCTGCCGGCAGCCCCGCCGCGCACGAACAGTGCGCCCGCCTGGAAGCCGAAGGCGTCGTTTTTGACGAAAACGGACGGGTGGATTGGGCGGTGGCCGGTTGGGATGGGCCGGACGATAAGTGGCTGCGGGCGCGGGGTTTGTTCCCGCCGCGCCCGTTGAAAAAATCAAAACGTGGGTAACGAGCGAAATTATGCCGGGGCAGGGAAGCCCTACCCGCTGGGGGCGAGGTTTGTTTTGCCCTTATTGATCGGGCGTCGGCACGTCCTTTTTAGGGGTTTTGCTGTCCCAGAAGCTCCGCATCCGGTCAATATTGAAGTAGAAGTCCAGTTCTTCGCCGGTTTGCGGATGCTGTGCCGTCAGGATGTCGTAGTTTTTGCCGATGTGGGTGGCCTTGCGCTGCATGGTCACGCGCAGCCCCAGGGCATTCATGACGGCGTATTCTTCTCGAATGCTGATGACCTCGAAAGCCTTCTCGAAACTGCGTCCGTTAACACGCATGATGGACGCCAGCAGCCCGCGCGCGAAAGCGGCGTGATACTCTGCTTTGGCGATTTTCCCCGACTGCCGGTAAAAGTTGTAGGCGACGATGTGCGCTTCGATGTCCAGATAGTCCTCTTGCAGGACGCGCTGCAAACCCGCACCGATCAGATTTTGATCGTCCTGCTGAACTGCCCGCCGCAGCGCCATCGGGATGTTGGCGGCGTTAAGATAGGGATTAAACAGCGGCGAGCGGGTGTAAGCCTGCCGCAGCGCCAGAAAGTCGGATGTGGCGGGGCTGCGCTGGGCTTCGGCCAGCAGCTTTTCGTACTCGTCCATCGTCGGCCCTCCGTCTATATTCCGGTGTTGATACTTACATTACCCGAACTAAGACAGTCTTTTGCACCCGATAGATTGGGGGTATTGGGGGAAAAGGGGCGAACAGCGCGTTCGCCCCTGGAGATGCGTGGATTAAAGCGCGTACAGTTCGCCGTATTTGCCGCGCAGATAGGCCATGTACGGCTCGATACGCAGCGGCCCGCCGGTGACGCGCTCGATCAGCTCGTTGGCCGTGAATTTGCTGCCGTACTGGTAGATGTTGGTTTTCAGCCAGCCGTGTAGGGTGTCAAAACGCCCCTGCGCGATTTCACCGGGGATTTCCGGGTGCACCTTCAGCGCCGCTTCGTAAAACAGGCCGCTGATGATGTTGCCCAGCGTGTACCCCTGGAACGCTCCGCCGATGAGTCCGCCGTACCAGTGGACATCTTGCAGCACGCCGTCGCGGTCGTCCGGGGCGGTGATGCCCAGGTCGGCCTGGTAGCGATCGTGCCAGACCTGCGGCAGATCGCGGATTTCCAGCGAGCCTTCCAGCAGCTGCAGTTCCAGATCAAAACGAATCATCACATGCAGGTTGTAGGTCACTTCGTCGGCTTCGGTGCGGATGAGCGACCGCTCAACCTTGTTGATGGCGCGGTAGAAGGTTTCCAGCGGCACATCGCCCAACTGGTCGGGGAAAGTTTTTTGCAGTTCGGGATAAAAATGCTGCCAGAAGCCCCGGCTGCGCCCGACGATATTTTCCCAGGTGCGCGACTGGCTTTCGTGGACGCCCGCTGAAGTCCCGCCGGCCAGGGGCGAGGCTTCGTAAGCCATGTTGATGCCCTGTTCGTACATGGCGTGGCCGGCTTCGTGCAGCGTGCTGAACAGCGCGTAACCCAGGTCGTCCTCTTTGAAGCGCGTGGTGATCCGCACGTCGCCCAGCGAAAACTTGGTCATGAAGGGGTGGTGGGTTTTGTCCTGCCGCCCCCGGTTGAAGTCGTAGCCGAAGCGTTTGATAATTGCCTCGCCAAAAGCCAGTTGTTGATCTTCTGGATAAGACCGGCGCAGGCAGGAATCGTCCGCCGGGGGCTGCGCCGTGATGGCCTGCACCAGCGGCACAAGCTGTTCGCGCAGTTGGGCGAACACCGCCCGCACCGACGCGGCTTTCATCCCGTAGTCGGCGAAATCAATCAGCGGGTCGGCGATGTGTTCGTAACCGGGGAAGAAGTCGGCCAGCTTGCGGCTCAGGTCAAGTGTCTTTTCCAGCGCGGGGCGCAGGCGGGCGAAGTCATTGGCGGGGCGGGCTTCCGTCCAGCTCTGGTAGGTCGCCGCGATGTGTTCGTTCAGTTCGGCCACAAATGCCGATGGAATGCGCGTATTCCGTTCGTATTCGCGCCGGGTGACGCGAATCAGGGCGGCATCGTCGGAGTCGTAAGGCAGGCTTTCTTCATATGGGCGCAGGTCGTCCAGCAGTTTGCCGATGGCCGGATCGGTGAATTTTTCGTGCGCCAGTCGGGCGAGGGTCGCCATCTGGCGCCCCCGCGCGGGCGCGCCCCCAGGCGGCATGTAGGTGGTCTGGTCCCAGGCCAGCAGGGCGTTGGCATGTTCCAGATCATCCACCTCCATCAGGCGGGTTTTGAGTTCCTGAAGCTTGGCTTCCATAAAAATACTCCTCTGATAATGGCGGCGCACAATCGCCGGATTTGTCTACTCTACCGGCGAACCGGCCAGAATGTTCGATTTTGGCGGTTGGTCAATCGTAGTCCGTCGGTAGGTCTGGGCAGCGGTGATGTTCGAACAGCCGTTTGATCTGCGCGGGCGTTACCCGACCGACCGACAGCGGCGGGATGGCATCTTCAGCAAACAGCGCGACGGCTTCGGTTTCGTCGTTGGCGGCCAGCGGTTCGGGAGCGCCGTTTGGTTCGCACAAAAAAAACAGTTTGTAGATGTGCCAGATGTGCGGCGGGTGGCCGTGTTTGTTGCGGTCGTAGACGGCCAGCAGTTTAACCGCCCGCGTGCGGTAGCCGGATTCTTCGTACACCTCGCGGGTGCAGGCTTCCGCCGCCGACTCGCCGATGTCCACCCAGCCGCCGGGCAGCGTCCAGCCGCCGTCTTTGCTTTCCTTCACCAGCACAATCCGGTCGTCCTGGAAGATCACGCCGCGCACGTCCACTTTGGGTGTGGCGTGGCCGACTTCGCCGGCGAACAGGTCACGAATGGGCAAAAATTCGCTGCCGGTATAAGCTGCGGCGATTTCGGCGGCCAGTTCACGGATACGTTCGTAACGCTCGCGGTCGAAAACATCCTGGGTGTAAGCCAGGCCGGTCTGGGCAATCGCCTGAAGTTCCTGAACCCACTTCAACCAGGCCGTTGGGGATGCTCCGCCGCTCATAACACACTTTTTTCCAGTTCGCTGCGGACGCGCGCCGTCCAGTTGCGGATGGCGTTCCAGTCCCGGTAATCGTCGTTAAGCATACTGGGGGTCTGCGAGCCGTCGTAACGCAGCGACAGCGTCCAGCGGTCGCGCAGATCAATGGCATCCAGGCGCAGCTTACCGGCAAAGATGGCGATGTCGCGCGCGCCGATTTTTTCCAGCGTGTCCTGGTGGACGTAATTTTCCAGGGCGTGCTGGTAGCCGTCCGGTTCGAGGATGCGGATGCAGGTAATAAAAAAATAGAGTGGTTGTTTTGCCAGTTCGCCCTCAAAACGATCCAGAAAACGCGACATGGGCGTTAACCACATGCCGGCGTGGATGGCCGACCCCAGGATATAAGCATCGTAACCGGCGACCGACTCTAGCGTTTCGACATTGGCGACCGTCACGTCAAAATGATTTTCGCCAAACATCTGCCCCATAAATTCGGCGATTTCAGCGGTCGAACCGTGAACGGTGGCATAAGCAATGAGGATTTTTTTCGATACCGTCATTCCCTAACGTTCCTTCGCAGACTTGAAGGGCGAACCTATCGTTCGCCCTCCCTTACGATTGATACGGTTTAATTGTACTCGATTTAACGGCTTAAAAAATAGAACCGTCAGCTTAAATTCAGCGCGCGCGCGATGTCGTCGGCATGAGTCCGGTCATGCCCGGCCACCACCTTCAGGATTTCGGCAATCGAAAGGATTCGCATCGAGCCATGCCGTCCCTGTTTGTCCAGCGCGGCGTCATCAACGGTATCCAGCCAGGCGTCGCGTTCGGCGGCGGTTTGCGCCAGGGCGGCGCGGGCTTCCTCGACCGTCGTTTCGGCGCGTTTTTCGACCGAGCGCCGGTTGAAGCGTTCCAGGTCAAAATCCTCCGGGATGGTGTTTTCGCCCCTGGCAATCGCCATAATCATGTTGTTGTGTCCCCGGTCGGAAACCATCAGGTGGATGAGAAGCTGGCGCGCCGTCCAGCCGGCCCCCTCGGAATAAACTTCCTCATCCCAGCGGTCGCCCACCCGGTCGAGGACGGCGTTTAAATAGCGGCGCGCGTCGTTGAGTTCCTGTTTAAGTTCGTTTATCCTGCCGTTCATTTTTTAAAATTCCTCCTCTGTGGGCGCGCACACCGGCGCATCCCTGCTCATCCCTCGTAACTCACCACTCAATATGCATCATCCGCCGCCTGTAAGCGGCGCAGCAGGTCGAAGTGTGGATGTTCGGCCCAGCGCGCGGGGTCGTCGGCATGGTGGGCGGCCAGCCAGACGGCGGCTTCCGGGGCGCCGGCGGCGGCCAGCAGTTCCGCGCTCCAGGCCGGATGATGCGCGTAAACCACAAACGGGCGCTGCCAGGGGCGGCGCGGGTCGCCGTCCATCCAGCGGCACGCCAGGGCGGGCAAAAACGCCCGCACCAGCACTGCCAGGGTTTTTTGCCCGGTCGTCAGGGGGTAATGGATTTTGCCAGCGTCGTGCAGCAGCGCGGCCACCGCCAGGTCGCGCGGGGCCGGCCCCTGCGCCAGCACGCCGCGCAGCACGTTCAGGCTGTGGAGCTGTTCGGCGCGCCGCAGGCGGGCGAAAAGCGCCTGCTGAGGCGGCGTCAGGTATTCAGCCGCCAGAGACATCTGGACCGGGCGGGCAAAAGCCAGCAGTTCGCCAAGCCCCTGCCGGAAGCGTTGGACAGCAGAAACGCTCATAAACCCAGCAAAAACTGCGTGATGGCAAAGGTCGGCTGGCTGATGAGCATCCCCAGGATGTTCAGCCCCGGCACGCGCAGGAAACTGAGCAAAATGAGGCCGATCAGGATGTAGTTGGTGGTCTGGGCGTGGCGCTGCCAGGTGTAGGCCAAGTCAGGCGGCAGCAGCGCCAGCACGATATGCCAGCCGTCAATCGGAAAGACGGGCAGCAGATTAAACACAAACAGCAGCACGTTCCAGAAGACCATCTGCCCCAGGATGAGCGCCACGACGCCCAGCAGCCCCTGCACCTGGCCGAAAAAAACCGCCCGAAAAACCTCCAGCGACCCCAACCCCAGAAAACGCAGCAGGATCGCCGCCACGACCGCCAGCAGCAGGTTCGAGAGCGGCCCAGCGGCAACGGCGGCCAGGAAACCCCAGCGCGGGTTACGCATCCGGTGGGCGGCAATCGGAGCCTGGCCCAGGATGCCAAAGCCGATCAGCGCGAACATCAAAAACCCGACCGGGTTGATATGCACCAGCGGGTTTAAGGTCAGGCGGCCCTGCCGCGCCGGTACAGGGTCGCCCATCAGATGGCCGATGTAGTTGTGCGCGAATTCGTGGATGGTCATGCCGGCCAGCACGGCCAGCAGGACGGCGATTAACATCTGAACGCTGAGGTTGCCAAAAAGCAGCACGGGTTGTCTCCACACTTACGAGTTTCAGAGAGTATAACATAAGAGCGCCTTCGCCTGAAGGCACGCCAACTGAGTACCTGATGAGCGTCGAAATGCCACCGGCGGGGTTATAGGAAGAAGACTGTGGTATAGTATTGAACGTTGGCACGGCGTTTGTTCGAGCGTGAGCCATGCCGGAACAAATCATGATCGGCGACCGGGTGCAGATGCGAAAAAAACACCCCTGCGGCAGCGATGAATGGGAAATTTATCGCATCGGCGCAGACATCGGCCTGCGCTGCCTGGGATGCGGGCGGCGGGTGATGCTGGCCCGCCCGCTATTTTGGAAGCGGTTGAAAAAGATTCTCGCCAGCAGTTCAAAACGCGGAGAGGATGAGGGATGAAACGAATGCTGTTTCTGTTTTCGGATACCGGCGGCGGCCACCGGGCGGCGGCGGAGGCGATCCGGGATGCGCTTTTGCTGCGGTACGAAAACCAGGTTCGCGTCGAGATGATAGATGTGTTCCGCTCCTACACCCCGTTTCCGTTTAAGTATATGCCGGAGATGTACCCCTGGATTATCAACTACAGCAAAACCTCTTGGGGCATCAGCTATAAACTGACTAACTCGAAAGAAAGCGCGCGGCTGCTGTCGCGTGGGATGTATGTCTCCATCGAAAAGGGGCTTAAACGCCTGTATAAAGAAAACCCGGCGGATGTGGTGGTGTGCGTGCATTCCATCCTCACGCAGCCGGCCATGCAGGCGCTCACCCGTTTTGAAAGACGCCCGCCTTTTATAACGGTCGTCACTGACCTGGTTTCGACGCATATGTTCTGGTACGACAAACGGGTAGACCGCTGCCTGGTGCCGACGCGCCCGGCCTACGAACGCGGCCTGAAAAGCGGCCTGAAGCCGGAACAACTGCGCGTGACCGGCCTGCCGGTGCATCCGCGTTTTGCGGAGGGATTGACCGATAAAAGCTCGGCTCGGCGCGAACTGGGCTGGGACCCTGACCTACCCGCTATTTTGATGGTCGGGGGCGGCGAAGGCATGGGGCCGCTGTATAAAACCGCCCGCGCCATTAACGATGAAAAGTTCCCCTGCCAGCTTGCGATCATCGCCGGGCGCAACAAAATGCTGAAAGATAAGCTGGAGGCCCACGAGTGGAACCAGCCGACCCACATTTACCCGTTCGTGACCAATATGCCGGTGCTGATGGCCGCCGCCGACATCCTGGTGACGAAGGCCGGCCCGGCCACCATCAGCGAAGCCTGTATCGCCGGGCTGCCGCTCATCCTCAACGACGCCATACCCGGCCAGGAAACCGGCAACGTGGATTATGTGGTTGAAAACGGCGCCGGCGTGTTCGCGCCCAGCGTGCGCGGCGTGGTGGACGCGGTGGCGGAGTGGCTGTCGGAAGGGGCGGCGGGGCTGCGGCGGCGCTCGGATAATGCCCGCCGGCTGGGACGCCCGGACGCGGTGTGGACGATTGCCGATGAAGTGTGGCATCATGCTCATAAACCGCTTATCCCGACCAACCGCCGCGCGCCGGTCTTTGAACTGCCGGGGCGCGCGTGGCGTTAAGCGGCCTCATAAATCAAACTTGTGCTGCTTTGGCCCTCATCCCCCGGCCCCTTCTCTCTCAGGGCGAAGGGAAGGAATGTGCTTTTAAAGTCCCTCTCCATGAGGGAGAGGGATTTCGGGTGAGGGCAAAAAGGGCCATCAGAGATTTGAACGATTTATGACCAGTCCTCAATTAATCTTATCCAGGTGGACACGCTCCGCCCGTATCTGTTTGTTCAGGCAGTTGAGAGGTTTTCGGCAGGATGATAAACAAGCGTCTGGTTTTATTGGCGGGGGCGCTGCTGGCGCTCATAAGCATGTCGGCGGCTTTCGCTCAGGATTTCCCCCCGGCGGCCATCCTGAATGACGAGGGCGGCCCGGCGGTTATTCGCGGCTCGGTGGTTTATACGAACCTGTTTTTCACCGCCGGGGCCGGCGAGCCGCTCATCATTCTGGAAGATCAGGCCGGTTTTGTAGACCGGGATAAATATTTTCTCATGCCCATCGAGTCGCAGGTGATCGGCCATATCACGTCCGATTTTTACACCTCGCCTTTCACTTATAATCTGTCGCTGCCCATCGTGCCGCAGGGTTCGCTGCGCGATGTAGACCAGAACGACGAAGCTGATACCGGCGTGATGATTTTCGCCGTCGCCTACTGGGAAAACATCTGGGGCGACCCGTACCTGGAAGAACGCGATTTGCAGGGCGGCGGCTGGTCTACGGCCTATGCCTCCACCCGCATCAACCAGGACCCGTCCGCCGAAGGCGAGGTGATTGGCGGTAAGTATGTGGTCTATGCGCCGGAGGATGGGCAGGGTTTCCCCGCCGGTTTTGGCGAGGACGGCAGGCTGTTCACGGCGGATGACCCGATTGTGGCGCTGCCGGCGGGTTATACCATCGTGGATATGGATGCCGACCCGTTCACCTTCGACCGCTCCCGCGAGGCGGTGATTGATCTGATCGAAGGGGAAGACGCGCAGCTCGATGATTTTTCCAGCCTCGACCTGCCGGAAGCCTTCGACGCCATGATCGAGATGATGCGGAAGGAATATGCCTTCACCGAACTGAAACGGGTGGATTGGGACGCCCTGCACGCGCAGTTCCGCCCGCGCTTCGAGCAGGCCCAGGCTTCCAACGACTCGACGGTTTATCTGCTGGCGCTGCGTGATTTTATCCGCGCCATCCCAGACGGCCACCACCAGATACCGCTGGTCGGCCCGCTGCACGCGATGTTCAGCCGGGAGGTCGCCGGCGGCCTGGGGATGGCGATCCGTGAAACCGATGATGGGCGCGTCATCACCAATTTCATCCTGCCGGACGGCCCGGCAGACCAGGCCGGAATCGAACTGGGGGCGGAAATTCTGTCCTTAAACGGCCAGCCGATTCAAAGCGCCA
This sequence comes from Anaerolineae bacterium, assembly GCA_026645945.1. Classification (GTDB taxonomy): domain Bacteria; phylum Chloroflexota; class Anaerolineae; order Aggregatilineales; family Phototrophicaceae; genus CFX2. Next base: position 41,345 of record JAPKMO010000008.1, read on the forward strand.
TCCGCGAGACGATTCCCTGGTCGGCCCCCTTCAGCGCCAAACACGTCCTGCGATTGCAGCAGCTCCGGTATGTGATTCGTTTCCCGCTCGGCACGAGCGTGGAAGTAAACTACCGCAATCCCGGCCAGAGCGAGACGCGGACTGCCCGGCTGATGACGGTGGAGGAAAACGCCAGCTTCAATTTTTCGTCGTTCAACGTTGGGCTGACCGATACCGAACTGCCGGTGGAATATCGCCTGCTGCCGAGCGGCTACCTGTACGTCAAAATTTACAGCTTTTTCGACAACAGCCGCCTGACGATTATGCTGTGGGAACGTATGATGCAGACCTTAAACGACCAGAGCCTGCCGGGGCTGATTATTGACATGCGCCAGAACGGCGGCGGCAGCGGTTTTCTGGCAAACCAGATGGCGGCTTATTTCTTCAACGAGCCGTTGGAAATCGGCAATACCGGCACGTATGACAAGGAGCGCGGAGAATTTTACTTCGACCCGCGCGGGATGCGGCGGTTTTACCTGCCGCCGGAGGAGCTGCGTTACGGCGGCCCAGTGGCCGTGCTGGTGGGGCCAAGCTGCGCCAGCGCGTGCGAGTTCTTTAGCTATGCAATGTCGCTTAAAGACCGCGCTGCCATCGTCGGCCAGTATCCGACCGCCGGTCTGGGCGGCAGCCAGAAGGCCTTTACCATGCCGGGCGGCCTGGTTTTGCAGTTTTCCATCGGGCGGACGATAGACGCGGACGGTAATATCATCATCGAAGGCGTGGGCGTCGTGCCGACGGTGCGGGTGCCGGTCAACGAAGAAACCCTGTTCAGCCAGGAGGACCCAGTTTTGCAGGCGGCGGTGAATTTCCTGGACGGTAATTAGCGCCGGTTCGGTTGTTCGGCCCGGTTTTGTGGCTCTTCACAAGAAATTCGCTTGCTACCCCGGCGTGTCTTCTGCTACGATGCGGGTAGTAAATCGAGCAAACATTCAACCGGGAGGCATTTTTAGACGATGAAAGCCGTGATTCTGGCGGCGGGTAAAGCGACCCGCCTGCGTCCTGTGACGTTAACCATGCCTAAGGCGCTGGTTCCGGTCGCCAATAAAACACTCATCGGTTACGCGATTGATGTTCTGAAGGGCGCCGGGCTGACCGACATCGGCATCGTCGTCAACGACCTGGAGTCGCCCATTCCGCAGACGCTTGGCAGGGGCAACGGCATGGGCGTGAACCTGGAGTATATCGTCCAGGCGGAGCAGTTGGGGCTGGCCCATGCCGTCGGGCTGTGCCGGGATTTTGTGGGGGATGAGCCGTTCTGCGTGTTCCTGGGCGATAACATCTTCCAGGATAAGATGGAAAAGCTGTTTAACGGTTTTGTCGAGTCCGACGCCGAAACGGCCATCGCCCTGGGCGAAGTGTCTGACCCGACGCGCTACGGCATTGCGGAACTGGGCGACGACTGCATCAAGCGGGTGGTCGAAAAACCCAAAGAGCCGAAGTCGAACCTGGCGATTGCCGGGGTATATCTGTTCCGCCGTTCGATTTTTGATGCCATTGGGCGCATCAAACCCTCCTGGCGCAACGAACTGGAGATCACCGACGCCATCCAGACCTTGATTGATGATCGCTGCCGGGCGCGCCCCTACGTCCTCAAGGGCTGGTGGATTGACGCCGGTAAACCGGACGCCATCGTGCTGGCGAACCAGCTGGTGCTGGAAGACCTGCCATATACGCCCGCGCCGGAGGATAAAGACCAGATCATCGGCAAGTCAGAGGTTTCGCACCGCGTCCTGCTGGGCAAAAACAGCCAGGTGATTGACAGCGTGATTCGCGGCCCGGTCATCATCGGCGATAACACCATCATTCGCAACAGCTACATCGGCCCGTATACCTCGCTGGGCGATAACGTGGTGGTCGAGGGCAGCGAAATCGAGGCCAGCATCGTGATGAAAAACTGCGTCATCCGCAACATTCCGGGGCGCATTGACTCCAGCCTGCTGGCGGACAACGCCCACGTGGTGGCCGCTCAGCGGATGCCCGCCGCGCGGCGTTTAATCCTGGCCGAAAACAGTTATGTGCAGCTTTAGCCGGCGGGCGCGGCTGAACGTTTTAAGCGACGAACGAGTAATGTGAGCAGCACACTATTCCGGGGTAGGGGAAATGGCAACGGTATCCGTAGCGATTTTAGGACTGGGGCGTATCGGGGCGTCGGCGGCGCTGGCGCTTAAACGCTATAACGAAGGCAAAAACGCGCAGCACACCTTTGAAGTTACCGCCGCCGACCTGCGCGCCGGCGTGCGGGATGACGCGCAGAAAATCGGGCTGCCGAAGGTCGAGCGCAGCCTGTTCGACGCGGCGCGCGGGCGCGACATCGTGGTGTTGGCGCTGCCCTATGCCGACGTGCTGGCGGCCTATAAATCGCTGGCGGGGGAGTTCCGCCCTGGCGCGGTCGTGCTGGATGCCTCGCCGCTTAAACAGCCGTCGCTGGCCTGGGCGAAGGAACACCTGCCGGCGGAAGTGCACATGGTTGGGATGACGCCGGTGCTGAATCCCAAGTACCTGTTCGACGGCCTGGACGATACCGCCCACGCGCAGCCGGATTTGTTCGACAAGGGTGGTATGCTGCTGACGCCGAGCGTCAGCGCCGTGCGGGACGCGGTGGAGCTGGCTTCGGATTTTTCGACCATCCTGGGCGCGACGCCGTTTTTTGTAGACCCCGCCGAACACGACAGCCTGATGGCGCTGACCGAGGGGCTGCCGGAACTGCTGGGCGTGGCCGCTTTTTACATGGCGTCCCGGCGCGAAGGTTGGAACGACGCCCAACGGCTGACCAACCCGGCTTTTGGCCGCCTGACGCGCGCGCTGTTTGATACCCACCCGGACGACCTGCGCGACGGCTGGCTGAACAACCGCGAAAATCTGCTGCGCCACCTGGACGCGCTGCTGGAAAACCTGCGTCTGTTCCGGGGCATCCTGGCGCAAAACGACCGGGATGCCCTGACCGGCGCGCTGTTTGAAGCCTCCGAAGCCTACAGCGCCTGGGTCAACCGCCGCCATAACGCTCGCTGGGATGAAGAATCGTCGCCGGAGAGTCCGCCTTCGATGGGTATTTCGATGATGACGAACCTGATGGGCGGTTTCCTGACCAGACGGCTGCAAGGCCGCGACAACGGCGAGGAAAAAACTTAACGCAGCGGCGCGCAAGCGCAGAGACGCACAGCAGAGGGTTTAAGCAGGGCAGCGCCGGCGCGCGCCCTGTGACCTTTAAACCCTCTGTTTTTTATACGGCGGCGCGCTGCCGGGACAGCAGCCACATCACCAGCCCCCAGATCAGCATCATACCGAAAAACGGCAGCGCCAGCGCCAGGGCAGGCAGCGTATTGTCCGACGGCGGCTGCAAATAGCCCAGGATGATCGGCATGTGCAGGTTGATGAGCAGCGCCGAAACCAGACTGAGCATTTTGAGGCGCGTGCGCTGGCGGGGGGACAGCCCGTACCGCTCGCGGAACAGCACGATATACACCAGCAGCGCCGACAGCATCCCGTGAATGCCCAGCGTCGAACCGGCCAGCAGCGCCACCAGCAGCACCGCTGCGTATTCGAGGTCGAATTTTTCGGCGGGCGTGCGCGACATGGCAGCCGGGCGCGAGATGAGGTACAGCGTCAGCCCGCCCAAACCGAACAGCAGCCCGAAGCGCGTCAGCGTCACCAGCGCCGGGCTGACCAGCAGCGGAATGATCTGCGGCGATTCGGAAAATAACTTCTGCGCGAAGCCCAGGATGGCATTGTTAGAGTGGTTCAGCGCCGGCTGACCTTCCGCCGTCAGGTTGGGCAGCACGTTCAGCAGGTAATACACGAAGGTGTCTGCACCGGAAACGGCCATCTGGAAGATGATCGCCAGCAGCGTAGTGACCGCCGCGCTGAAGACCACCCGCCATTCTCGTTTCCACAGGAAGTACAGCACCAACAGCCCCGGATAAAACTTCGTCCATACCGCCAGCGCCAGCAGAACTCCGGCCAGGCGCGGCCTGCCGGTTCGATAAGCCGCCCAGGCTCCGGCGGTGGCGGCCAGCAGCACGATGGTGATCTGCCCCATCCAGAACGACATCAGCGTGGGCGCGAACAGCGGCGTGACCGCCCACAGAATCAGCCGGTGATGGCGGCGGGTGATAAAGCGGCTGAGTAATGCCAGCGTCCCGGTCAGCAGTACGATGTTGAGTGCAAACCAGAGCCGCGCCGACGTTCTTTCATCGCGTGCGACTGCCACCAGCGGCGTCATAAGCTGGACTTGCAGCGGCGGGCCGACGTAATCGCTGCTTTGCAGGTCGGCGTACAGCGGTCTGCCGTCCAGGATGCGGGATACGCCCCGGTAGTAATAACCGTAATCGCCCGCGCCGTTGGGGTGCGTGGTGTAAATGAGCAGCGCCACCGCCAGGAAAACCAGCCACAGCAGGCCGATCAGCACCCAGGGCAGGTAATAACGCGGATTTTTCATGTGTCCCCCAGCGCGGATTTGTCGCCCATTTGCAGCAGCGTGCGCGCGGTCAGCGTCTCGACGCCGTAATAACGAGCGGCGCAGACGTTCATGCCTTTTTCTGTCTCCGGGCCGAGCGGCTCTAACCCGGCGCGGATGGTCAGGTCTACCTGGAGCATGGTGGTGACGATGTGTTTCTCGCCGCCGCTGGCATCGGCGCGGATGGCCTGGTCGCGGCTGTCCCATTCGGCGGCGAAAGCGCGGTAGTCCGGCAGTTCGGCCAGGATTTGCCCGGCGGCCAGCAGCGGGCCGCCGACCAGCAGGGCGGCGATCACGACGCCGGTGATGATCTGCGCGCGCGGTTTAATCACCGGCTGCCGCCGGCGCGCGCCCAGCCCCATCACGCTGCCCCAGAAAACCGCCGCGCCCACCAGCGCCAGCTGCGGCATGATGTATACGCGCGCCGCCGGCGCGACCGAGGTAGCATAAATCGGCGGGGCCAGGCAGGCGGCGATGAGGATGAAGGTGATGGCCGCCGACAGCACCAGCAGCCGCCGGACGGCGCGCGGCGACAGGCGCAGGCGCGAGTCCAGCGGGTGCAGGCGGTAAAACAGCAGCATCGGCAGCAGCGCCGAAACGATTATCGCCACCGGCGAAAAAAGCCCGGCGGCAGTGGCAGCATACGAAAAGGTGATATACAGGGTGCGCCAGGCGACCACCGGCAGCGGCAGCGGGTCGGGGAATTGGGCGCGGCGGTTGGCGTTGCCCGGTGCGGCCAGGATGATGAACATGGCCGCCAGCGAGCAAACCAGCCCAACTGCCAGCAGCGCCAGCGCCGGACGTTTGATCGTGGGTGGGGCGAACAGTAGAAAACCCAGGAAGGTCAGCCCTAGAATGGCGATCTGGAAGGCGACGTACACTTCCGACAGGCCGCCGGCGAAAAATGTGACGACGGCGAAAACTACCGGCGCGGCAGGGGGGATGCGTCCCGGAGAGCGGCGCAGCGTATACACAAAATAACCGGCCAGGAACGAGAGAGCGATCAGCGGGATGGTGTAGGGGATGACCGCGCCCATCCAGTAAAGCGACTGGATGCGGCTGGGTGTGCCGTCGAAAACGGCGAAGACCACCAGCGCGCCCAGCGCCAGCGCCATAAAACGCGGCTGCGGCAGCCGGAAAACCAGCAAAATCTGGTAAATCGCCCAGACCGCCGCCGCCGTCCAGGTCACCAGCACCAGCGCTGGCAGCACCGATGTCAGCCCTGGCCCAACCGGTGCAGCGATCCCCTTTACTATCTATTCGGTGAATCGCCCACCCCAGTTGTTGTACCACCACAGCGCCGAACCGATCACGCCGTCCGACAGCGCCCGCCAGGTCGTGCAGTAATCGTCGGCCATATAGCGGCTGTACAGCCCAGCATAAGCCATCGCCAGCAGCGGCAGCAGCAGGGCGGCCAGCAGCAGCGCCGGAGTCACTTTTCGCGCAGTGTTTTCCATAGACGATTGCCCCGTGTGTTCTGTCGTTTATCCACACCCCATCCTACACCAATCCCCCGGCGGCGAAACGTAAAAGAACACGCTCATCAACTCCTAAGCGCGCTTTTATCTCGATTTCATGGCTTTTTCAGCCATGAATCCTACATTGAGAAACGGTAAGCGTGTGACGATTTCTCTCTCGTATATCCACGCTTTGTTCTGGGAGGAGTAAACATGCACAAAAGAAGTGTGATCTATGTGTTTGTCGCGCTGCTGGCGCTGGCGGCGCTTTCGGCTGTGGGGCTGGCCGCCGCGCAGGATGAAAACGCCGCGCCGCCTTATCTGGGTATCCTGGTGGACGAAGCCCCGGACGGCGGCGTTCTGGTGCAGGATGTGGTGCGGAATGGCCCCGCCGACCAGGCCGGCCTTAAAAAAGGCGACGTGCTGACGGCCATCAACGATCAGGACGTGTCGCCGGATACTATTCGTGACGTGCTGGCGGCTTTCGCCGTTGGCGATGTCGTCACGCTCTCGGTCGAGCGCGGCGGCGAGACGCTGACGCTGGAAGCGACCCTGGCCGCCCGGCCTGAAGAACCGGTGACGCCGCGTTCCCGCGATTTCCGCATGTCAGAACAGGCCATGCTGCTGGGCCTGTGGCTGGAAACCACCGATGATGGCGTGGTGGTGCGCCAGGTGATGGCCGGTTCGCCCGCCGAAACCGCCGGGTTAAAGGACGGGGACATCATCACCAAAATCGGCGATACCGAGGTTAAACAACTGCGCGACATCCTCGAAGCCGCTCGCAGCCTGAAGGCCGGCGATACGCTGGCGGTCGAAGTGAACCGGGACGGCGAGACGATCACGCTGGAAGTTGAACTCGCCCAGTTCGGGTTTTCGGAGCGGATGCCGCGCCTGGAAATGCCCTTCAACTTCGACATGATGGTCGGCACCCCGCGCCTGGGGGTGGCGTTTGTCATGCTGGATGAGCAGACCGCCCAGGAACGCGGCCTCGACCTGACTGAAGGCGCATTGATTACCGAAGTGGTCGAGGATTCGCCGGCGCAGGCCGCCGGGCTGCTGGTGGACGACATCATCACCGCCGTTAATGGCGACCGAGTGGATGCTGAACGCACCCTGCGCGACCGCCTGCTGGCGTACGAACCGGGCGATACCATCACGCTTTCGGTGCAGCGCGGCGGCGAACTGCTGGAACTGGACGCCACGCTGGACGAGATGGGCATGAACCTTGGCTCGATGATGCCGGGCGGTTTTCACTTCTTCGGCCCCGATGGTTTTGACTTTAACTTTGGGGACGGCCAGCCGGGCTTTTTCTTCGGACCGCGCGGCTTTATGTTTCCGAACATTCCTCAGCCGCCGTCCGTAGAACCGGCGCAGCCGAACCTCTAAACGCCCGTTCAACCCCTTCGTTTGTTATGACCGACCCGGCCCCCGCGCCGGGCCGGTTTTTTTGCGGTGGCAGGATGATAGTTAATCTGTTAGAATTAAGTGTTGTTTAAGTGTTAAAATGCCGCCCTTTTGGAAGATGGTCATGACCTGAATGATGTCACTCCGTGAACTCCCCGATCTGGAATTAACCCTGGGCGAGCTGGTTCTCGACCTGCTGCGCTCCCGCTACGAGTACCCCGAACTGGTTTTGAGCGCGCCCCTAGATGCGCGCGGCGAAGTTTCCTCTAATGCCGTCCGCGTTACGCAGCACTATACGACCGCCCTGCTGTCCTACGGGTTTCCGGCAGACCAGGATGAACTGCGGGCGGCCTCGGAGTGGTTTGCTACCCCGTTCCCCAACGAGAATCACCGCCGCATGGACGCGGTAGAGATGAACCGCCTGGAGGCGCTGCTCAGCCTGAATCCCCGGCATGTTTACGTGATGCCGCGCCTGGAACAGCTTATCCAGCAGCGCACACCCACCCACTATTTTGATATTCAGTCCAGCGACCTGACGTTTGATACGCTGTGGGCCATTAAAGTGATGGCGCAGGCGCGCGAGGTGGGCATCCTCAACGGCCTGATGAGCGAGGATGATCTGCGTAAGTGGTCAAACCGCATGGTGCAGGACATTCGCCGGGACAAAGACCTGGCGCTGGCGCTGCGTCTGCGTTACGAACTGCTGGGCAAGCTGACGCCCAGCCAGCAGCGCAAACATCTGCATAACCTGCTGGTTATCGCCGACCAGAGCGGCGGCCTGTGGGGCTTAAGCCAGGATATGTTCGGCCTCGGCCAGTCCATCCAGCAGCAGCAGCTCTCGCCGGATTTGATCGCTGACTACCGCGACATCTTCCGCGAGATGGTGCTGAGTACCTGTTATGTGATCGAAAACCTGATGCCGCTGCTGCCGGCGTATCCTGAACTGGGGCCGGCACTGTCGCGGGCGATGGAGCTGTGGTGGGGAGTTTTTCATGGCCCGAACGCGGTGGATACGCTGCGAACCCTGTTTCCTGACCCCTACGACTACCTGCTGATCGTATCGCGCACGCTGGTTTCGCTGCGCGCTTACCTGGGCCAGCCGTTGATTCGCTGGGGCGCGGCTCACATTCACCGCAAGATGGCGACCCAGCAGGTGCGCCAGGTGGAGCCTGCCGACACGGTGAATATCAAAAAGGCGCTCAAAGAGTGGATTCAGTTCGACCTGGAAAAACCGCCGGAGCAGCTTCGCCTGGGCATGTCGGACTCAAACGTCGTCCGCATCCGCCCGCGCATCTGCAATCCCATGCAGCCGGAAGACGACTCGTTCCGCCTGCACATCCCCAACGCCGATTCGCTGGTGGTTAAATACGGCCCGATTGAGGAGATTAAACGGGAGAGCGAACACTACGAACGGCTGCCGCTGGCAATCAAGGAATATTTCGTCAACATTCCGCAGCAGCCCACCTATGTAGACCAACACCAGCGCCGCGCTTACGTCATCATGGCCGACCTGGGCCGCTACCGGACGCTGTACGAGGCGCTGCAAAAAGTGCCGCAGATTCACGGCCTGCTGGTGGATGAACTCGGCCCGTTCCTGCTGCGGATTCATCAGGGCGATGGCCGCCACCGCCGCTACGTGCAGGAAGGGCTGCTGATGCAGATTTACCTGCTGCCGATGCAGCAGCATATTCGGAACATTTTTGGTTATATACTGGAAAATAAACTGCTGGAGAATACGGATAAACAGAAATACGCGCCGGAGCTGCAGCGCGCGCTGCTGGAAAAAATCGGGCATCTGGTGCGCCGCCAGCTTGACCTGGAAGCCTTCCCGGTTGCCTGTATGCACGGCGATCTGCACACCCGTAATATCATGGTGCGCCGCCTCAAACAGCGGGAAAATCTCGACCGGCAGGATGAACTGGATTTTAAGCTGATTGACCTGGAGAAGTTTCGGCGTAACGGCGACGCGGCACTGGACATCGGGGAACTGCTGGTAGACCTGGAACTGCTGCGCGCGCCCCGGAACATCGCCGCCGAGCGCGACCCGATTTTTTCGCTGATGAAGGCGCTTGAGGACACCTATGCTGCCTTCGCCGCCGAGCGCGAAGATGCAACCTTCCCCATCCGCGTGCAGTTGGCGCAGGCGCGTTCGTTGATCCGTATCGCCAAGGGGCGCACCAAACAGGGGGAGGTCGCGCTGCGCGAAAGCCGGAAAGGCCCGGCCATCCGCATTGCCTTCGAGGCCTTAAACGATGCCGGCCAGGCGCTGGAATACTTGAAGCAGGTGGTGGAAACGCTGGGTTAGCTCAGGCATCCGGTGCCGTGACGCCGCCTGGGGGAGACGGGGTTGGTCATGGCTATTAATTTTAACTCGAATGAGTTTAAACGAACGCTCGTTAATCTGGCGATGAACGTGCTGCGCGCGCCGGAGGAGTTTTCGTCGTTCATCCTGACCGAACCGGACATCCAGGGCGAAGTTAATGCCGAAGCCATGCGGATGAGCCTGTATTATGCGATGGCGCTGCTGGCTTACGGCTTCGCGCCGGAGGACACCGCCCTTAAAGAATCGGCCCGCTGGTTTGCCACGCCTTTTCCCACCGCCCAGCGCAACCAGGTAGACGCGGCGGAAATGTACCGGCTGGAAGGCACGCTGCTGCTGCGCCCGTTCGACCCTTCGGTGCAGGGGCGGCTGAAGCAGCTTGTTAAACAGCGCACGCCGGATGGCCGCCGGTTCGAGATTCAGGACCCGCCCTCGCAGTACGATTTGCTGTGGGCGCTTAAGCTGCTGAACCTGGCGCACAAACAAAAAGTGCTGGAACCCGGCCTGATCGTCATGGATGAACTGCGCGATATGCTGGACAATGCCATGCTGTCGGACTCGCTGCCGGACAAAGACCTGGCGCTGGCGCTGCGCCTGCGGTTTGAACTGTTCGGCGGGCTGCTGCCGGAGCAGGAGGAAAAACTCCTGCGCGGGCGGTTGATTAACAATGCCCGGCTCAACGGCCTGTGGGACCTGACACACGACAATACCTGGCTGGCCGAGCGAATGCGCCACCACGATTTATCGCTGATGGACATCCAGCAGCACTACCGCGCCTTCTGGAAAGTGATTCAAAGCGCCTGCACGGTGATCGAAAACCTGTCGGTTTTGATGCCCACCTATGGCGTGGAACTGCACCAGGTGCTGCTGCCGGCGATTGACCTGTGGTGGAGCGCCTTTAACGCCGACCAGTCCGACGATGCCGCCGGCGAGTTGCGGACGATTTTTTCCGGCAGGACGGAAGATTATTTGATGTCCCTGTCGCTGACGTTAATCACGCTGCGGGCCTTCTTGGACGAACCGCTTATTCACCGCGCGGCTTCGTATGTGCATACCCAGATGCTCGATCACCCTGGTGAGCGGTCGTCGCCGTCGGAAAAAGAAATGCTTAAAAAGGCGCTGCGCGACTTTTTGCAGGTAGAGTTCGAGCAGGAGCCAGAACGGCTGAATCTGGGCCTTTCCGGCGCGGTTGTGCTGCGCGTGCATCCGGTTGTCCGCAGCCCGCTGTACAGCGAGGAGACGATTTTTAACAAACCGCTGGTGATTAAATACGGGCCGGCGGATGAAATCCGGCTCGAACACGAAAACTACAAAAAACTGCCGGATGTGATACGGGGCTATTTTGTGAACATCCCGCGCGAAATGTACCCCGACCCGACGCAGCAGCGGGCCTATGTCATCATGCCTGATCTGTACCAGTTCAAGACGCTGTACGAAAGCCTGTCCCTTCTGCCGCGCATTTACCCGGCGTTGATGCAACGTTTAAGCGCGTTTTTAATCACCATGCACCGAGCCAACTCGTACAACCCCGTTCGCGCCCCGCGCGGCATCCTGTACGACCTGTACCTGCTGCCGATGCAGCAGCACGTCGCGCTGATTTTTAACTTCCTCAACAGCGAAAAACTGCTGGTCGAAGATCATGACCGGCAGCACGCCAACATGCTCCAGCAAAAGCTGGTTGAGCAGCTTGCCGATCTGACCCGTTACCAGATGCAGATTGAGGGGTTTCCGCGCGCGTATATGCATGGCGACCTGCACACCCGCAATATCATGATTCGCCACAGCGCCCCCCACACCAACGGTGAGGTCGAAGTGGCTATCAAACTGATTGACCTGGAGAAAGTGCGCGCCGACGGCGACGCGGCGCTTGATCTGGGACAGCTTTTGGTGGACGTGGACCTGCTGCTGGGCGACCCGCGCCGTTTGAACGATTACCACAGGCCGCTGGTCGAAATCATCCAGCAGGTGGTGGCGGCCTACCAGGAGTTTGCCCGCGAACGGCGAGACGCGCAGTTCACTACGCGCGTGTATCTGGCGCGCGCACGCGCTTATGTCCGGGTGGCGAAGGGCAAAACCCGCCAGATCGAGCAGCACTTACGGAACGGGCGGCCTGGGTTGGCGCTGGACGTAACACGCGAGATGCTTTCGCATGGCGAGCAGGCCGCCAAACACCTGCAAACCGTGTTAAAGTCCTTAAAGCAGGCTGTTTCCTGATGCACCCAAAACCTGGATTGGGTGTTAAATATAAAAGCGAACAGACCGCCACCTGAACGCAGGGTTGAAGCCCTGCCGCCCGGTGACTATAATCGCCCGTCGGTTGTTTGCCGGCATTGAGAAAGAACATATCATCATGAGCATCAAACAAACGCTGCTAGACCGCCTGAATAACCGGACGGCTCGGATTGGCGTGGTTGGGATGGGTTACGTGGGGCTGCCGCTGGCGGTCGAGTTTGCCGAAGCTGGGTTTTCCGTCATCGGCGTGGATGTGTCCGCCGCCAAGGTGGATTCCCTGAACCGGGGCGAGAGTTACATCCTGGACATCCCAAGCCAACGCCTGAAACCCCTGGTGGAAAGCGGCCGGCTGTGCGCGTCCACCGATTATGGCGATCTGCGCCAGGTGGACACGGTGAGCATCTGCGTGCCGACCCCGCTGCGTAAAACCAAAGACCCGGATATGTCCTATGTTATCGAGGCGACCGAGGCGGTGGCGGAAATCTGCCATGAAGGGATGCTGGTGGCCCTGGAAAGCACGACATATCCCGGCACGACCGAAGAAATTATCGTGCCGCGCCTGGTCAACAACGGCTTTCGGGTGGGGGAAAACGTGTTTGTGGCTTTTTCGCCGGAGCGGGTAGACCCCAGCAACCCGCACTACGGCGTGCGGAATACGCCGAAGGTGGTCGGCGGCGTGACGCCCCACTGCACCGATGTGGCCGTCGCGCTGTACCGGACGGCAGTTGACGAGGTGATTCCGGTGTCGTCGCCCACCGCCGCCGAGATGGTCAAACTGCTGGAAAACACCTTCCGGGCGGTGAATATTGGCCTGGTGAACGAAATGGCCGTGATGTGTGATAAGCTGGGCATTGACGTATGGGAAGTGATTCGCGGCGCGTCCAGCAAACCGTTCGGTTTTATGCCGTTTTATCCGGGGCCGGGGTTGGGCGGCCACTGCATCCCCATTGACCCGCATTACCTGAGCTGGAAGCTGAAAGCCCTGAACTACAACGCCCGTTTTATCGAACTCGCCAGCGAGATCAATACTTCGATGCCGGTTTATGTGGTGAACAAGGTGATGCTGGCGCTGAATGATGATGGTAAAGCCGTCCGGGGTGCCAGGGTGGTAGTGCTGGGCGTGGCCTACAAACGCGATGTCAACGACGTGCGCGAAAGCCCGGCGCTGGATGTCATCAGCCTGCTGCGAGAGCGGGGCGCGCAGGTGGTTTACCACGACCCGTATATCGAACAAATCCGGTTAGAGGAAGATCAGATGATGCGCGGCGTCGAATACAGCAGCGAACTGCTGGAAAGCGCCGACTGCGTGGTAATCGTCACCGACCACAGCCTTTACGACTGGCAGCACGTGGTAGACCATACCCGGTTGGTCGTGGATACGCGCCACGCCACTTACCCACGCCAGGGGCGGGCGCGCGTCGTTTCGTTGTAACGGGGAGCAAGTGTTATGGAACTGCCCTTTCACCTGCGCGCGCTGCCGCCGGAAGCCCTGGATGTGCTGCGCTTCTTTGGCGGCCTGGACGAACCTCTGGCGCACGCTTCGATCATCATGGAAGAAGTGGGGTTAAGCGAACGCGCCTTTGGTAAGGTTGTGCGGCGGCTGGTGACGAAAGGGTATCTCCAGATGGGGGGCGACCAGATTTATCGGCTGACGGACTTCGGCCAGACGGCGCTGGAAGAACTTTCCGATTATGACGAAACCGCCCCGCAGGAAGAATCCTTTGATGAGGATGAATCGGCGTCTGCGGAGCGGCAGATTGTGCGGCGGCTGGTGATCGCGCTGCCGCGCTGCCTGGCGGCGGGGTCGTCCAGCAGTGTCCAGGTGGGGTTTAACCGGGCAGCGGTGGACGTGCCGCCGGTCGAACTGGTGGTGCGGCTGTCGGTGGTCAACGGCGAGCCGCTGCGCCCCCAGGAGCGCACTTATCATCTGGGGCGTGAGGCCGACCATCACACGTTTCAGGTCACACCGGGGCGTTATACGCGGATGCGCCTGCGCGTGCAGGTGTACCAGCTCGGCCCCAACCCCGACGATATAGCGGTGGCGGGCGGTTTGTATGTGGATGTGCCGGTCGCGGCGGCAGCCGACGAAAACCGGGCGGCCTTTGGAGCGGATATTATCGTCACGGTTTAAGGAGTCTATGGCTCAGGAAATCGCTATCCAGTACCCGCGCAGGCGGTTCCTGCGAAAGTCTATCCGGTTTGTGGGACGCGCGCTGACCGGGCTGCTCACACGCTTGACCATCACCGGCAGGGAAAATCTGCCCACGCGCGGCCCGTTGATCGTGGTCGGCAATCATGTCGCCATGCTGGAAGCGGCGCTGATGGTGCTGTACACGCCCTGGGAGATCGAGTTGATGGCGGCGGGCGAAATCCCGCTTGACCCCCGTTACGCGCCGTTCGCCAACACCTATGGTTACATCCCCGTTCGCCGGGGCGCGATGGACCGGCAGGCCATGAACCAGGCGTTGGGCGTGCTGCGGCAGGGCGGTGTGATCGGCATGTTCCCGGAAGGCGGCATCTGGGAGAGCGCCTTTAAACGCGCCCGGACGGGTGTGGCCTGGTTAAGCTATCACGCCACCGCGCCGATTGTGCCGGTGGGTTTTGGCGGCATTGATGGCGCGCTGACCGCCGCTTTAAAGTTCGAGCGTCCGCGCTTGTCCATGAACATCGGGGCGGTGATGCCGCCGATTCAGGGACAAGGCGACAAGCCGCTCAAGGTCATCCTTGAGGAAGGCGCGCGGGCGGTGATGTCCCAGGTAGAGGCGCTGGTGCCGGAAGAAGACAAACGGCGCTGGAATCGCATCCAGGACGAACGTTTTGAACTGGAACTGAGCGTTTACCGCCGCGACGGCACGCCGGTTGAACTGCCCGACAATTTAACGCTCTCCAGGCCGGAAATGCTGTCGAAGTTTTTCCATCGCCCGCTGCTGCTGGATGTGATGTCCCGTAATCTCGAACTGCCGGTTCAGGCCTTGCAGCGCCTGGACGCTGAAAACGACCCGCAGCGCCTGGCAGACGCGGCGCAGGTAGCACTGGGTTATCTTGACCAGAACCCGCATTTCCTGTCGTACCGCTTTGGTTACGAGCAGGGCAGCGGCATGAAAACCGGACTTCTCGAACTGCGCGACATCGGGCGCTGGGCGCAGGAACGGGGCTACCGGCTGATGGTCACGCCGATTCGCCGCTACCGGCGGCGCGGCAGCGATGAGGAAATCGTCGAAGGTAAACCCGGTTCTTTGCCGCCGCTGTAGGCGGTCGAACAACCACAAAACATCATGAGAGATAGGGATGCGCGATGCTGTGTCGCGATAGATTGTGAGCCGCATGGCCGAAATAGACCTGACGAAAACTCATGCCCTGGTGGTTGAAGACGATGCCGGCGGGATGGCGATCATCGGCGTGATGCTGCGCTATATGGGCGTGGACACGTTGATGAACACCACCGGCGAAGGCGTGGTCGAACTGGCCTGCGCCATGAAACCGCACCCATCCATCATCTTTGTGGACATCAACCTGCCCAAAACCAACGGCTACGAAGTTTTAAAGCAAATCCGCGCCGAGCCGCTGCTCAAAAACGCGCTGGTGGTGGCGGTGACGGCGCAGGACGCCGATACCGAAATCCCGCGCTGCAAAGCTGCCGGTTTTGACGCTTTTATCGGCAAGCCGATCAGCCGGTCGCGTTTTCCGCGCCAGGTGCGTCGCATCCTCACCGGCGAAGCGGTGTGGGAAACTTATTGAGCCGGCAAGGATTGGTCAGAATGAATAAACGCAAAACGCGCGGCGAAGCCGAGGCGGAGTTCACGCGGGCGATTGTGAAGTTTGAAAAAGAGTATCTGGGGCGCGGGCCGGTGGATGCCCGCACCCTGTTCATCAACGACCTGATTCTGGTGCGGCTGCGCGGCATCCTCACCCCGGCGGAGGTCAAACTGGCCGAAACGCACGAGGGTAGAACCCTGGTCAAGGAAACGCGTCGCCAGTTGTTTGAAAGCTCGCGTCCGCTGCTGGAAACCATCGTCGAGGAAATCACTGGCTGCCGTCTCATCAGCCTGCACACGGACATGAGTACCCGCACTGGGGAGCGCGTGATCGTGCTGACAGTGGACGCCGACCTGAGCGAGCGGTTTGTTTAACCCCCAAAAAATGGGGGGCATCCTCCAGCATACTGATGATATGATTCACTCCGAAACCGGAGTCTATCCGGGATAATTTTAATGTATTACGGCAGACCCAGGCGAAAGGTTTGACCAAACCGGTTGCAGCGTAGGCCGACATCCTGTCTCCTCCTGGGGAAGATGTCGGCTTTTTATATTTTGAGGGCGAGAATGCTGGCTGAAAAACAGGAACACGCGGTTTCTTCGAGGAATTGGCACGTTTTAGCAGCGGAGCAGGTGGCTGCGGCGCTGGAGGTGGACGTAACTGCCGGCCTGGCGGAAAGTCAGGCGGCGGAGCGGCGCAAACAGCACGGCCCCAACGAGCTGGTCGAGCGTGGTTTAAAAAGCCCGCTGGCGATTTTGTGGGAGCAGATCACCAATCCGCTGGTGCTGCTGCTGATTTTCGCCGCTGTCATCTCGGCCTTTTTGGGCAAAGCCGACAGCGTGATCGCCATCCTGGCGATTGTGGTGCTGAACGCCGTTCTGGGGCTGGTGCAGGAATACCGCGCCGAACAGGCGATGGCCGCGCTGAAGAAGATGGCCGCGCCGCTGGTGCGTGTGCGGCGGGATGGGCATCTGGCCGACATCGAAGCGCGCGAGCTGGTGCCGGGTGATGTTATTTTGCTGGAAGCCGGCAGCGTTGTGCCTGCCGACGCGCGCGTGATCGAGTCCGCCAACCTGCGCGTGCAGGAGGCTTCGCTGACCGGCGAATCGCTGCCGGTGGAAAAAATCGTTACGGCGCTGGACGATGCCAGCGCGCCGCTGGGCGACCGTTATAACATGCTGTACATGGGTACGTCGGTGACGTATGGCCGAGGCAGCGCGGTGGTGGTGGAAACCGGCATGAATACCCAGCTTGGCCGCATCGCTGAGCTGATTCAGTCGGTGGAGAGCGAAAAGACGCCGCTCCAGCGCCGCATGGCGGAGGTCGGCAAGGTGCTGATCGTCGCGGCGCTAGTGGTGATGGCGGTCGCGTTTTTAATCGGCCTGATCGTTGGCACCCCCATCCAGGAGGTGCTGCTCAACGCGGTGGCGATTGCCGTCGCCGTCGTGCCGGAGGGCCTGCCGGCAGTGGTGACGATTGCGCTGGCGCTGGGCGCGCAGCGGATGCTCAAACGCCGCGCGCTGATCCGCAAGCTGCCGGCGGTCGAAGGACTCGGCTCGGTGACGGTCATCTGCTCGGACAAAACCGGTACGCTGACTGAAAACAAAATGACGGTGGTGCTGGTGGATGTGGCCGGAAAAACGGCGGCGATGGACGACGTGATCCGCCGGGGGATGCCGGCGCTGGTGGCCCAGAACGGCAGCAGCGACGGCGCGGACGTGGCGCAGGCGATGTTGATGGCCGGGGATGCGCTGTGCAATGACGTGGTGCTGGAAGTGGATAAAGATAACCCCCAGGGCTACCGCGCCGTCGGCGACCCGACTGAAGGCGCGCTGGTGGTGGCGGCGGCGCGTTTTGGCCTGTGGAAGTCGCATCTGGACCGGGTTTTGCCGCGCGTGGGCGAAGTGCCGTTTTCGTCGGAGCGCAAACGGATGACCACTCTGCACCGGCTGGACGAAAGCGTGATGCCGGAGGATGGCGTTTCGTATATCGTCAACCTGATGCGCGCGCGCCAGGCGGGTTTTATCGCCTTCACCAAAGGCGCGGTGGACAGTCTGCTGGAAGTCTCCAACCGGGTGTGGGTGGACGGCCAGATTTTGCCTCTGACGCCAGATTGGCGCGAGCGTATCACCTCCTCCAACGACCGTATGGCGCGGGACGGCCTGCGCGTGCTGGGGCTGGCCTTTACGCGGCTGCCGGAACTACCTGCCGACCTGTCTGGCGTGGAACAAAACCTGATTTTTGTCGGCATGGTCGGCATCATAGACCCGCCGCGCACCGAGGTCAAACAGGCGGTTAAAACCTGCCAGCAGGCCGGCATTCGCCCGGTGATGATTACCGGCGATCATCCGCTGACGGCCTTCAAAATCGCCCGCGATCTGGAGATCGCCGGCCCGAACGACCGCGTGTTGACGGGCCACGACCTCAGCCGTATGTCGCCGGCGGAACTGGAGGCCGAAGTCGAACAGGTGGCCGTTTATGCCCGCGTATCGCCGGAACACAAACTCAATATCGTGCAGGCGCTCCAGAAAAGAGGGCATATTGCGGCCATGACCGGCGACGGCGTGAACGACGCGCCGGCGCTCAAACGGGCGGACATCGGCGTGGCGATGGGCATCACCGGCACGGCGGTTTCCAAAGAGGCCGCCGATATGGTCATCCTGGACGATAACTTCACCACCATCGTCAGCGCGGTCGAAGAAGGCCGTACCATTTATGACAACGTGCGCCGTTTCGTCAAATACCTGCTGGCGAGCAACACCGGCGAATTGTTCGTGCTGCTGGCGACGCAGTTGGTGGCGCTGATGACCATCCCGCTGACGACGCTGCAAATCCTGTGGATGAACCTCATCACCGACGGCATCCCGGCGCTGGCGCTGGGCGTAGAAAAAAGCGAACGCGGTGTGATGAGCCGCGCCCCCTACGCGCCCAACGAGAGCATCTTCGGGCGCGGCATGGGCCGGCATATTTTAATCGTCGGGCTGCTGCTGGGGCTGACCGGCCTGCTGCTGGGAATCTGGTCGTTTAACCAGTATCTGGCCGAAGCGCAGCCGGTCGCGGACGAGCTGGGGTTGACGATGGAACAAATGGTGGCGGCGCAGCGCGTCAATGATGTCGACCTGGACGACGCGGCGGTGGTGGCGGAGCGGGCGGCGGAACTGGGCATCCTGCCGGAACAGCTTACGCGCGCGCTGGAAGTCGAAAATGGCATGACCTATAACGCCTTCACCTGGAATACGATGGTTTTTATCTTCCTGACCATCGCCCAGATGGGACATGCGCTGGCGAACCGTTCGCACCGCGAGTCCACTTTCAAAATCGGCTTTTTCGGCAACCGTTTTTTGGTGGTGGCGGTGGCGCTGACGATGGCGCTGCAACTGCTGGCGATTTACGCGCCGTTTTTCAACCAGATTTTTAACACCACGCCGCTGACGCTGGAGCAGTTGGGCATCTGTCTGGTTCTCAGCACGATTGTATTCTGGGGCGTGGAGGCCGAAAAACTGCTGGTGCGGCGCGGCGTATTCAAGGGGTAATGATGGTACTTTGGTACTGGTGCCTGCGGGTGCAGATTTAATGCCAATCTAATGAGGAGAGTTTAGAAATGCACATTGGAGGTCTGGTAAAAACGGCGCCGTCCCCGGTCTTAAGTCTGCGATAGCCGCAGATGGTCGGCTGATCGAGCGAACAACCGGTGGGGATTCTTGCCTTTCTCGCCCTGCCGTCGGCTGTAAAAGGATTGGTTATAGAAAGGGAAAATATCCGTCATGGCGTATGAAAATTTACTCGAACGGGTGGAAGAATGGTCGGTTCGGCGGCAGCGGCGCGCCGGCAAACGCGCCTATGCGCTGGCCGATTACGAAGACCTGTACGATGAGGTCGCGCTTTACGAGCCGCGCCGAAGCAAACGCCGCAGCATGGATGATGAGGATTTTGAGGACGAACGCCGCAGCCGCAAGCGCGAAAGCTGGCGCAGCCGGCGCAGGTTGTGGAAGGATTAACGGAATGCAGTGTCCGGTATGTGATGTGGAACTGAAGATTTCAGAACGACAGGGTGTTGAGATTGACTACTGCCCGAAGTGCCGGGGCGTCTGGCTCGACCGGGGCGAACTGGACAAAATCATTGAGCGGTCGGCGGCGGCTGTCGTCCCGCCAAGCCAGGGCTACGCGCCGTCCAGACATGACGATGATGATGACGACTATCGCCCAGGCGAGCCGCGCAAGCGTAAGCGCAAATCGTTCCTGGATGAGCTGTTTGATTTCTAAAGCTAGAGTGCCGAGGCCATCCCATCAGATGGCCTCGTCTTTCTTTTCTTCAGGAGGCATGATGAAAGCCTACCAGTTGATGACCAGAGAAGTGATTACCGTCCGGGCCGATACGCGCCTGGACGAGGTGGCGCGCCTGCTGGAAGCGCACCGGATTCGCAGTGTTCCGGTGATAAGTGACGACCGGCAGGTGATCGGCCTGGTGCGCGGGCTGGATATTGTCATCCACGCCGGCGAGCCTGCTGCTGCCGGAATGACGGCTGCCGATGTGATGAAACGCGGCGTGACATGCGTCCGCGAGGAGGAAGAAATCAGCGATGTGGCCTGGCTGGTCGCCCGGCGCGGATTGGGGATGCTGCCCGTTTTGCGCGAGGGGCGGCTGGTCGGCGTGATTTCTCGAAGCGACCTGGTGCGTTTATACGCCGCCGTGGGATAAAATCAGTGAGGCTGGTTGTGGTTTCGCATACCGATGGCGCGTTCGACATCCAGCACGAAAACGACTCCGGTATCGGGCCGGTCGAGATCGCCCAGTTTGGTTTCGGCTGCGGCCAGCAGCGCATCCACCTGGGCATTGTGAACCACCGAAAGCATGACCACGCTGGTGATGTCGCTTTCCCGCAGAATCTCTTGCAGGGACATCATGCCCGGCAGGATTTCCAGCGATTTTGATTTCTCCTGCAAGCGGCGCAGCCCGTAGCTTTCGATGATCGTCACGCCCGGCGCGCCGGCTTTCTGCCAGGCTTCACCCACCGCGTGAACATCGTCAATTCGTGACGTAATCAGAATAACCAACTTCAACATGCAGTTAAGCCCCTTCGGTTACTTCGGATGGCGTCTCCTGAAAAACCCGGCGCACGAGCGGAGGCGTCAGTACCGTTGATAACAATATTACCAGAAATAGCGACGCAAAGAGCGGCTGTTCGGCCCGGAAAATGCCGCTGCTGATGCCCAATGAGGCGATAATCAAACCCACCTCGCCGCGTGAGATCATACAAACGCCCAACCGGAGCGCTTCCTGATTGTTGAAGCCCCCCAGCCGCGCGCCGGCCCCGCAGCCGATAACCTTCGAAGCGACTGCCACCAGCAGCAGCACCGCCGCGAAAGGCAGCGCATCCAGGGGGAAGCGGCTCAGGTCAGTTTGCAGTCCCACGCTGACAAAAAAGATCGGGACGAGGAAGGCATACGACATATTCGAGGCGGCCACATCAATGGCGCGTTTGACATTTTCCCGCGCCCGACTGAACCCCACCCCGGCGATGAACGCCCCGGTGATGGTTGCCACGCCGCCGAAATATTCCGCCGACCAGCCGAACAGCAGCGCCATGATGAGCGCGAAAGCCGGCACGCCGTAGGACTGCGACGCCGCCGGATGATGGTGAATCCAGTTAGCGGCGCGCGGCAGGATAAACCAGGCCACTGCGGAGGCCACGACGATATAAACGCCCATCTGCACGACGATCAGCAGCAGGTCGCCGGGTTGCGCGTTCTGCTGCGGGCCGGTGACAGCAATCGCCAGCGAAACCAGCAAAATCGCCACTACGTCGTCAATCAGCGCCGTCGCCAGCAGGGCATTGCCCTCCCGCGTGCGTAATACGTCTAACTCCAGCAGCACCTGGGCGGAAATGCTGACCGAGGTGGCCGCCAGCGTGACGCCGGTGAACAGCCCTTCCTGCCAGGAATAACCGAACGCTGCCGCCACCGGCATCGCCATCGCCAGCGGCAGCAGCGCCCCAGACACCCCGGCGATTCCGGCCACCAGGCCCACTTCGGCCAGTTCGCGTAAATGCACATCCAGGCCGACTTTAAACATCAGCAGCAGCACGCCCAGTTCGGCCAGTTCGTGGATGGTCACTTCCAGATGGGCGGCCTCGATGCCGAAGGTCGGCAGATGCAGCAGGTCGAGCAGGGTGGGGCCGAGGATGACGCCGACCACCAGTTCGCCCAACACGCGCGGCTGGTCGAAATGCCGCACGATGGCGCCGCCGACGCGGGCAGCCGTGATGATGATGCCGAGTACCAGGAACAGGGCGACAACCGGATTGGTTTCCATAGATCACACCTCGCTTTTTAGCAGGCGGGCAGCACCGGCTGTCGGCTGCCCATGACGGTTGGGCCGGAGATCAGTCCGGTGTCACAAAGCGGACTTCAAACAGCCTGGGCCAGCGTTTGCCGGTCAGGTAAAAAACTTCTTTCTGAGGATCGTAGGCGATGCCGTTCAGCACCGAATCATCGGCCAGGCTGCTGCGTTCCTCATCGGTCAGCAGGTCGCCGGCGAAGATGACGGCCTTCACCTCGCCGCTGTTTTTGTCAATCTGGAAGATCAGATCGGAATACCAAATGTTGGCATAAATCCAGTCATCCACGCATTCCAGTTCGTTCAGCAGGCTTAATGGCCGCCCTTGGAACGCCCATTCGCTGACCGGGCGGCCTTCCAGGCTGATGAGCCGCTCATCGGTGGCCTCGAAGGTTTGCGGGTCGCGGACGGTCAGGGTGTCCGTGCCATCGCTCATAAAAAGCTGCTGGCCGTCGTAACACAGTCCCCAGCCCTCGCCTTCGTACTCAAACACGCCCACCTGCTCGAAGGTTTCCAGGTCGTAAACGAAGGCGGTTTGCTCGCGCCAGGTGATCTGGATAAGGCGGTCTTCGACCAGCGCCAGCCCCTCGGCAAAATATTCGGCGGGTACGTCCACCTGCTTCAGCACTTCGCCGGTTTCAGGGTCCACCTGCCGCAGCGTGGACTCGCCGTACTGGCCGGCGCTTTCGTAAAAGAAGCCATCGTGCAGCAGCAAACCCTGGGTATAAGCGCCGGCGTCGTGCGGATAATCGGCGATCACCTCCGGTACGAGGATGTCCGCCGGCCTGGGGGTAGGCGTTGGCGCGGGTGTGGTGGGGGATTGGGCGGCTGCCAGGCTAATAAGCAAGGCGCTCAT
>JAPKMO010000090.1 GCA_026645945.1 Anaerolineae bacterium
GGCGCCGGACCCGGATGTGCTGCTGCTGGACGAACCGACGGCGGGCATGGCTTCCGAGCAGGTGCCGGAACTGATGGAGACAATCAATGCCGTGCGCCAGCAGGGCCAAAAAACAATCGTCCTGGTGGAACATAATATGAATGTGGTTATGAACATCTCCGATGTGATTACGGTGATGAACCTGGGAAAGCTGCTGGCCGAAGGCTCGCCCACCGAGATCAGCGCCAACAAAACCGTGCAAAGTGTGTACCTGGGCGAGCTGTACAATCCACCGGAGAACTGAATATGGCAGATGCTAACAACGTCCTCGAAGTCCAGGAGATTCACACGTTTATCGGCCAGTTTCATATTTTAGAAGGGGTCACCGTCACCGTTCCCAGCGGCAGCATCACGGTTTTACTGGGGCGTAACGGCGCGGGTAAAACCACCACCCTTAAAAGCATCATGGGGTTAACGCCGCCCAGCCAGGGAAGTATCGTGCTGGAGGGGCAGTCGTTAGTGGGGCGTCGCCCGTTCACCATCGCCCAGATGGGGGTGGGCTACGTGCCGGAACACCGGGCGATTTTTCGTGATTTAACCGTGCGCGAAAACCTGGCTATTGCCCAGCGTAAGGGTGATGACCTGGAACGGCGGGCCGATTTTATCTTTGGGTTGTTCCCCGATTTGAAGCGATTTTATAACCTGCCGGGCGGCAACCTGTCCGGCGGGCAGCAGCAAATGCTGGCGGTGGCACGGGCGCTGGTGCCGGAAAACCGCCTGCTGTTGATTGACGAGCCGAGCGAAGGGCTGGCGCCAGTTATCATCGAAAGCCTGATCGAGGCGATACGGAGACTTTCGGCGCAAACAACGGTTTTGCTGGTCGAACAGAACTTCCGCGTTGCTAGTATCCTGGCCGACCGCTACGTCATTATTGATGATGGCCGGAGCGTGGTTTCAGGCCAGATACAGGACCTGGTTCAAGACGAAGCACTGGTTCAGCGATACCTGGGCGTGGCCTGAGAGGGGGCATCTATGCAGCGAACGCGCGGAACCTATATGCTCATTCTGACGCTGACCGTCGGCCTGCTGGTTTTCAGTTTTGTGACTTCGGCGGGCGATCTGGGCAGCTTCGGGACAACGCTCTTGTCGGGCTTGTTCCTGGGGGCGCTCTATTTCCTGGTCGCTTCCGGGCTGTCTATTATCTTCGGGTTGATGGACATCCTGAACTTCGCCCAGGGCGCGTATTTTATGATCGGGGCTTATGTTACTTACTCTTTGTTTCATATGGATGCGCTTAAGGGAATTGATGTCAACCTGCGTTTCCCGCTGGGGGTGCTGGCGGGTACGATCATCGGCGGGCTGCTGGGCGCAGTGCTGGAACGCGGTCTGCTGCGCCCGCTGTACGCGCGCCCGATTTTTCAACTGGTACTCACGTTTGGCGTGGCGATTGTATTCGGCGAAGCCCTGAAAGCTATCTGGGGGACGGAAGGTTACGGCTGGTCAACCGTCACATCATTCGGTATTCACCAGAGCCAGTTTGAGATATTTGGCCGGCAGTTTGGCTCTTATCGTCTGTTTGTCGTCGCGGTCGGGGTGGCGCTGATCGTTTTGATCGGTCTGCTGCTCCAGCGGACGCGCATCGGCATCATCATCCGGGCTGGCGTCGAGGACAGTGAAATGGTAGAGGCGCTGGGCATCAACGTGCGCGCCGTGTTCACAATGGTTTTCACGCTCGGCTGCGCGGTGGCGGCCTTCGGTGGCGCGATTGCTGCGCCGTTTTTGGGCGCGAACCTGGGTATGGGCAACGCCTTTTTGCTGCCGGCGATAGCAGTTGTTGTTCTGGGCGGCCTGGGTAGTTATATGGGGACGGCGATAGGCAGTTTTATGGTGGGGCTGGCGGTGGCGGTGATTGCGCGGTTCGCCAGCGAGTTTTTAAACCAGACGGTCTGGGCGAGCATCACCCCTATGCTGCTGCTGATTCTCATTCTGCTGCTGCGTCCAAGCGGCCTGTTCGGTAAAGAAAGCAGGTGAACGCCATGCAATCCATTCAAACACTGCCGCGCTGGCGTCGTGTCCTTCAGAGCAACTGGCTCTATCTGGCCGTGCTGGTCTTTTTGATCGTTTTTCCGCATCTGGTGGGGTGGATCACCGGAGACAGCCCGTTCGGGGTAGGTGGGCGACCGCGCGGCCAGTCGGTATTCTGGCAGAGCGTGTTCATCGAGGTTTTCATCCTGACGATTTTAACGATGAGTTATAACCTCATCTTTGGATTCACCGGCGTGATTTCGTTTGGTCATGCGCTGTTTTTTGGCCTGGGAGGCTACATTCTGGGCTTGGTGCTGCAAATGACCGACCTGGGGCCGGAAATCGGCCTGGTGGTCGGTGGTATCATCGGCATTGTCATCTGCGGGCTGTTGGGCTTTTTGATGGGATTGGTATCGCTGCGGCTGCGGGGCGTGTATTTCGCCATTTTTACGCTGGCGATTGCCGAAATGTTTTTTATCTACATTGGGCGCTGGCCGCTGACGAACGCCGAAGATGGTTTCGCGTTGAATAACATTCCAGAACTTTTAAATTCCACGCGCAACCGGCTGGCCTATTATTACCTGGCACTGATGCTGGTTGTCCTGACGTTTCTGTTCATCCGCCGGCTGATAAACTCGCCGACAGGCAAGGTGCTGCTCGCCATCCGGGAAAACGAAAACCGGGCGCAGGCCATCGGCTACAATACGCTGACGTTCAAGCTGGTGGCGATCACGCTGGCCGGCATGATGGCCGCCGGCGCCGGGATGCTGCACGTGATTTTAAACAAAAAGGTCGGGCCGGAAACACTGGGACTGACCTACACGGTTGACCCACTGCTGATGACGATCATCGGTGGGGTCGGCACGCACGCCGGGCCGATCATCGGCACAGCCGGGCTGCATTTGAGCGAGCGGGTTTTTAACCGGGAGTTTGTCATCGGCTCCACGACCATTAACATCGGCCAGAACTGGTCGCTGATCCTGGGAATTGTTTTTATTGTGGTGGTGCTGGTGTTCCCGCAGGGGGTGGTCGGCACATGGGTGCGCTGGCGACGGCGGCGGCGAGCCGCCCGCGCGCCGACCGAGAGCGGCAGGAGCGGCTGAAGAAAAAAGCGGAGCGCATCCAGAGGGTGCGCCCCGTTCGTTTTGAGTGTGCGAGCAGAGGCGCGGCTTTTAGTCCGTTCCGGCAGGCTGCGGGTGAGAAGCCGGCGGCTGTGGATGTTCGGCTTTGGGCAGGCTTGTTTCGGCAGCCGTCTGTTGCAGCGGCCTGGCCTCTGGGTAGAGCCTGAGGAAGCGCACGCCCAGCGTATAAGCCAGCCAGCCGTAGGAGACAATCCCGATGGCGACACCCCATTCCACCAGGGCGGGGGAATAGGTGTTAATGACAGCAATTTCGCGCACGCCGGGACTCCAGTTCAGGGGGACCGTGAAGCCGGACAGCGTCATATTCCAGCGGTAAATCACCAGACCGGCGATGACCAGCATGGTGCCGAGCATCAAAACAGCGCGGTTGTTCCGCAGGCGCGGCCACAGCATGATGATGGCCGGAACGATTGCGCCCAGCAAAACCTCGCCCCACCAGAACGTGAAGCCGTAAGGCGTGTTGAGGTTGAGCAGTTGAATTCCCAGTTCGCGTTCGGGCAGCCGGCTGTAATAGTTCTGTGATGCCCAACTCCACAATTTGAGATACAGGTAGGCCAGGCAGGCGAAGCCGATCAGTTTTGCCACGCCGTTCACGACATCACGCGGCACCATCTCCTTACGCAGCACGAGGCCGGTCAGCAGAGTAAGGAACAGGGTCAGCGCGGGGCCGCCGGCCACTGCCGACAGAATAAACAGCACCGGGGCGCTGGGCGAATACCAGACCGGGCGGGCGGTCAGGATGCCATAAGTCGCGCCCAGGGAGGACTGGTGCAGCAGCGACAACCCCATACCGGCGACGGCGACCAGGGGCATGACGCGGTGCAGGTTGTGGCCGAAGGCGTGCAGGAAACGGTTTTTCTTTAGCGGGGTACTTTCGATGATGATCGGCACCAGTTCCAGCACCAGCACCGTCGAATACAGCACCACGCACATGGTAATTTCCCACAGCACCGAGTGGACGTTCCAGTAGATGAGCGGGTGGTAGAATCGGTCGGGGCGGCCAATGTCCATCGCCAGGGCAATCATCGCCGACGAATAACCGAGCAGGCCGACGAAAACTGCCGCACGGGCGATAGCCTCGAAACGTTTGAGGCCAAATAGATAAACTGCCGCTGACAGGGTGAACGCCCCGGCGCCGAGAGCGATAGACGAGAGGTCTACCACAATCCACAAACCCCAGGGCGATTGATCGCTGAGATTGGTCACGCCCAGGCCGTTTAGCAGCACGTGAATGCCTGAAACCGTGCCGATTCCCAGCCCGATGACCAGCAGGAGAATCCAGATAGGGAACAGCGGCAAACGCCGATTGGTGGTGATTTGTCCGGCAGTCATCAGACCAGGCCCTCCGGCGGGATATAATAAACACTTGGATCGGTCCCCAGGTCTTCGCGCAGGCGCAGCGTTGGCGTGGTGGCGATGATGCGGGAGACGTTGCTGTTGGGGTCGTTGATGTCGCCGAAATGGCGGGCATGAACCGGGCAGATGTTAACGCAGGCGGGGGTTGCTTCCGGGTCTACGCCGGGCATCTGTCCGCGCGCTAACCCCGCGTCAATACGATGAATGCAGAAGGTGCATTTTTCGACTACTCCGCGCGGGCGGCGCGGTACTTCTGGCCGTCCCCAGTTGGGCGCGCGCGGGTTCGGCTCGTCGCCGCGTTCCTGCCAGTTGAAGACACGCGCGCCGTAGGGGCAGGCGGTCTGGCAGTAGCGGCAGCCGATACACTTGTCGTAATCCATCACAACCAGGCCATCTTCCCGATGAAAGGTTGCGCCGACCGGGCAGACTTCCACACAGGGCGCGTGGCGGCAGTGCAGGCAGGGGCGAGTGATGTGAAAGACTTTGCCGGTGCCGGTTTCGTCATCAATACGAATGTTCCAGCGCATGTCGTCCTGGGTATCGTTGGTTGCCTGGCAGGCATAAACGCAGTAATCGCAGCCGACGCACTTGCTCAGATCAATGACCATAACCCAATGGCGTTTGCGTGATCCGTGCGCGTCCTGGGTCGTTTGCGCTTCCAGCAAACGCTGGACTGCCGGATTGATCGGCTCGGCCAGAAAGGCGGCCATTGCCAGGGTTACGCCAGAGCCGATCAGCAGCGTCGTAAATTCGCGGCGCGTCAGGATGGTCGTGCGCTCCTGGGTTTCCGGCGGCTGTTCAGGTGCCTGTTGGTGGTCACTCATGGCCGTTTTCCTCTTGACTATTTTCTTTCCTACGATTAACTCTGTTAAACCGGGGTATCAATACCACTGCTAACGTGATTCCTAAACCCAAACCGATGATTAAACCCTGGGTGAGCTGAATTGAACCGGTGCTGCTTTGCTCCTCAGCGGTGATGATGGCGTTTTCCAGTTCGGTCACACGGGTCTGAAGTTCGTCGCGTTCGCTAAGGATGCGCTCATTGACGGTGTTGGCGATTTCTTCCCACTGGCCGCTGGCCTGCAACTGCTCATGACAGCTGTTACACGGTCTGGCATCCAGCGCCATGCTGTGTCCGGTGGGCTTGAACTCGACGGAAACCATCTGGATATCGCTTCCCTTGTACATATGGCAGTCGGCGCAGGTAACATCTGAAGCTGTACTGCCGATATGCTGCTCGTGAATATAAATATCACCGGGCGCTTTATGACAGTTGGTACACAGCTCGTTCACATCCCCAACGCGCAGTTCCTGGCTGTGCGGCGAATGGCATTTGGCGCAGCCCAGCGGACCAACCTCTACGTGCGGGCTGTTGCGCCACTCGTCGTAGGTGCTTTTGTGGCAGTCGCCGCAGACGCCGGCGACCAACTGCGGGCGGTTGGTGCTGGGCTGGATGTCATGCGAGCCGTGACAGTCAGTGCAGACGGCAGCATCCAGGTTGCCCTGTTCGATTGCCTTTTCATGCAGACCGGCTTCGAGTTCAACGGCTTCCTGCTCGTGGCAGCCGTTACACATCTCGACTGTGGTGATGGCATAAGCGCGGGCGTTGGTCGGCGTGGGGCCGTCATGCGGGAAGGCTTCCTCGGTATGACAATCCAGGCAGCCCATCGGGCCATCAGGGTTATCAAACCCATGCACTGAGTTGGCGATGATGTCCGGGTCTATGTACAGGTTAAGGACGTAACCATCCTGAAGAGTTACAGCGCGCCAGGGTTGATTATGGCACACCGTACAATAGCCATTGTTGGCGGCTGGCTGTGCAGCATCGGCAGGCGCGGCTTCGGCGGTCGCTTCGACCAGAACTTCGAGGGCGGCTTCGACAGTGGCCTCCGGCGTGGCTGCTTCCTGCGCGCTGGTATAAGGGCCACCGGCGATGAAGGGGACGAGGCCGGCGGCGAGCAGCGTCAGTCCCGCTCCAAAGCAGAAGATGACAAAACGACGTTTAAGATGCTCCATCGGCGTATGATCTCCTAGCTGCCTGCGTCGCCCTGGGTGCCGGAGTCCGGCTGGTCAAGACCAAGCGCGGCTTCAGCGGCATCGAGCAAAGCATCGGTATAAGCATAATTGTGGATGCCCAGACTGCCATCTCCCTCAACAAAGTCAAGCGCGGCGCGCACCCAATCTGGCGTATCGTCATTCAGGGCGGCAACAGCCGTATCCAGCCGCGCGCGCGTGCTGGCCTGAACATCATCTATAAGCTGCTGCATCTGGGCGGCGTTGACCTGCTCCTTATGGCAGGACAGGCAGCTATCCTGCAATCCCTCGATATTGATCGCCGCGCCGGGCAGAACCGGCTGCAAGGTGTGGCTGGCGCGTTCCAGGTCGTCGGTCGTAGGCACTGCCGGCATATGACAGCCGGCGCAGCGCGGGCCGTTTTCTTCGGTGAAGTGGGATGAAGCGATTGCCTCGACGTTCTGTACGATCTCCCGGCCTTCAAACATTTCCAGCGCAGGATGATGCACGACGGTATTGTTGGCATCACTGTGGCACGACGCGCACAAGGCGTAAACGTCGTCACCGCTGGTCTGGAAGGCGGCCCCCTGGGTGTGCGGGGCGTGACAGGAGACGCAGGTTACGCCGAACAACGCGGTTTCCAGGGTAGCCGGTTCGGGCGCAGGGTCGCGCCGATCACCGGCATCGTAGACGGCGATTTGCCGCTGGCGGAAGGCGTAATCGGCGCTGTGGCACGACAGGCAGCTATCGTCCGCCGGGTACTCGCCTTCATTTAACGAGGTAAGCGCCGACGCATGGGCGCTGACGTTCCACTCGTTAAACTGCATGTTGATGTGGCCAGCATGGCCGGTCGCCCACCAGTGGGCTTCGTCGTCAGGCAGCGAAAGGGTAAAGCTGTTCATGAGCGGCATACCAGGGATGTGGTCGGCAGGGTAGGGCAGGCCACCATCGGCAGAAACGCCCATGCTGTGGCATTGGCCGCACATCTGCGAATCGGGTGTGTTATAAATCGCGGCGCGAATCTCCAGGATTTCCTCTTCGCTGGCGCGGCGTCCGGCATCATCGGCGGCTTTAAAATGGGCATCGCCGGGGCCGTGACAGGCTTCGCACTGCACGCCATCTTCTCTCCACCGCCCGGTTTCCACATTCAGATTGGTGGTATGGCAGCCGGCGCAGTTGGTTTTCCAGTCGAAAGCGGGACCCGGCCAGGGCTGATCGGCCAGGTAGGGCTTCCAGGATTGCGTTTGAACATCCCATGCCGCCGGCAGGACGGCGTACTGGTCATCACCGAGATCGTACAGATATTTCTGCATGTTACGACCGATGCCGACCGTATAAGCGATGTCGTCCGGCGTCAGCTTTCGGGCTTCGCTTTCACCGGGGAACTGCACCAGCGGCACGTCATCACCACTGAAATCGGCGACGACGGCGGCGTCACCTTCCTGGAGCGTCAGCGCGTGGGCGGAGCTTTGATGAGCGTTGTATAAACTGCCGCGATGGCACGAACGGCACTCGCGCGCGCCGATGTATTTGGGCGCGGCAGCAGCCGATGATTCCTGGGCCGCAGCCG
Organism: Anaerolineae bacterium; assembly: GCA_026645945.1. Taxonomy (GTDB): domain Bacteria; phylum Chloroflexota; class Anaerolineae; order Aggregatilineales; family Phototrophicaceae; genus CFX2. Next base: position 8,086 of record JAPKMO010000090.1, read on the forward strand.
GGTTGGGCGTCTGACCGAACATCAGCAGCAGGCCGACCAGCACAATGGCAGCTCCCAGGAAAATCAGATAGGTCGTTCGACGGTCTGGAAAGTATCTTCTCATAACCTATCCTTTAGAGAAAATAAAAACCATTGGGTTGTATGAAACCCAATTTTTATTCTAAGGTCTGTTGGCGTTGAAGGCAGATAACTAACGTCACAAGAACGGGATGACATTTTTATCTATTCGCACATGCACATATATGATTGAAAACGCACAATTTTACGGACAAAAATGACCAAATAACCAATCCGGCAGAACATCATTCCCGGATTCACTCGAAACATTAGTATAAGGTTAATGATAAATTTATGGATATTTTTGTATATTAATGACATTTATCATGTTTTTTCTGGCGAAGTAAACCGGGGGCGATGTTTTGTCGCCCCCGGTTAGGAATTTTAGGCCTCTTCGTCTATCAGCTCGGAGAGCCGCGTTTTCAAGCGTTTGCGGCGTTTTTTGTAGGTGGGTTCGTCAATTTCGCCGGCGGCATGGGCATCGTCCAGTTCGGCAATTTGCCGGATCAGCCCGTCAATTAACGTCTGCGCGTCGGTAGGGGGGGGCGGCGTTGGGGCGGCTGCCGCCGGCGTGCGCCCGCGCAGATAAATAAACAGACCAACAACGATGATGAGCGCCCCGCCGCCGACCAGCAGCACCGGCACCAGGGTATTAACCGGGATGACGTTGGGCGAGCCTTCGGCGCTGCCGGAGACGGGGATGCCGCTCAACCGGAAACGCAGCACTTCGCCGGATGGGCGCGAAAACGTGCTGCCGTAACCCTGATAGGTGACGCTGCGAAGGGTTTGTGGGCCAATCGAAGGCAGTTGGTCGCTCGTTACCGTAATGCTGCCGGGCGTTACAAGCAGCCGCACCGGCCCTTCAACGGCATAGTTCAAAGGCTGCTCGAATTGCAGATCGCCGGTATAGGGCAGATCGTACAGCACGTGCAGGATGTGGCCTTCGCCGGGCAGCACCGGCGCGGTATCGGTCACGGTCAGGCCATTATCGCCGATGATGTAGCGCTGCTGCGTATCGGCAAAACCGCGAAGCTGCGCGCCCGGCGGAATGGCGATTGTTAACGAGCCGTACTGGTTTTCGGCGAAAAACTCGTCGGTACTGAAGACTCGGTCGGATGTGTTGGTGAAGCTGAAAACCTGGGCGACCTGTACGCTGCCTTCGGCGACCACCACCTGCGTAACCAGGCCCGTGATAAGCATCACAGACGAGTCGCCGGTGATATCGTAAATGGTCATCGGCAGTTCCAGCACGGGCGCGGTTGTGTTCCCCGGAACGACACTACTCCCGAAAATACGATCCTGGTACACAGCCGTAACGACATAACTGTAATCGGCGCGGATATTCACGTCGTCAAACCGGAAGCTTCCATCCGGGTTAACAGTGGCTTCCTGGCTGACTTCGTTAAAATCGGCGTCTAGCTCGTGCAGCGTGATGATTAAATCCGGCGGGACGGTGCCGCCCGCTGTGCCGTTGGTGACTAAGCCGGTCACAGTGCCGACGAGGCTGGCGGCTGCCGCTTCGGCGGTGATTTCGGGTGTGGTGATCGGCTGCGGCTGCGGCGGCGTGACAGCCTGGGCGATTTCCGCCGGCGGCTGGCCGATGACCTCAACACCGGCGAGCGCGCCGGAGCGTAAAAAGGCGGCCACCGCGCGGCGCTGCTGGTCATCCAGCGCGCCGACATACTGTAATGCCCCGGCGGATTCTGCCGCGCGCTGCACCAATGCCGCGTCGGTTAGCTGCGCCAGTTCCGATTGAGTGGGCAGCGCCGGGTTTTCGCCCGCGCCGACCGTCCAGAGTTCCTCACCAGCGGCGATCAGGTCGGCAGTATAGGCCATCGTATAGGTGTACATGGCGACGGCCCATCGCTCCTGGTCGGTCAGGGCATCGCGCCAGGGCGGCATCAGGTTTTGAATGCGGCCATTGGTGATGGTGTTGTACCAGTCCAGGGGCGTCTGGTCGCGGGTCGTGGCTGGGTCGGTGAAATCGCGCGGGACATTGGGTATCTGATTTTCCCCCGTACCGATCAGCGCGCCGTCGCCGCGCCCGGCAGCGCCGTGACAGCGAATGCAGTTCTGGGCATAAATTTGCGCCCCCAGCGCCAAATCGGGTGCTGCCGTAGGGAAGTTAACCTGCTGCGGCGCAGGTGTCGTATGTGGCAGCGTGGCGATGATCTGCGGTTCGCCCGCTAGCCCGCTGCAAGCAGAAAGCAGCCCGATCAGCAGCAGCGCAAAGAGTCGTCGGGTTAAAGGATTGGTCGGCATGAAATGTTTACCCTTAACAATGTGTCCCTAAAAAGAAAGTCCCACCTCAGGCTGGGACCGGTCAGGGACAAGATTGTACTGCGGGTGATGGCCTCTGCCAACCGGCGGCTGAGGTTTTGCTAAGGGCGAACCGCGCGCGTTAAACTGGAAACCAAGATACTTCGCATATTCAGGAAAGGCAGTCTCGTGATTCTGTGCGTCACCCCAAACCCCGCGATTGATCGCACCCTGGTTGTTCCAGGATTTAAACCCGGCGCGGTGTTCCGCCCAGCGTCCCAACTGGCTGCGCCGGGTGGTAAGGGTGTTAACGTGGCGCGGGCCGTGCATGTCCTGGGGGGGCAGGCGCTGTGCGCCGGTTTTATCGGCGGCGGCACCGGCAGGCAGCTGGCAGAACTGGCCGAGCGGGAAGGGCTGAACGCGGCCTGGACGTGGATTGCTGGCGAAACCCGCACCTGCATCATCGTGGCCGACCCGGATGCCGAGGCGACCGTGATTAATGAAAATGGGCCGGTTGTTACGGCGGTGGAATGGGCGCGGCTGGAAGCCGACATTCTGCGCGAGTCCGCCCGGTCGAGCGCCGTCTGCTTCAGCGGCAGTCTGCCCCAGGGCGCTCCGCCTGAGGTATTCGCCAGGCTGCTGAGAACACTGCGGGAAGCTGGGCGGACGGTTTGGGTGGACACCAGCGGCGCGGCGCTGGCGGCGGCGCTAACCGTTCCGGGGCTGAATATAAAAGTTAACGATGAAGAAGCCGGAGCTGCATTGGAACTGGCGGTTCAGGACATTGGCAGCGCGGCATCGGCTGCGGCAGAACTGCGGGCGCGCGGCGTGGCAATCGCGGTGCTGACGTTGGGCGGACAGGGCGCAGTCCTGGCGCATGAGGCCGGATGCTGGCACGCGCAGCCGCCGCCGGTGAAGGTGATGAGTTCTGTCGGCAGCGGTGATTCGTTCCTGGCCGGCCTGGTACAGGGATTGGCCGCCGACTTGACGCCGGATGAGGCGCTGCGCTGGGGCGCGGCGGCAGGTACGGCCAATGCGATGTCTGTAGTGGGCGGGCGGTTTTCACGGCAGGATTTTGAGTCTGTGCTGGCGGGTACAGCCGTGACGCGCCTATAAAGTCGGCCAGCCCAGGCTGATGCGCCCGCGTTCCTTTTCGACCCTCAGAATGACGATTTCGATGATGTCCCCCAGGCTGAGGACGTAACCCTGGGGAATCTGGCTGCGGTGCAGCAGGCCATCCTGCTTAACGCCGATGTCCACAAATGCGCCGAAATCCACCACGTTGCGAACCGTACCGTTCAGCCGCATCCCCTCTTGCAAATCATCCATCGAAAGCACATCACTGCGTAAAATGGGGAGCGGTAGATCGGCGCGCGGGTCGCGCCCTGGGCGCAGCAGCTGTTCGATGATGTCGGCCAGGGTAGGGACACCTGTGCCGAGTTCGGCGGCCAGCATGTCCAGCGGCACTTCATCTTGCAGCCGGTCGAGCGCAGCCTCACGCTCCTGGAGCGAGTGGCCGTTTTCGAGGCCGGCCCGCCGCAGCAGCCCGGCAGCGATGTGATAGCTTTCCGGGTGGATGGCACTGGCGTCTAGGGGGTTATCGCCGTCGCGTATTCGTAAAAAGCCGGCGGCCTGCTCGAAGGCTTTTGGCCCCAGGCCAGGGACGCTCTGTAGGGCTTCGCGGCTGCGGAACAAACCGTTGGCGTCCCGGTAAACCACGATACGCTCGGCCAGTTTGGGGCCGATTCCGGCTACATGCGTCAGCAGCGCGGGAGAGGCGGTATTAACATCCACGCCGACCCGGTTAACCACTGTTTCAACCACCGCATCCAGGGAATCCGACAGCCGCTTCTGGTTTACGTCATGCTGGTACAGCCCAACGCCGATGGATTTCGGGTCAATTTTGACCAGTTCCGCCAGCGGGTCTAATGCACGGCGGGCGATGGAAACCGCGCCGCGCAGCGTCACGTCCAGGTCGGGCAGTTCGGCGCGGGCGAGCGGACTGGCGCTGTAAACGCTGGCGCCGGCTTCGTTCACCATCAGGTAATGCACGGCATCGCTGCCGCGCGTCAGTTCGGCGGCAAGCTGTTCGGTTTCGCGGGAGGCTGTGCCATTGCCGATGGCGATGAGTGTGACGCTGTACCGTTCGACCAGTTCGGCCAGGGTTTGCAGCGCCGCGTTCCACTGGCGCTGCGGCTCGTGCGGGTAAATGGTGGCCGTGTCCAGCACCTTGCCGGTCGAGTCCACGACGGCGACTTTACAGCCGGTGCGGTAGCCGGGGTCAATACCCAGGGCAGTATGGCCGACCAGCGGCGGCTGGTTTAGTAGGCCGCGCAGGTTAGCAGCAAAGACCTGGATGGCGTGTTCTTCGGCTTGTTCGGTCAGCGTATTTCGCACGTCGCGTTCGATGGCCGGCAGCAGCAGCCGTTTGGCCGCGTCTTCGATGGCAAGTTCCAGGTGTTCGGCCAGCGGCGAACGCCGGTCGGCGCGGAAGATCGCTTCGACGGCCTGCCGCCAGTCGCGCTCTGCAATATCCAGGCCGACGCGCAGCACCTTTTCGGCTTCGCCGCGATTAATCGCCAAAACCTGATAAGGTTTGATGCGGTCAACCCGGTACTCAAACTCGTAATAAAGCTGGTAAACGCCTTTTTCGTCGGCAGCGTCTTTGATTTTGCGCGATTGCAGCAGGCCAAAACGCAGCGCCTTCAGGCGGGTTTGCCCGCGCACTTCGGCGTGGTCGCTAATGGTTTCGGCCACGATGTCACGCGCCCCGGCCAGCGCATCGGCGGGGGTGGGAACGTCCTCACTCAAGAAATCGGCGGCGAGCTGTTCGGCGGTCTGGTTGATACGCGCCTGTTCCAGAATCAGGTCGGCCAGCGGCTGTAATCCCCGCTCGCGGGCGATGCCGGCGCGGGTGCGGCGTTTGGGTTTGTAGGGCTGGTACAGGTCTTCCAGTTCGGTGAGTGTTTCGGCGGCTTCGATCTGCTGCTGAAGTTCCGGCGTCAGCAAACCCTGTTCCTGGATTGAGCCGAGGATAGTTTCACGGCGTTCGTCTACGGCGCGCAGCCGAGTGACGGACTCAAGAAGCCGGCGAATCTGGTCTTCATCCAGCCCGCCGGTTATCTCCTTACGGTAGCGCGCGATGAAAGGCAGTGTATTACCGCCGTCCAGTAGTTCGATGGTGGCGGCTACCTGTGGCGGGCGCAGGTTTAACTGCGTGGCGATTTTTTGATCGTAACGAGTGGACAAAGATTTACCCGCCCACGCGCATTTGTTTGATCTGGGGCAGCAGGTCTTCAAGCAGCATCTTCAAAATATGTTTGTCCGGCAGTCCCAGCACTTCCACCATAAAATAATCCACGCCCAGTTCGATAAATGGGCGCATCTGTTCGACGACCTGTTCCGGCGTGCCGACGAAGGCATTGTCGCGCGTCCATTTGAGCAGGCCGGATTGTCCCAGTTCAACGGCTTCCGCTTCGGTACTGCCAAGCACAATACGCCCGAACCAGGTCAGGCGGATGCTGGACGGGGCGCGCCCGATGGTGGCACAGTTCTGGTGCAGCTTGGCGGCCATTTCCCGGTAGGCGGGGAAGTTTTTGTCCGACACATTCCACCAATCAGCGTAGCGGGCGGCCATCATCAGCGTTTTATCGCCGCCGCCGCCCACGATGATGGGCGGTAGGGGATCGGGTTTGGGTTCGCAGTAAGCTTCGGTCACGCCGTAATGTTTGCCCTGGTAGGTGACTTTGCCGGGTTCCGTCCACAACCGTTTGAGGATCTCCAGCGTGTCTTCAAGCTGTTCCCGCCGCGTGCCGAGGGGTGGGAAGGGATAATTGTAGCCCTTGTATTCATCCTCTTTCCAGCCGGCGCCCACGCCCAGCAGCAGCCGCCCGCCGCTGAGTACCTGTAACGAGGCGGCCATCTTCGCCAGCAGCGCCGGGCTGCGGTAGCTCTGGCACATGACCATTGAGCCGACCTGATAGGACGGCCAGCGAGCAGCCAGGAAACTGAGCGCCGTCCAGGCTTCGAAAGTGAACCAATCTTCCCAGAAAAGATGATCGGTCATCCACAGGCTGCGGAAATGCCCTTCCAGAAGCGGGAGCAGGGTATCCAGGTCATCTAACCAGTCATTCAGCGGCCCACGCGGCTGCCGCTCGACCAGTGCCAGGCCAAATTCAACCGCCATTGTTCACCTCATTGTGTTCAGGTTCAATTGGTGGTCATTATACTGTCTGCGGCGGGTTTGCTCAAAAACTGCCCGCGCTCAAACGACCGGCAGCAGCAGCGCCGATGGATGCCGGCTGTCGTGGTAGATGGTCTGGGCGGCGGCTTTCATGTCCGCACTGTTCAGACACTCGCCCGTTCCCAGGTTACGACTCCAGCGCGGATGCGCGCCGCTGGATACCTGAAGCCGTACCCTGTGGCCGGTCTTGAAGCGGTAGGCAGTGGCCCACATATCAATTTCGATGCAGAAACTTCCATCGGGCTGAGGCTCGATTTTGTCCGGTTTGATACGAAACAGCCCATCGCAGAGGTTGATAGAGCGGCCATCCGGGTAAACATCGCACAACCGTCCGAAAAAGTCGGTATGTTCCAGGCTCGACGCAGCATACAGGTGCAGCCGCACCGGCCCGATCACTTCCAGCGGCTCGCGCAAGGGCGCGGTGGTGAAGGTCAGCACATCCGATCGCGTTTCCAGGGCGCGGTTGTCGCGCGGGCCGGCCAGCGGGCTGAACTGCGCGCCGCCGACCATCGGGGTAGGGTCGGCGGGGTTGTAGAGATAATGGTCAGGGGATTCATTTTCGCCCGGCTGGTCACAGTTGAGCCGTTTGCCAGCGTGCAGGTAATAGGGCGTTAATCGCGCCGGCGGGGGCCAGTCGTCCATATCGCGCCATTCGCCCGCACCCATTACGTAGATGCGAACCGGCTTCCGGCGCACAAGATCGGATTTGCCTTTAAGATGCGCCTCGAACCAGCGAACCCCTTCGCGCAGGTCGTAGAGGCTGACAATCTCGCTGAAATGATGCCAGGGGCCGATTGTGAGATAAGGCTGCCGCCCGGCGGCCCGCAGCGCGGCATAATCCAACAGCATGGCGCGCAGGAAAAAATCGTACCAACCGCCGATCAGGTGTACGGGGGCGGCGGCGCGCTCCGGCCTGGTTTTTTCATGAACATCTCGCCAAAGCCGGTCATCCGGCCCAGCGTGGCTCAACCATTTACGGTAAAACGGTGCGGGTTCGCCCAGCGCGGCCTGATCGCTTTCTATGACCGGCAGGGAGGCAAAAGCCGGGATAAGGCTGCGTTCGACATTTGCCAGCAGTTTTAAACCGTGCAGCAGATTTTTGCCCCGGTCAAGCGCCTGGAAAATTGCCAGCCAGCGCAGCGCGAGGCTTAAATCCAGCGCGCCGTCGGGGTAGACGATGGCCTGCAACTGCGAACCGGTGATGCTTGGCACCAGCGCCCGCACCGGCGGCGCATCGGCGATGACCCACTGGACGATACCCAGGTAGCTGCTGCCCCACAGCCCGACCGAGCCGTTATACCAGGGCTGCGCCGCCAGCCAATCCAATGTGGCGAGGCCGTCGTCGCGTTCGTTGAAGTAGGGGTCGAAGACACCTTCGGAGTCGAAGCGCCCGCGCGTATCCTGGATAACCACATGGTAGCCGCGTTCGGCGAAACGGAAAGCGGCGAAGTTCAGCAGCCAGCCGAAAGCCCCGGCTTTTTTGCCCCGGCCATAAGGCGAACGGATGAGAATGGTCGGGTAGCTGCCGGGGGTGGCAGGGTAATAATGGTCGGCAGCCAGCGCCAGGCCGCCGCCAGCCGGCACGCGCAGCCCTTCCTCCTGCCGCACCCGGTATTGAACTGGTGGCAGCCCCATAACTGCTGCGATCACCTGGCGGCGCAGGCGGTAGACCAACAAAACAAGCAGCCCCAGGATGAACAGGATACTGCGGACAGCTTTCACGGATGTTTCTCTCTTTCGCTGCGCGCCGTCGGACTGTTATTCTTGACTAACCGATCATCACGACCTGGTTTTCTACCGGCTCCAATCCGGTCGGCGCCCATTCCAGGCGGCCATTCTGGGCGAAACGCGATAGAAAGGTGTGGATTAAGCGGCGGTCAATGGGCGGGCAGCCAATTCCCGACCCGCCCAGGGCGCATTGGGTGGCGGCTGTCCCCAGCGCGTAGTAGGCCGAGTCGCTGACGCCCAGCATCCGCCGCGCGAAATCAATGTGGAAGAAAGGCAGCAGCGGATGCAGCGGGTTGCGGTCAGGATTGGCATGTTCCTCGATTGCCTCCACCCACGAGTTGAAGGCCAGCTTTTTGACCGGATACCCCGCTTCGATCACCAGATTAAAGATATTGCTCCAATGGATCGGTATGGGGTTGAGCAGGTGGAAAACCTGACCGACCGACTGCGGCTGGCGCGATAAATAAACCATCGCCGCCGACACAAAATCCACCGGGGTCATATCCATCAGGTTCTGAATGTCCGGCGCGTAACCGGCCTGGATGCAGCCGATTATCATGCGGGCTACAAAGTCGTCCACGTTGGAAACGCCGGTCTGGCTGTCGCCGACGATCAAACCGATGCGGTGAATTGTTACCGGAATGCCGCGCTCGCGCGCGATACGTACCACTTTTTCGGCCACGTATTTGGTTTGAAAATAGCCTACTTCGGGACACTTGGTTTCGTCAAGCTCATCGGACTCATTCCCGCCGTTGAGGTCTTTGTAGGCCAGCAAAATTCCCAGCGAGGAAACGAAATGAAACGGCTTGGGTTTGATGCGGGTCGCCAGCCGCAGCCCTTCCTGTGTGCCGCCCACGTTGGCGGCCTCCAGGTACTCGTAGGGCGCGACGTAGCTGAGTTTGCTGCCGCAGTGATAGATGCTGTCTATGTTTTCGGCAAGCGCCTGGAAGTCATCTGCTGCCAGGCCAAACAGGGGCAGTTTGAGGTCGCCGATAACGGGTATAACCCGTTTTTGATAATCGTTTTTCCAGATCAGGTAATTTTCCAGGTTTTGCCGGATGCGCTGAAAGGCGTGTTCGTGATTATAAGCGCGCACCAGGCAGTAAATATCGGCGCATGTGGTTTCCAGCAAATCGCGCAGCAGATATGCACCGACGAAGCCGGTGACGCCGGTCAGGAAGATACGTTCCGGTTCGGCGGCCAGGTCAACCGGGATTTCCAGGGGTACGATGGATGGGTCAAGCGCGGCGCGGCGGTCGAGATGTGTATGAGAGCTAAAGTTGGTCATCACGTTAAAGCCTTTTCACAGAAGTATATCTTTCAAATTAAACGGGATTTAGGCTTACAGAAAGTGCTAAATATAGTTAAAGGGGGTGATTTTTATCATGGCGATAATTTGATTTATGATTATGCCAAAATTCGCCGGATTGCGTGACGTTTGTTCTGAGGCGGTAGGCGAGCATATGCTAAAATAAGGCGATAAAATAAATCAGGTTAATTAGTATTTTTAGGAGCGGCCATGCGCGAAATCCCCCAGCTTGCTAAAAAGCCCGGTATGGCATTAGTCCTCAGCGGCGGGGCGACCAAAGCTTTTTATTTTCACCTGGGCGTGTTAAAGGTGCTTCAGCCGGAAAATATCACATCTATTGTGGGGTCGAGCGCGGGCGCGGTGGTGGGGGCGTTCATCGCTTCTGGCGCGACGGTGGATAACCTGACGGCCTCGCTTTACCAGCGGCAGGTGTATCTGCCGAAGTTCGATGCCTGGGTACGAACGTTAAGCTCGACCATGCTGTTTAAACCCAAATACCAGGACATTGCCTGGCAGTCTTTGCTCACCGGGTACGCCGGGCTGCGTTTTCTGGCTTCGCTGCCGATGCTGTATAACCGCGATTTGGTGGCCGAGGCGCTTGACCGGCTGATCGAGAGCCAATCGCATATCAGCGGCTTTTTTGATGCCATCGCGCTGGAGAATCTGTTTAAATCCCTGCTGCCTTCCGCCGATTTTGCCCACACCGAAATTGATTTATACGTCGTGGCGACCTGCCTGGACTGCCGCAAGCGCGGTGTGTTCAACGGTATCTATGAATTTGAGGATGGCGAGAACATCTTCATGACGAACATACCCATTCATAAGGCCGTGCGCGCCTCTACCTGTATTCCGGGCATGTTCGAGCCGGTGAAGGTGAACGGCAAATATTACGTGGACGGTGAGATCAAACAGACGCTTTCGGCGGACATCGGCGTGCGTCTGGCCGATAAGATCATCATTTCGCACACCTACCAACCGCTGTACCTGGGTGAGGGGGGCAGCGTCAAAGACCTGGGGTGGGTGAACATCGTTAAACAATCCACGTCCATCGTTTTAAGCGAACGAATCGCCGTGTGGCGGCAGATTTACCAGCAGCAGAACCCCGATAAAGAGATTATCTGGATTCAACCCGACCCGGAGGATATTGAGTTTTTCACCGCGCCGGAGTTTTCGTTTAACCCGGACGCGCAAAAGAAGATGATTCGCAGCGGTGAGCTGGCTGCGTTTAAAGCATTGAATAGAGCGCCTACTGAAGCTGTTTAGTGTGGGAACGTCTTTTATTGATTAAGCGCGAGAAAGGGGAAAAGTGGTGAAGCAAGGAAAACACATGCAGATACTTGGTCCGGTAGATACGGCCTTTTTCATGGTAGACACGCCGGAATCGCCTATGAATATCGGCGCTCTGACCATTTTTGAGGGGAAAATACCGTTTGATGCATTTCTGAAATTGATTGATGCGCGCATTTACCAGGTTCCCCTTTATCAGCAGCGTATTATTCAGGCACCGTTGAGCCTGGGGCAGCCCATGTGGGCTTTTGATCCAGATTTTTACGTTGGCAATCATATTTTTCGGGTTGAACTTGAGCCGCCAGGGACGGATGAACAACTGCGCGAACTGGCCGGCCATCTGGTTTCCGGCATGTTAGATCGTAATAAACCGCTGTGGGAAATCCACCTGATCGAAGGCCTGGAAGGGGATCGAACGGGGGTGTTTTTTAAGATTCATCACTGCATGGTGGACGGCCTGGCGGCTATTGAGCTGTTCACGCTGCTGTTAGACCTGACGCCGGAAGTGGTGCCGA
>JAPKMO010000091.1 GCA_026645945.1 Anaerolineae bacterium
CTGGGGGATGCTGAACCAACTACTGGAGGGCGTGGGATTGGGCGCGCTGGCACGTCCCTGGTTGGGTGATGCGAACCTGGCGCTGCCAGTGATCTCGCTGGTGTCGTCGTGGCAGTGGGTTGGTTTGCCGACGATGATGTTCCTGGCGGGTTTGCTAACTATCTCTGACGAACTGCTGGAAGCGGCGCGGGTGGACGGCGCGAATGCCTGGCAGGTGTTCTGGCGCATCAAACTGCCGCTGCTTAGGCCGGTGATCGGGATTGTCTCGGTGCTGACGTTTGTCGGGAACTTCAACGCTTTTGACGTGATTTTTGCGATGGCGGGTGCGCGCGGCGAACCGGGTTATTCGACCGATCTGATGGCGACGTTTTTTTACCGGGCGGCTATCGCGGGCGAACACCCAGTCGCGCAGCCTAATATGGGGTTGGGCGCGGCAATCGCAACGATTATGTTTCTCATCCTGTTGGCCGGCGTGTCGCTCTGGTTGATTCTGGGGCGTGAACGCGACGAAAAGACAGGCGCGTAAGGGGGTAGGTGATGAACAGACGTTTTCAACCGAGCATGGCGGCAGCGCACGGCGTTTTGATTCTGTGGGCGCTGGTGGTGCTGCTGCCGGTGTGGACGATGCTGATTAATTCAGTCAAGCCCAAACGCGAAATTTTCCGCAATCCCTTCGGCCTGCCATCGGAGTTTACGCTGGATGGATACATCAATGCCTGGACAGATGGCAAGTTTGATCTGTATTTCCGCAACAGCCTGATTGTGGCGGTAGTTTCGCTGGTGCTGATTTTGTTTATCGGGTCGTTGGCGGCTTATGCGCTGGCGAGCTGGCGCTCGCGGGTGTCGAGTTTTCTGTATATTTATTTCATCGCTGGTTTAATGATTCCTATCCGCCTGGGGACGATCAACCTGTTCCAGATTATTCAGGCGCTGGGATTGTCCGATAATCTGGCCGGCCTGATCCTGATTTATACAGCGATGGGGATGCCGATTGCGACGTTTGTGCTGACAAGTTTTATACGGTCGGTGCCGGTGGAATTGACCGAAGCGGCGCGCATTGACGGCGCGAGTGAATTCCGCATTTACCGGACGGTGATTCTGCCGCTGATTCGCCCGGCGCTGGCGACCGTGACCATTTTTAACGTCATTCCGATTTGGAATGATTTGTGGTTTCCGCTGATTTTCATTCGTAATCAGGAAGCGCGAACCGTTACTCTTGGTGTAACCCTTTTATTTGGTCAGTATCAAACGGACTGGACACGGGCGTTAAGCGCGCTGTCAATGGCTGCTGTTCCAGTGCTGGCCGCCTACCTGTTGATGTCCGGCCAGTTCATAAAAGGGCTGACGGCGGGGGCGCTGAAGGGATAGACGATGAACGGCAAAGAGCGGGTGGCACGGGCGATGCGGTTTGAGATACCCGACCGCGTGCCGGTGATGTGCCAGCTTGCGCTGGGGCATTACTTTCTGAATTTACGCGGGCGATGGAAACCGCATGAAGTGTGGTTTACGAGCGAGGGGTTTGCGGACGCGCTGGTGACGCTGCGGGAGCGGTATCGTTTTGACGGCATCCTTATTAATATTCCAGGGCGGGACCCAGACTGGCGGGCTGAGGCAGCGCGAATTGAAGATCAGCCGGATGGGGGCGAGGTTATCATCTGGAAAGATGGAGGGCGGACGGTGATTCCGCCAGACGACAACGCGCTTTACGAAACGGAAGCGCCGCGACCGGACTTCATGATGTTCGACCCGGAGCGGGATTTTGAGCGTGACTGGCCGCGCTATACATGGGGGGTATACCACACGCCGCGCCTGCCGACGCGAGGGCTGCTGCTTGAACCGCCGGAATTTTTCTACCGGACAATCCAGATGGTGAAGGCGGCGGTGGGAGAGACGGTTTCGGTTCATGGCGAGGTGTTTTCGCCGTTCACGCATTTTCTGGAATTGTTCGGTTACGAGGAAGCGATGCTGGCGCTGGTGATGGATGCCGGTAAGTCGTCGGCGATACTCGACCGGCTGGCGGAGGCAAGTATCGCCTGGGGGCGCGGGCAGGCGCGGCAGGGCGTGGACGCTGTGTTGATCTCGTCGGCGTTTGCGGGGGGCGGGTTCATCTCACCGGGTATGTACGCGCAGTTCGTTGTGCCATATGAACGGAAAGTGGTGGACGCGCTGCATGGCGAATTTCCGGGTTTGCCGGTGTATACGCATACCTGCGGCAGACTGGGCGACCGGCTGGAACTGCTGGTTGAGTCGCACACGGACGGGGTGGATACGCTCGACCCGCCGCCGCTGGGCGATACAGAACTGGCGGACGCGAAAGGGCGAATCGGCGACCGGCTGTTCATCAAAGGGAACATGAACGCGGTGGCACTGCTGACGGACGATGAAGCGGGTGTGAGGGCGCGGGCGCGGGCGGCGCTGGAAGCGGGCAAACCGGGCGGGGGGTATATCCTGAGTACGGCGTGTTCGGTTGCGCCGCGAGTAGAACCCTGGAAGCTGGAGATGCTGGCGGACATCGCCGAGCAGTACGGACGGTACGAATAAAACAGGCGGCCTGGTGTGGCCGCCCTGGGAAAAAAGTAAATGAGGGGGCGAGACAGCCCCCTCATTGTTGTTTTAGCCGGATGCGTCAATCTGGAAGATGCCGGTGGATGACCATGCGCCAAAGGCGGTCGCGTCCTTTTTGGCCCGGACGCGCCAGTAGTACGTGCCATTGGGCAGCCCTTCCGGCAGCAGATCGTAGGACAGCACACCGGCGGCCAGGTTGTAAACGCGCGGATTGGTGAAACGGCTGTTGTCGGCGACTTGCAGTTCGTAACCGATGGCCCAACTGATGGGCGTCCAGGTGAGGGGCCAGTTGAGCTGGCCGTTGGTGAAGCGGTTCAGCACCGGTACGGCGGAGGTCGGCGACACGATCTTGATGCGGAATGGCTGGCTCCAGGCCGACTCGTTACCGGCGGCATCCACCGCGCGCACGCGCCAGTGATAGGTGGTGTACAGCAGCGGGCCGGGGGGAGCGAAGCTGGCAGTTTTAACGCGCGAAGTGTAGGGCGTTGGCGTGGTGAAACTGCCGGTGGAACTCATCTGGATGTCGTAAGCCACCGCGCCGGGAACCGCGCGCCAAGTGAAACGCGGCTGTGTTTGCGTCGTGGATGAGTCATTGGCCGGCGTGTTTAACACCGGCGGAGCGTCTGGCGCGACTGTATCAATGGTGAAAGCCCAGACCGCGCTCCAGGGGCCGGGGGCGGTATCGGTGTTGACGGCCCGCACGCGCCAGAAGTATTTGGCATCACCAGGGAGCGTGGGTGTATGGACATTTGTGCCAGCCGGGACAGTCTGGCTGCTGTAAACCAGATTGGCGAAGCGGTTGTCGGTCGCTACCTGGATTTCGTAATGGTCGAGCGTGCCGGTGGGCGTCGTCCAGGACAGCTCCGGCGCGGTCTGGAAGAAGGTATTGTTGGCCGGGGCGATGAGTTTGGGCGCGCCGGGCAGAGCGCCGGTGACGGCGAAAGCGCGGGTGAGGGTGTTGGCAGGTTGGCCGTCCACCTGGAGACGCCAGTAGTAACGACCCGGCGCGAGGGCTTTGTCCGCCGGCAGGGTGAAGCTGGTGCTGGTCAGGCCGGGGAAGGTTTCTGCGCCGGAGAAGGCGGGGTTGTCGGCCACTTGCAGGGTGTAGGTCGCGCCGGTGAAGCCTGCCGCGACCCAGGAGAAGGCCACACGAGCCGGGGCGGAGGAGCGGATGGCGGCATCGTGGGCGGGCGCTTTGAGCAGGTTGACGGTGAAAGCCGAGGGCGGGCTGAAGCTGCCGGGGTTGCCGGCGGCGTCGGCGGCGCGCACCTGCCAGGTGTACAGGCGGCCATGCTGGAGGGGATTGGGCAGCAGGGAGGCCGAGAGCGACAGGCTGGTGGCGGTGGTGTTGGCGGTGAGGATGATGGTGTCGGTGTCATCCTTGATTTGGACGGTGTAGGTCTTGCCGCCGGTGGGGGCTTTCCAGGCCAGCTTGGGACGCGGGGTGTTCACTGGGCTGCCGTCGGCGGGCGTGGTCAGCACCGGCGCGTCCGGCGGCAGCGTGTCAACCGTCAGTGAACGGGCCGATGTCCAGGCGCTGCCCACATTGTTGACGTTCAGCGAGCGCACGCGCCAGTAATACGCGCCATCCGGCAGGGTGGCATTATAGGAGAGGCCGCTTATATATTCGTTGTGCAGCGGGCTGCCGAATTTTGAATCATCGTCAATCTGAATCTGGTAGCGGAAGGGCGGCTCGCCGCTGGTGGGCGCAGTCCAGGTGAAGGCCTGTGCCGGGATGTTGGTCAACAGCCGGTTGGCCGGGGCGGTCAGCACCGGCGGGCGCGGCGCCGGCACGGTCGCCAGTTGGGTGTTGAAGGTGTAGCTGCCGTGCGCGGCGTTATACCCACCCAGTTGTATCCAGATGGTCTTTCCGGCCAGCACATCCTGGTCGGTGAAGGTCAGGGTCAGCCGTGAGGACAGGTCTTTGGCGCTGACATCATCATTGCAGGCCAGTTCGACGGCCGGGCTGTAGCTGGTGTAGGCCGCCAGCACGGTATCAAAACTGCTGTTGGTGGTGAAGAAGTTGTACTTCCCGGCGGCGGGCGGCGTGAACCGATACCAGACGGTTGCCAGCACATTAAAGGCGCAGCTTGGCGCGGGTTCGCCGGCAGCGTCCGAGCCAGTGGTTGTGTCGGTATCCGTGTAGGGGATGGTGCTGATGACGGTGGCGCTGCCGGGTTGGTTGGCGGCGGCGGG
The DNA here is from genome assembly GCA_026645945.1 of Anaerolineae bacterium. Taxonomy (GTDB): domain Bacteria; phylum Chloroflexota; class Anaerolineae; order Aggregatilineales; family Phototrophicaceae; genus CFX2. The sequence goes on from JAPKMO010000091.1 coordinate 4,762, forward strand.
CGCGATGCCGGGCGGCGGCGCGTAAGCCTGCGGCACGAGTGATTTGCCGTTCGGCCCGACAGGCTCCTCGGTCGGTATGTCGGTAGGTTCGAGGGTTGGCGGCACTTCGACCGTCACTTCCGGCGCGGGTTCGTCGGTGACTTCCTGGGTCACGACGGCGGTCGGTTCTTCGGTGATGATAACCGGCGGTTCTTCAGTGACCGGCGGCAGGGTGGGCTGAACAGATTCCGGCGTGGGAGGTATCGGGGTTGGCGGCGGGTAAAGCGCCAGGTCGGTTTCCGGCACCCACAGGAAGAAGTTATCCACCTGCGCCGTGAAGGGCGCACCCTCGACGGATGGGAAGGCCGCTATCCCGGCGAAACCAGGCGGCAGCGGCGCGGTGTCCGGCCAGGCCAGCAGTTCCACACCGTTCACCGCCACACGCAGGATGCCGTCCATGACCGACAGCCGCAGCGTTGCCCACTGGTCGGGTGGGACGAGAAGCGGTGCGGACAGCACCGGCACGCCGGCGCGGTAGAGTGTTACCAGCCCGGCGGCATCCAGAGCGGCAGTGTAACTGCCCGCCATGCTCTGGCGCAGGCTGAGATGAACGCTGCCGCCGGTGAGCATGAAATCGGCCTGAGCAGCAGCGTTATAGAGCGGGCCGCGCTGGAACTGAAGCACGTCCGGCACGCCGATGAGCTGCAAACCGAGGCCGGATGCGTTAGCGGCTAGCGACCAGCCGCCGCCCAGCACCCAGGCGGACAGATCGCCGCTGTCGAACATCTCGCGCGCCAGCAGTGCCAGCACCGGCTCGGCGGGCAGCGCGGGTTCGGCCAGGGTGGGCGTTGGCGGCAGGGGCGTTTCCAGCGCCGGCGGCTCAACCGTCATCTCGGCGGTGACTTCGACGGTCGCTTCGATAACCGGCGTGCTGGTGGGTACGTCGGTTGGCACATCGGTCGGGATGCTCGTTGGAGCTTCGGTTGGAATGCCGGTTGGTTCTGCAATCGCGGTGGCTTCGGGAACATCCTCCGCCGACGTGTCCTGAGCAAAAACCTGAACTGCGAACACGGCTAATAAACAGCACAAAATAAAAACAAAATGCAAACGCGCTTTCGGCATCATGCTGCCTCCCTATCGGCGCAGTGAAAATCGGCATGTATGATTAAAGAACAAAGCGGCCGAGTTTTGTTGTTATTTCCAACTTACGGCCTGTTTGCCGTCTGCTATAATTATCTATCATATTTGCCAATTTGCAGTATAAGGATTCACAATATCCGTGAAATTTGTGTAAAAACACACAAGATGCCACAGCCAAAACTTACTCCCCAACTTCTCTTGGAAATCGTTACCCGCGTGCCGGAAGGTTTTATTTCCCGTCCGGCGCTGGCGGAGCGGTTTCGTATCAATAGTAAAGCGGCAAAACGCCTTAACCTGGCGGCAGCCGGAGGGCGCGTCGGGCGTGAAAATAATCTTTATTATGACGCGACTCGGCTCAAACCGGAAGCCGTGCGGGCGCTCTGCACCTGGAGCGTCCCGCAGCTGCCGATCATATATGATGACCTGTCGTTCCTGGATGCGCCGATTGTCGAGCGTTTGGCGCAGCGCCGGGCGCAGCTTGCGGGCGATGAACTGCATCTGCTGGAGCGGCTGGCGGACGCCGGATATATGGGGCGCGACGCTCTGGAAGTAGGGGCAGACGATCAGCCGCTGCTGCAAGGTTTGATCGAACGCGGGATATTGAAACAGGTTGAAGACCTGGTATACGACCCGCTGCGGTTGGGCGAGGTGACGATTCGAAAGGTGCTGCGCGCGCGCCGCCTGCTGCCGATACGCGAGGCGGTGGCGGCTTTCCTGCAAAAACAGAAGGGAAAAACCGTGCCGCGCCAGAAACTCGATGCGGAATTTGACAGGGCGACAGTAGACGAATTGGTGGCGGCGGGTCATCTGGTTCAGTTTGCCATGACGCACCGGCATAAATCCCAGACGATTCAATGGGTTACATTTAAGGGTGCTGACGAGGATGCCGCCCGCCGGGCTGCCGCCGCGCAAAGCCGCATCAAAGACGAGGAGTGGAAGCCGCTGCTGGAAGTGGCGGGCGACGGGCTGCGCCTGGGCGCGCGCGATGGGGGGACATATCGGGCGCGTGTGCTGGCACGAACGTATGTGCTGAGCCAGGCGGCAAAACGTCTGGGTGCCAGGCCGGTGACGCTGGAAAAAGCTCTGCGCGAAGGGCGCATCAGCGCATTCACCGACCCGCAGGGTAGCGTGCGGTTTCCGGCCAGTGAAGTGGAAAAGGCCTATACCGATGCTGACCACGCTTTGCGCTTCACGGGGACGGAAACGCTGAAAGTCCGCGAGATTGCGCTCGTTTCCGGTTTGAGTTATTCGGCGGCGCGCTACCGGCTGGGCAAGGCGAAAATCAGCCGCACCGCACCCCGCTGGGAACAGGTGCAGGGTAAATGGGGGCTGCCGCAGCAGCTTTACGAGTTCCGGGAGATTGTGAAAATCAAGCGGGTGGAATGGCGAATCGAGCGCCATGCTGCCTACCTGGAAGAACAGTGCAAACTGGAAGAACGCTACCGCCAGCAGCAGGAAGAAGAACGCCGCCGCCGGGCAGAGCTGCGCGCTTTGCTGCTGCCGGTGTTCCCGACCTGGGAGTATGACGGACGCGAGGCGCAGCGGGTCGTTCTGCACGTCGGGCCGCCGAACAGCGGAAAGACACACGAGGCGCTGGACAGCCTGATTGCGTCGGGCAGCGGGTGGTATCTGGCGCCGCTGCGGCTGCTGGCCTTTGAAGTTTTCGACCGGTTGAACGAACGCGGCGCGCCGTGCAGCCTGCTGACAGGCGAGGAGTATATCCCGGTTGAAGGGGCGCGTTTTACTGCTTCCACGATTGAAATGTTCAACCCCAACCACAGCGGCGAGTGTGTGGTGATTGACGAAGCGCAAATGCTGGCCGATACAGAGCGCGGCTGGGCCTGGACGCGCGCTTTGATGGAAGCGCAAGCGCCGGAAATCCATGTGATCGGGCCGTTTACGGTTCGGCCTTTGATCGAGCGGCTGGCACAGGCCGTAACGCTGCCGGTACAGGTGATTGAACATCAACGGCTGGCCGGCATCCAGGCAGCCGACCGGCCTTTCAGCTTGCGCGATCTGCCGCCGCGCACGATTCTGGTGGCTTTTTCGCGGGCGACGGTGCTGGAACTCAAAGACCGGCTGGAAAACCTGGGTCGAAGCGTGTCGGTGATTTATGGCAATCTTCCGCCGGAGGTGCGGCGTAAACAGGCGCAGCGTTTCGCCGATGGCGAGACCGAAATCTGCGTGGCGACAGATGCGGTAGGTATGGGGCTGAACCTGCCGGCGGATTATGTGTGTTTTTTTGAGGTTGAAAAATATGATGGTCAGGTCGTGCGCCCGCTGACGGCTGCCGAAGTTCAGCAGATCGGCGGGCGCGCCGGACGCTTTGGGTTATCTCAGGCCGGCGAAGTGGGGGCCATCAGGCCGCAGGATCACGATCTGGCGCGGAAGCTGTTCCTCTCCAACCCGCCAGTGCTGACCCATGCGCGCGTGATGCCGTCAGTCGAGGCGCTGGAACTGCTGCCGGGGATGCTGGCCGAACGACTGCGGCAGTGGGCGCTGCTGGAGTCCATCCCTGACCACCTGCGGAGCAGCTTAAAAACAGCTAATCTGACCGAGCCAATTGAGCTGGCCGGGATGCTGCAAGAGGGGGAAGTCCGGCAGTTGGGGTTGGAAAGGGCGTTGAAGTTAATCAACGCTCCCACCCGGCAAAATACACGCGGTTACTGGCGGCGCTGCGCAGCACACATTCTGGATGGGCGGCCTATGCTGCTGCCCCCCTTGCCGCCGCGTGAAATTTACGATCAGGTTCACCTGGAAGATACCGAAACCAGTATTTCGTGCGCGGATATTTACCTATGGCTTTCGCGCCGTCCCGACTTTAGTGAGTACGCCCCTGAGGAAAGCCAGGTGCGGTCGGCGCGCGCCGAGTGGTCGGCGGCGATTGATGCCGCGCTGCTGCGGCGCATCGAAACGGCGCGGCGCTGCTCGCGCTGCGGACGCCGACTGCCGGATTATCACCCCTACAGGGTGTGCGATACCTGTTATTACAGCCGCCGCTACAATGAATTCGTGTAGTCAGACAAAAACGAAAGATTTTCTAGAAATCGCCGCAGCACTTGGACGGCGTGTTGGTATTCTGCCAGTGGAAGGTGTTCGTCCGGCGTGTGGTCGAGGCTGCTGTCGCCCGGTCCGTAGGCGATGATCGGGCAGTTCCAGCGGCGCGCGACGACATTCATATCGCTGGTCCCGGTTTTGAGGACAAAACCAGGTTGGCCCCCCTCAGCGCGAATCGCGGCCAGCATCCCGCGCACGAGACTGGTCGTTCGTTCTCCCCGATAGGCGTGTTCCATGCCGTAAGGATGCAGTTCGGCATCTGGTTCGGCAAACGTTTTTAATGCGGCGAAAGTTTCCTCCGGCGAAAGGCCCGGCGGCAGGCGAAAGCTGATCGTGAGGTGCAGCGTATCCGCGAAATAATCGGTTTCGGTGTTGATGGAGCGCAGATGCGGCGTTACGCGGTCAAAAAAACCTGCGATGCCGGCATTCCGGCGGTTAGCCCAGTCAGTGATTTTCTGCCAGAAGCTAAACCCTAACTCGCCGACGCTGGGCGTGGGCTGCGCGGTGTGCATGACGGGACGAATGAGGCGGTAATCCACCAGCAGCCGCCCTTTGTAACCCAATGTGATACGCTCCACGCCGCTGGGTTCGCCGATGATGCAGGCAGTCGGGTTGAAGTGATCGCGCACGAAAACCGCGCCCCGGCTGGTGGCGATTTCTTCCTCCACAGCGCCGATTACCACCACGCGCCAGCCGTCGGGCAGACAGGCGTGCGCGGCGGCTTCAGCAAAAGCTGACAGCGAGCCTTTAGCGTCTACGCTGCCGCGCCCGTACAGGCAGCCATCCTCAACACGCACCGGAATCAAACCGGGGACAGTATCTATATGGCCGAGCAGCACAAGGGTATTTGGCGCATCCAGGGGGCCGCGAATACCGCAGGCGTTACCTGCCGCGTCACAATAGGCGTGGAAGCCGCTGTCGCGCATCCAGCCGACCAGGTAATCAACGGCCTCTGCTTCCTGCGTCGAAGGGCTGTAACGGCGCACCAGTTCGGTCAGCAGTTCAGCGGGCATGGGGCGATTCCTCTAAAAGCCGCTCGATGATCTGTTCGGTGGTGATGGCGATGCTGCCGGTGTGTACCGCCTGGCGGGCGGCACGTGTTACAGAGGCGGCGGCCTGAGTATAACCAAGCCAGTCCAGAAGCATAGCGGCGGAGAGGATGGCGGCGCGTGGGTCGGCCACGCCCTTCCCGGCGATGTCTGGGGCGCTGCCATGCACTGGCTCGAAAAGGGCAGGGCGCTCGCCGCCGATATTGGCCGACGGCGCGATACCCAGGCCGCCGGTCAGCCCTGCCGCCAGATCGCTGAGGATGTCGCCGAACAGATTAGTGGTCACGATCACATCAAAACGGGATGGATTCTGAGCCAGAAGCATGGCGGCAGTATCCACCAGAACTTCTTCAACCGTCAAGACAGGGTACTCGGCGGCGACTTCAAAAGCAATACGGCGGAATAGGCCGCAGGTTTCCTTTAACACATTGGCTTTGTGGACGATAGTCAGCCTGCCGCGCCGCTTAAGCGCCAGTTCGCACGCGACACGTGCGATTCGCGCCGATGCTCTGGCTGTGATGACCCGCTCAGCGACTGCCGTCTGGTCGGCGTCCTCGACCCGCTCGCGGCGGCTGTAAAGCCCTTCGGTGTTTTCACGCACGATCAGCAGATCAATATTTTCGCTGATGGCAGGCCGTAGATTGGCGAACAGGTCAAAATGGCGGCGCAGTGTCAGAATGGGACTCTGATAACCCTCGACCTTCGACATAGGTGATTGAGTCGCACCGAACAAAATCGCCGCGCTGTTTTCGCATAGTCGTAGAGTTTCGGCAGGCAGCGCGTTTCCGGTGCGTTCAAATGCTCCAAATCCGGCTTCAGCCTGGCTAAACACCAGGGGTAGATTCAGCGTTTCCAGAACACACACTGCCGCCGGGATCACTTCCTGGCCGATGCCATCACCGGGGATGACCGTGATGATATGCGGATTCATGCATCAACCTTTCCAAAGCGGCGTTGAAGCATCGGCAGCAGGCCGCCGCCGTCCAGGATGGCCTGCACCGACGGCGACAGCGAAGGGACGGCAAATACCCGCCCGGCGGCGGTGAAAATCTGACCTGTCTGGCGGTCTATTTCGATAGTATCGCCGGTTTGCACCAGTTGGCGCAGTTCCGGGCAGACAACCGGCCAGATGCCCTGGTTGATGCAGTTGCGGAAATACAGCCCCCCAAAGGATGCTGCGATGATTATCGGGACGCCGGCATATTTGAGCGCAGTAACGGCCTGCTCCCGACTGCTGCCGCTGCCCCAGTTGCGCCCGGCGACAATGACATCACCTGGGCGGACACTGGTCGCAAAAGCCGGGTCAAGGTCTTCGAGGGCGTGAGCGGCGATTTCTTCCGGCGTTTTGAGGGTATAGGTGTATTTGCCGGGGAAAATCACATCGGTATTCACATTGTCGCCGTAAACCCAGACACGATGTACGGTCATATAAGCTCCTTAAAGCGGATTATACCCCGGCAGAAACTCGCGCGGGTCGGCCAGGTGGCCGCAGATGGCGCTGGCGGCGACGACGTAGGGGTTTGCCAAGTAAACCGGCGCTTCCGGCGTCCCCATACGCCCGCGAAAGTTGCGGTTGGCGCTGCTGATAGTCGCCTCGTCCGGGGCCGGGATGCCCATGTGGTTGCCCATACACGGGCCGCAGCCCGGTGTGCCAACTGCCGCGCCGGCCTCGACCAACGCAGCCAGGACGCCGGATTGGGCAGCCTGGATGTAAATTTGCGAGCTGGCCGGGATGACCACCAGACGGCAGCGCACCCGGTGGCCGCGCAGCACTTCGGCGGCGGCCTGCAAGTCCTCGAAGCGCCCGTTGGTGCAGGTTCCCAGGAATGCCTGCTGGATGGGCTGGCCGATCACCTCTGACAAAGGGACGACATTATCAGGCTGGTGGGGCAGGGCGATCTGCGGTTCAAGGTTCGACACGTCCAGGGTGTATTCTTCGGCGTATATCGCGCCGGGGTCGGGATAAAGCGGCATGTAAGCGCGCGTCCGGCGCGGCTCAAGATAGTCGAAAACAGCCTGATCGGGCGGCAGGTAAGCGCTCATCGCGCCGAACTCGGCCATCATATTGGGCAGTACTGGCCGCTCGTCCAGTGGGAGGGTAGAGAGCGTATCGCCGGCGAATTCGACCGCGCGGTACTGGCCCCCGGCTACGCCCAAGTCACCCAGGATGCGTAAGCTGGCATCCTTGATGGTGACGCCGGGCCGCAGCCTGCCGTTAAGCGTAATTTTCATGGATTCCGGCACGCGCAGCCACAATTCGCCGGTCGCCCACAGGGCGGCCATCTCGGTGCGCCCGATGCCCATGCCGAACGCGCCCAGCCAGCCATAATGGGTGCTGTGGCTGTCCGCGCCCAGGATGGTTTCGCCGGGCAGCACGAGCGCCTCCTCGCTGATGACCTGATGGCAGATGCCGCGCCCGACTTCAAAAAAATGCCGGATGCCCTGTTCCTGCACCCAGCGGCGAATTTCGGCATGGTTTTGCGCATGTTGGGTGGTGGGGGCAGGCACGGCATGATCGAGGGTGATGGCGATACGCTCCGGGCGGACGATGGCGGGCGCGCCGGTCTGCTCGAAGATGCGCCGGATGGCCGCCGAATTATCGTGGCTGAAGATTAAATCCGGTCGAATGTCCAGAATGTCCCCGGCGCGGGCGGTGGTCAGATCGGCGGCGCGGGCAAGGGCTTTTTCGGCGAAGGTGTATCCATTCATAACTGAAAAGCTGCCTCCATCAGCAGGGCATCCACTTCCGGCAGCGAAAGCGGTTGATGATCGGCCCGCTGTTTAATCGTCTGCGTGATAGATTTCAGCGTGGCCTCGTCCAGGCTGAGGCCGAGCGCCAGCGCCCGGCTGCGAATAGCGTTCCAGCCGGTCAGCCGGTGGCCGACGGCGACTTCCCGCGTGAGGCCGAAATCTTCCGGCTGGAGGATTTCATAAGTTTCGGGGTCGGCCAGGACGGCTTTGGCGTGGATGCCGGCCTTGTGGATGAAGGCGCTGGAGCCGGTGATATAGTTGCTGAACGGAATCGGGATGTCGCAGTAGTCGGCGATGAGCAGGTCAAGCTGCGGCAGCAGTTTGAGGTTGTATTTTGCGACATACTGCCGGTTGAGCGTATACAAACGGGCGATCAGGCCGCCGAGGGGGGTGATGCCGTTGCGCTCGCCGATGCCCAGAATGGTGGTATCTATATGGGTCGCTCCGGCTTCCAGGGCGGCGCAGGCGTTGGCGATGGCACAGCCGCTGTCGTTATGGCCGTGAAACTCGACATCCAGCCCGGTCAGCCGCACCAATTGATGCACCAGCGCGGAGACCTGGCCGGGCAGGGCAACCCCGACCGTATCGGCCACACCGAGCCGCTGGACGAGGCCGAGATCGGCGATCGCCAGATAAACCCGCAGCAGATCGGCCTCGCGGCTGCGGAAGCTGTCCTCGGTGCTGAAGCGTAAAATCACATCCGGCGCCTGCTGGCGGATGAACGAAAGCACGTCCGCCGCCAGGTCTATAATCTGGTTGATATTTTTGCCATGACTGTGCCGGATCAAATGCGGCGACGTGCCGATCACGATGTCTATACCCTGCACACCAGTATCCAGCGCGCGGCGGGCATCGTCATGGTTGCAGCGGATATGGGTGAGGATGCGAGCGCGCAGCCCCATACCGACAACGGCGCGAATGTCGGCGGCGCTTTGCGGCGAGGCACAGGGCGAAGTCATTTCGATCATTTCGACGCCGAAGGAGTCGAGCATTTCGGCGATTTTTTGCTTCTGAACAGGGGTGAAGGCGGCAGTGCTGAACTGCTCGCCTTCTCTCAGCGTGCTTTCGATGATGTTGTAATTTTCAAAAGGCATCGTCAATCACCTCCTCGATGGTCTGTATCACCTGCCAGAGATCGTCTTCCGAGATCACCAGTGGGGGCAGCAGCCGCAGCACGGTTGATCCGGCGGGCAGCGCCAGCACGCCGCGTGTTTGCAGCGCCCGCAGCACCGGGGCGACTTTGCCGCGCAGTTCGAGACCGATCATGAGGCCGCGCCCGCGCACCTCGCGGACGCCGGCGGGACGGTTGGCGCGCAGATGTTCCATTGCAGCCGCGCCCAGCCGGGCCGCCCGTTCGATGAGATCGGTCGTTTGCAGCACTTCCAGCACGGCCAGCCCTGCCGCACAGGCGACCGGGCTGCCGCCAAAGGTGCTGCCGTGCGCGGCCGGCGGCAAAGCACCAACCCGCTCGCCGATCAAAACCGCGCCCATCGGCAGCCCACCGGCGATGCTTTTGGCAAGGCATATCAAATCCGGCTGGATGCCGTCGTGCTGGTAGGCGAACAGACTGCCGGTGCGGCCAAAACCGGTCTGCACCTCATCCAGGATGAGCAGCGCGCCGTGTTTTTGGCACAACCGCTGCGCTTCGGCCAGATAACCCGGCTGAGCGGGATGCACGCCGCCTTCGCCCTGGACGGGTTCAAGAATAACCGCCGCGATAGTGTCGTCCAGCGCCTCGGCCAGCCGCTCCAGATTGTTGTAGGGGATGTGGCGCGCGCCAGGTAGCAGCGGCTCAAACGGTTCACGGTAGGCTTTTTCCCAGGTGATGCTGAGCGCGCCTATCGTACGGCCATGAAAACCGCGCATAGCAGCGACGAAATTAGGGCGGCGCGTGGTCAGCCGGGCAAACTTGAGCGCAGCCTCGACCGCCTCCGCGCCGCTGCCGCACAGGAATACCCTCGGCATATCGGCGGTGCGGCACAATTCGTCCTGGTAGCGCGCCCGGACGGGATTGTGAAATAACTCCGGGCAGGAAATAAGGTCATTTAGCTGGCGCTGAATGGCAGCGATCACCGCCGGGTGGTTGTGGCCGAGGTTGGCCGCGCCCTGGCCGCCCACACAGTCAATGTAGCGGCGGCCTGCCGCGTCGTAAAGCGTCGCGCCCTCGCCGCGCACGATTTGCAGGTCGCGTTTGAGGTAAACGCCGCTGGAACGTATCTGCTCCCGCTCCATCAGGTCAATCATTGAAGTGACCATTGAGAACCCTCGCCTGAATATGCGTGCCGGCTCCAGCCAGCGCGGCGTCCACCGGCTGCGTGATGCGCGAATCCGACAGGATAAAACGACCGACTCCGGCGCGTTCGGCGGCCAGCAGTTTTTTCTTCATGCGGCCGGCTGCCAGGGTTTCGTACTGCGGCAGTTCAGACAGATAAAAAGACCGCACCAGCGAGGAAGGGTCATGAACATCGCGGAGTAGGCCGGGGACGTTGCTGAGGATGAGCAGAGTTTCGGCCTCCAACGCTTGGGCGATGGCGGCGGCAGCCAGATCACCATCTACGTTCAGACGTTCGCCTTCCATTCCCAATGCGACCGGCGCAATCACCGGCGTGATGCCGACTTCGAGCAGCGACGCCAGCAGGCGCGTTTCTATACCGGTAATTGAGCCAGAATAGTCATCCCGGATGAGTACCTGCCGCCCGTCGCGCACAGCGCGAATGGCCGTTTTGCGGGCGGCGCGGATGACATTCGGCCCGGCTAACCCGGCAGCGCGCACACCAAGCGTGTCGAGCGCGGCGACCATTTGCTGGTTGACGGAAGCTGCCGCCATGCAGAAGATGTCCAGTGTTCGGGCGTCGGTGTAGCGGCTGGTGTGGCCGCCGGGTGTGATGAGCGCGCGCGTCGGATAACCGACCTGTTCAGCCAGGGCGTCCGCTGCCGCGCTGGCGCCATGTACCAGCACCCACCGCTCGCCCCTGCGGATTCGGTCGGCGAGGTTGTGCAGCGCCATCGTGTGGTCGTTGCCCGCGCCGCCGCCAAGTTTCAATACCGAGGTCATGGGTAAAAACCTCCAAAACTCAGACCAGACGTTTCTTCAAGGCCATACATCAGATTCATGCACTGGACGGCTGTGCCTGCCGCGCCCTTGCCCAGGTTATCCAGGGCGCACAACAGGACGGCGCGCCCGGTGTCAGGGTCATATTCCCAGCCCACGTCGGCGTAGTTCGTGCCGGCCAGCAAACGCGGTTCCGGGTGGCGGTGGATGCCAGTTTTTTCGTGGACAATACGGACGAACGGCTCGCCGTTCCAGGCGGCGCGGTAGGCGTTCCACAGGTCGCGTTCGGCCAGCCCTGGCGGCAGGGTGACATGCACCGCCGCCGAAACGCCGCGCACCATCTCGACGCTGGTGACGGACAGGCGCACATCCAACGTGCCGCTGCCCGCGAGTGCTTGGCAGACTTCCGCCTCGTGGCGGTGGCCGGTAAGCTGGAAGGGGCGAACGACGCCCGCGCGCGCAGGGTGATGGCTGGACTCGCCGGGTTTGCTGCCGGCCTCGCTGCTGCCGACTTTTATATCGGCGATGATGGGCTGACTTACATCCAGCCACCCAGCGTCAAATACCACACGCAGCGCCAGAATCGTCGCGGCGGCGTTGCAGCCCACGCCGCTGGCATAACGGGTTTCGCGCAGGGCGGGGCGGTTGATTTCCGGTAGGCCGTAGGTGAAACGCGGCAGCCAGTCCGGCGCGGCGTGATCGCTGTAGGTGGCTGCGTGGGCCGCCGGGTCGCGCAGGCGAAAATCGGCGCTCAGGTCAATAATCGTGCCGGCAAGGGCGGAATACCGTTCGATGCGGGTTTGTGCTTCGCCGTGCGGCAGCGCCAGGAACAGCGCGTCGCAGGGCTGGAGCGCGTCCGGGCTGATGAAACGCAGGGACGTGCGTCCGCGCAGGTGCGGATGAACCTGATGCAAAAATTTCCCCATGCTGCTTTGTGAGGCAGCCTGTACGACTTCTACATCGGGATGGCCGAGCAGCAGCCGGAGCAGTTCGCCCCCGGCATAACCGGATGCGCCGACGATTCCTGCGCGGATCATACGATCACCTCGGTCTGCCGCAAGGCGTAATCGGCGACGCGGGCGGCGATGTCCACGCCGGTAGGGGCGCTGCTGTTGCGGAACTCCATTGTGTGGTTGATTTCGTTGACCAGCAGGCCGCGTTCGGGGTCTTCAAATAGGTCAAGCGCCAGCACGCCGCCGCCGACCGCCGCCGCTGCCCGGCGGCAGAGCGCGTCCATCTCCGGCGTGACCGGACAGTTTGCGGCCTGGCCGCCGCGTGCGGTGTTAGTGATCCAGTGCGGCGAGGTGCGGTAAATGGCGCAGATGGTTTCGTCGCCGACCACAAAGGCGCGGATGTCGCGCCCCGGTTTATTGACATAAGGCTGCGCGTAGTAGACATGGTGCTGGTAGCTGCCGAGCGTCTGGCGGTGTTCGATGATCGCTTCGGCGCTGTCCCGGTCGTTGATGCGCGCCAGCAGCCGCCCCCACGAGCCGGTGACAGGCTTGAGTACAGCAGGGTAGCCGGTCTGTTCGATGATTTCCAGGGCGCTTTCGGCGTCAAAAGCGACGCGCGCGGGTGGTTGGGGGACGCCCGCCGAGGCCAGCGCCAGCGTGGTCAGCAGTTTGTCGGCGCAGGCGACCGCCGCCGCATGGGAATTGATGGTGCGGATGCCCCAGGCATTGAGGATGGCCAGCAGGTAGAGTCCTCGCGAGGTGCTGACGCAGCGTTCCAGAACAACGTCATAGTCGCTCCAGGCTGCGCCAGACGGCGTTCGCTGTTCCGGCCCGGCGGTCAGATCAAACACGATCTGACGGTCGAGCAAGATGTCCGGCTGGAAGCCGCGCGCCTGGAACGCCTCGATCAGCAGTTTTTCTTCGGCGCGCAGATGGGTGACGAGCAAACCGACGCGCATGTTATTCGCCCCAATCCTCTTCAATTTCCGGCGCACGCTCCAATGCCAGCGGGTTCAGACTGATGATTTCCAGTTCCGTGCCGCAGTCGGGGCAGGGCAGCAGTTCGTTTTGCAGCGCGTCGGCTGGCACGTTCACCGTGCCGCCGCATTCAGGACATACCGGTTGAGACATTTCCTTGCATCCTTTCTGATCTGAATACACAGGGTCGAAAATAAAAACCGCCGCCCGGAAGTTCATCTGGACGGCGGTCGGCTCACGGTTTTGGTGCAGCACAGCTATCCAGATCGGGGGTCTGGTTTTTTGCTCTGCTTCTTCTTGCTGTCGAATGTTTGTAAAGCGACTGCCGATAACATGATTAGTCCTTTATACACGAAAAAACCCGCCATCCGGGCGGGTTCTGGTCGTTCGCATCTGGTAAGCGAAAAAGCCCGGACAAGTGGTCGGGTTAGGTCTTCTTCGCTTTTTTGTCGCAGACAAGGATATACACGGTTTGTTTTTTTCCAGTTATACTTTCATCCATTATTGTCTGGAATCGCGCTTTATATCAACGTGCAACTTGCATGAGATTCTTTTGGATAATGTTCATGAGAGAGGCAAAAAATGGAGCAAATCCGACCTGGACTGACCGGCGAACGAACGGCAGTCGTCACAGATGACCTGACGGCGACACACCTGGGCAGCGGCGGCCTGCCGGTGTACGCTACGCCGGCCATGATCGCGCTGATGGAAGCGGCGGCAGTCGCGGCCATTGACCATCTGCTGTCGCAAGGCCAGGCCAGCGTGGGGACGGCGCTGGACGTGCGGCATCTGGCAGCGACTCCGCTCGGCCAGCAGGTGCGGGCGCGAGCGGAAGTGACGCGCGTCGAAGGACGGCGGGTGGTGTTCAAGGTACAGGCGTGGGATGAGCAGGAATTGATCGGCGAAGGGACGCACACACGCTTTGTGATTGACGTGGCTCGCTTCACACAGCGGGTAGAGTCCAAAGGCAGGGCATAAAGTTTTGGTGCTTCAGCAAACGAGGAAATCATGACGACATCGGACGCAAAAACCCCCTGGTGGAAGCAGGGCATTATCTACCAGATTTATCCGCGCAGCTTTCAGGACAGCAATGACGATGGCGTCGGCGACCTGCCGGGCATCACTTCCCGTCTGGATTATCTGCAATGGTTGGGCATTGACGCCATCTGGCTGTCGCCGATTTTCCCATCACCGATGACCGACTTTGGATACGATGTGGCGGACTACTGCGATATTCACCCCCTGTTCGGCACGCTGGCGGATTTTGACAAACTGCTGGCAGAAGCTCATACACGCGGCATTAAACTCCTGCTTGATCTTGTTCCAAACCATACTTCCAGCGAACACCGCTGGTTTTTAGAAGCGCGGTCATCGCGGGATAATCCCCGGCGGGACTGGTATATCTGGCGGGATGCAAAACCGGACGGCAGCCCACCGAATAACTGGACGAGCGCCTTTGGTGGTTCGGCCTGGGAATGGGACGCGGCCACCGGTCAGTATTACCTGCACAGCTTTTTGAAGGAACAGCCTGACCTGAATTATCGCCACCCGGAGGTGATCGCCGCCATGCAGGACGTGATTCGTTTCTGGCTCGACCGGGGGGTAGATGGCTTCCGCGTGGACGTGATTGACTGGATGGTAAAAGATGCGGAGTTTCGAGACGAACCCGACCCTTATAACCGCATTTACAGCGCCTTTCGCCCAGAAGTGCATGACATCATCCGTCAATTTCGCCGGGTATTTGACGAATACCCGG
>JAPKMO010000092.1 GCA_026645945.1 Anaerolineae bacterium
CGCAAGGCCTTGCGCCCCTACGAACCACCATAACCCTTTATGGCTCCGAACCTGGCATGATATGCAATTGCCCTGGTGTCAGCCGAGATTACACCGCAGCGCGTGACAATCAAGGTATACTAATATCTTAGATGGGGATGCCGCAAATGTTCGATTTTTCCCGCTCCTTTTTGCGGCACGTCGCTATAACAAAATGTAACATTTGCAAGGTGACTGGCTGAAAGTTCGCCCACCTATAATGGTCGCGGCCTGAACTGCCATTTTTTGCCTATCATTTTTTGCCTATGGAGGAGAGCCGCAAAGTTGATGAAAAAATTCTTATTTCCCCCACCCCTGCGCCTGGTCACCATCTACGCGGCGGTTTCAACGGCCTGGATTTTGTTCAGCGACCAGGCGCTGGCGCTGCTGGCGCAAGATGCCGGCCAGCTTACCCGGATGCAGAGCGTTAAGGGGTTGTTTTTCGTCGTGACGACCAGCCTGCTGTTTTACCTGCTGTTCAACCACGACTGGCGCACCCTCAAACGCCAGAACGAAGAACTGGAGGCCCTGAAAACCGACCTGGAAACGCGCGTTATACAGCGCACCGCCGAACTGGAGGCCGCCAATACCCAACTCCGCGAGCTGGATGTCATGAAATCGGCGCTGATCGAAAACCTGTCCCACGAGCTGCGTAATCCTATCTCCAGCCTCAGCTTACGGCTGGAATTGATGGAGCGTGTCGAACCCGACCGCCAGGAGGAATACCGCGCCGGCCTTAAGGAGCAGGTGTTTTTGCTGCGAGAACTGGTCGAAGATGTGATGGATATGTCGCGCCTGCAAGACAGCCGGGGACGGCTGAAGTTCGGCCCGGTGGATTTAAACGCCGTAACGCAGGAAGTGGTGAATATCTACCGCCCGATTGCCGAGGCGTCCGGGCTGAAACTGGAATTTGAAGGCCAGGCGGACGTTCCGCCGGTTTTGGGGCGGCACAACCATCTGGCGCGGATGCTTTCCAACCTGCTCGCCAACGCCGTCAAATATACTCACAGCGGTCAGGTGCAGGTGCAGGTGACCTTCGACGCGGCGCGCCAGCGAACGCTGGTGCAGGTGGAGGACAGCGGCATCGGCATCGAAGCCGAAGAAGCGGCGCGCCTGTTCGACCGTTTTTATCGCGGCCAGAAAGCGCGGGAGATGAACATTCCCGGCACGGGCCTGGGACTCGCCATCGTCAAGGAGATCGTAGACCTGCACCGGGGCGAGATTGAGGTGGACAGCCATCCGGGGCGCGGCAGCCTGTTTAAAGTGTGGCTGCCGCTGGCGAACATCCCCGCCGCCAAACATGAACGACCGGGCAGCGAATTTGCGGTATCATAAAAAAATCGAATCGGGATTTAATTCGAGAGGGTAAACCATGCGCGAGGTGGTGATTATTGAAGCGGTTCGCACGCCCCTGGGGCGGCGCGGCGGCTGGCTGCGGGACACGCATCCGGTACGGTTAGGGTCATCGGTGCTGTGCGAGGTGCTGTCGCGGGCCAATGTTAACGCGGCGCGGCTCGATCATGTCATTATGGGCTGCGTCAGCCAGGTGGGCGAACAGACCTTCAACCTGGCGCGCAGCGTGGTGCTGGACGCCGGGCTGCCCATCGAAATTCCGGCCACGACGGTGGATTTCCAGTGCGGCTCCAGCCAGCAGGCCGTCCATCTGGCGGCGGGGATGCTGCTTTCCGGGCAGGCCGACTTCGTGGTCGCGGGCGGCGTGGAACACATGACGCGCGTGCCGATGGGGTCGAGCATCGGGAACGGCGGCCAGCCCTTCACCGACCGCATTATGGAAACCTATAACATCGTGCCGCAGGGCCTCGCCGCCGACGAAATCGCCCACAAGTGGGGCATCAGCCGTGAGGAGGTTGACCGCATCGGCTACGAAAGCCACCTGAAGGCCGCCCGCGCCACCGAAAACGGCTGGCTCAAAGGCGAGATTCTGCCGCTGCCCGGCCTGGACGAAGAAGGCCAGCCGGTGCTGGCCGACCGCGACCAGGGCTTCCGCGCCAATGTATCGCTGGAAAAAATGGCGACCCTGCCGGTCGTGTTCAGCGCCGACGGCGTGACGACCGCCGGCAACAGCAGCCAGATCACCGACGGCGCGGCGGCGCTGCTGCTGACCACCCGCGAAAAAGCGGCGGAGATGGGACTCAAACCGCGCGCCCGGTTGGTGGCCGGCGTGACGGTCGGCAGCGACCCACACCTGATGCTGACCGGCCCGATCAGCGCGACGCAAAAAGTGCTGTCCAAAGCGGGGATGAGCCTCGACCAGATAGACTTGTTTGAAGTGAATGAAGCCTTTGCGGTGGTGATCGCCATGTGGCAGCGGGAAATCGGCGCGGACATGAGCCGGGTGAACGTTCACGGCGGCGCGATTGCGCTAGGCCATCCGTTGGGCGCGTCCGGCGCGCGGCTGATGACCACGCTGTTACACGCGCTGGAAACGCACGATAAACGCTTCGGCCTGCAAACCATGTGCTGCGGCGGCGGCATGGGGACGGGGACGATCATCGAGCGGCTGGATTGAGCGCCGGGTGAAAGTCTGGCCCTGGGTCAAAAACCCAGGGCCGTTTTTTTACTGCCCGCTGCCGACGCGCACCATTTCCTGCGTGCTGGTGATAACCGGCGCCGGCTGCGCGGTCTGGTGTTTGAAGGCCTGTTGAAGCACCACCTTCAAAATGGACGGGGCGAACAGCGCCGACGCCGGGCGCAGGCCGTGCAGGGTTTCCAGGTATACCTGGTACAGCGCCGGGTTATTGGGGATCAGCGCGGCCACCCGGTCGGCGTACCCCTGCATGATCGCCGTCAGCAGGCCGACCCGCCCGCCTTCGGTGGTCGGCCAGCGCAGGTCTGCATGGGTCGAAAGCATCCACGCCGCGCCGACCGCGCGCGCCAGCCGCCGGTGAAAATGCACCCACAGGCGGTTCAAACTGCGCCGACCGCGCAAGGTGGCGGCCAGCGTTTCGGCAGCCAGCGCCGCCGCCGTCATACCCTGGCCGTAGCTGGGGTTCAGCGCCACGAAAGCATCGCCCATCACCAGCAGGCGCTCCGGCAGGCGCGCCATACGTTCATAATGCCGCCAGCGGTTGGCGGTGCGCCGGTAGCCGTAAATCGGCGTCAGCGGCTCGGCGTTTTTGATGGCGTGGTAAATCCGTCGGCTGAGCAGGCTGCGGGCAAAACCCAGGAAAGCCGTTTCGTCCGTCGGCGGGTAATCCCTGGCCGTGCCGAACAGCGTCACCACCCAGCGGCTGCCTTCAGCCGGCATCAACACGCCCCCGCGCGGGAAAAACGGCGCTTTGGGCTGAATCCACACGGCCTTCCAGTCCGACCGGAAATCTTCCGGGATGGCGTACCAGCGCGAAGCATAACCCAGCCGCGCCTGGATCACGGTTTCCTGTGGGCGGGCGTAACCAAGCTGTTCCAGCCAGTCGGGCGTTTTCGACGAGCGCCCGCTGGCGTCCACCACCAGGTCAGCGCGCAGGTATTCGATCTGCTGCCCGCCGCGCTGGCGCATCTGCACGCCCGTCACCGTCCGGCGGGACTCGTCGGCCAGCAGTTCAACCACTTCGTAACCGTCCCGGATTTCGATCTGCGGGTTCTGGTTTATCCGGCGGCGAATGCGCGACTCCAGCAGGGCGCGGCTGGCGGCATAAACCGTCAGTCCAGTATCCATGACCGGCGCCCAGCCGGTTTTGTATAAAACGCGGGTTTCCTGCCCCTGTTCCACCGCCGGCGCGCCAGCCTCCAGCAGTTCGGCTTCCAGGCCGGGGAACAGGCGCTCCATAATCTGCTGTCCGCGCAGCATCAGGGTATGGATATGATGCCCCTGCGGCGCGCAGGGCCGGTTTTCATCGCCTTCCGGCAGGTGATCGCGTTCGATGACCGTCACGCGCTCGAAATGATCGGCCAGCACGCGGGCGGCCATCAGGCCGGCGATGCTGCCGCCCAGAACAATCGCATGGTGTTTGGGGGAGGGGTGCTGGAACATAACCCGCTTCCTTTTCTGGTTTCCGCTTCATTTCATCTCAACGTTTTTTATTGAAGCGCGAAACCGCCCGGAAAACCCCCGGCGCGCGGACGATTTTTCGACCGGACTTTCGGCGCGGCCAAGCTCTGTCTTTTGGCGGAGGGGCGGCCATCAGCCGGGGGTGGGCGTGAGAGTCGGCCAGGGTGTCGCCGAAGGCGTCAGCGAATTGTGTACCGGCACGTAGGCAAGCTGCCATTCCAGGGCCTCCCCAAAACGGCCTTCGTCTTCCGCTGCGACCTGATAATGCCACACCTCGCCGTCGTACCAGCCCAGGCTCAACCGCACGCGCGTCATGGCCGGGATGTTCGGGGCGATGTCGGCCATCGTCAGGTAGTCGTAACCGCTTCTGCCGATACCTTCGCCAAACATGGCCGTCGGCGTGGGTTTCAGCGGCGCGGCGGTGGGTGATGGCGTCAGCGTCACCGGCACGATCACCGGGACGGTAACGGGCATCGGCACGCGCACCTGGCGCTCCGGGATCACCAGCAGCGCCGCGCCCGCGCCGATCACTGCCGTGACGGCGGCCAGCACGATCACCCACCGGTACACCCGTGCCACCGTCCCCAAACGCAGCCACCAGGGCATCGAGAATGGCCTGGGTTTGCGTTTGCGCTTTGGTTTTTCCGGCGCGTCCGCCTCCACCACGCGCAGCGGCGCGCGTTTGCCCGCCGGCGCTTCGATCAGGTCGCCCAACGGAACGGCCTCGTCCTGAACAGGCTGCTCAGGTGGGCGAAATTCATCAGCCATGCGGCACCTCCGTCGCGTTTGGTTTGATGCTGTTATCTTAAACCCTTTTAAAAGCCTGCGTCCGCGCCGTCAGGGAAAAACCGGGCTGCGGTCGGCCAGCCGGCGGTTGAGTCTGGCCGCTGTTAAGCAGATTTAACGCGATTGCTTGACAATTTTTAGGCTTATCTACTACACTCTATTCCTGTAGCTCGACGACACAACAGAAAAGCGCTGTTTACCGAGGAATGGCAGCTTTAGATGTGACGCGGCTTGTCCGATATTTCAAGAGTTAGGAGTTCTGCAAGTATGTCTCAGCGAATCAGGGGTGTAGTGAAGTGGTTTAGCCCGGAGAAGGGTTACGGGTTTATCACCCCAGAGAGCGGTCCGCCGGATATTTTTGTCCATTACAGCGCGATCCAGGGTGCGGGCTACAAGTCCCTGGATGAAGGATCAAAGGTAGAATTTGAAGTTGTGGAAGGGCCGAAAGGAAAACAGGCAAGCAGCGTTATAAAAATCTAGTCATCGAGCATAACTCCGGCATATAATAGGTCTATCGTTGTGGATAGGCCTATTTTTGTGGTGAGGACACGGTGCGCCGTGTCCTCACGCTGCAAGGAGCAACTGTCGTGGACTGGCAAGCCGTTCGTACCACCGCCGCCGACATCGCCCGCGAGGCCGGCGCGGTGCTGATGCACTATTATGACCGCCCCCACCAGGAAACCGTCAAAGGCAACCTAGCCGACATCGTGACCGAGGCCGACCCGGCTGCCGAGGCGGTGATCGTCTCGCGGCTGCAAGCGGCCTTCCCCGACCATCATATCATCGGGGAAGAAGGCGGCGGCATGGGCGCGCCGGCGGCAGAGGCCAGCTACTTCTGGCATGTAGACCCCCTGGACGGCACGTCCAACTTCGCCAGCAACATCCCCTATTTTTCTGTCAGCCTGGCGCTGGCGGAACGGAGCGGGCGGCCTCTGGTCAGCGCGGTTTATCACCCCGTCAGCGGCGAGCTGTTCAGCGCCGCGCGAGGGTACGGCGCGTGGCTCAATGACCGCCCAATCCACGTTTCCGCCACCGCCGATTTACAGAAATCCATGCTGTGTACCGGCTTCCCGACCGATGTCGCCACCCACCCGGATAACAACCTGCGCGAGTGGATTCATTTCCTCAAGCTCACCCGCGCGGTGCGGCGGTTTGGCTCGGCGGCGCTTGATCTGTGTTACGTGGCGGCGGGGCGTTTTGACGGCTTCTGGGAGTCGCGCATTCATTCGTGGGACTGCTTGGCGGGAATCCTGTGCGTGTTGGAAGCCGGCGGCCAGGCCAGCGATTACCAGGGCATCGAGTCCGGCGCGCTTTATTCCGGCCAAGAGATTGTCGCCAGCAACGGCCTCATCCACGCGGCCATGCTGGAGGCGCTGCGGCAGGCATTGGGGATGCCGCAGGTTTTCCCGGTTTGAGGTGACCCCCCTTTAACCCGCCCGGAACAGCAAAATCGTTGATCCCAGCGTCATAATATCGCCGTCCCGCAGGGGGCGGCCTTTTTCTGTCACCGGCGTGTTGTTGACCAGCGTGCCGTTGGCGCTGCCTAGGTCATGAATCACCCAGGTATTGTCCACCAGCTGCAGCCGGGCGTGGGGGCGCGACACCGAGGGGTCTTGCAGGCCGATTTCCCAACTGGCTTTGCTGGTGGCGCGGCCCATCGTGATGGTGTTCAGCAGCAGGGGAATGGTCGTGCCTTCCTGGGGGCCGGTGGTGATGATGAGCTTGCCCTTGCCGGTGCTGATGGTGGCGGTGATGAGCGTCCCCATTTCCTCGGCGTTGCGCTGGTCTTCTTCGGTCACGGTGGCCGAAAAATACAGCATCGGCACGTACAGCCGGATGATGTCGCCGGAAGCCAGTGGGAACGACTCGGTTATCAACTGGTCGTTGACGAACGTGCCGTTGGCGCTGCCCAGGTCGTCAATCATAAAAATGCCTTCCCGGTAGGTGATGACGGCGTGCTGGCGCGAAACATGCTGTTCCGGGATGCAGATGTCGTTGCCGGCCTGCCGGCCAATAGTGGCAGTCGCGCCTTCGGCCAGGACAAATTCCTGCACGACGCCGGTCTGGGGATGACGCCAGGTGACTTTTGCGAGACTGAGCGGAGCGGTAGACATGATAATTATGCGCTGCTTTCAATCGTCTGGTTCGATTCTACACCCTTCGGGCGATTTCACAAGCAAAAGATTGCAGCGGGAGAACCCGCCGCACCGTCCAGAAGTCACCCGCGCTGTTCTGGGACGCGGTTCAGCACCGTTTCGATGAACCGCTCGCGGTTGGCGCGGCGGGCGACCTTACCGCTGCTGGTTTTGATGAGCCACTTCGGCTCGACTAGATGCACGTAGCGGGCGGTCACGTCGGTGTTTTGGGCCACGCGGGCGCGGATTTCCCGCATGATGTCCGCGCGGGCTTCCGGGTCGTCGGTATCGGCCTCAGCCACGATGGCGATGTCCTCTGTCCCCAGGGACTCGTTAAACACGCCAAACGCCACCGCGCGCCCCGGATGCAGCCCCGGAATATCGTTGAGCAGGTTTTCGATGTCCTGCGGATAAACATTTTTGCCGCCGACGATAATCAGGTCTTTTTTGCGCCCGGTGATGTATAACTCGCCGCCGGCCAGGTAGCCCATATCGCCGGTGAAGTACCAACCGCCGGCCATCACTTCGGCGGTGGCGTCCGGGCGGCGGTAGTAACCGCTCAACATCGAGCTGCTGCGAAGAGCGATTTCGCCGATGAACCGCTCCGGCAGCGGGCGGCGCTGTTCGTCCACGATTTTGATCTCGCAGTTGGGGATCGGCACGCCGCAGGAAACCAGCGTCACGGTCGGGGCAAGGGGCTTAAGCCCATTGTCTACGGGAACTGCCCGCCGGTCTTCCATCAGGGCGCGGCGGTCTACCACGTCCAGCGGCGGCGGCATTTCCAGCGCGCTCTGGGTGACGGCAAAAGTATTTTCCGCCATCGCGTAACAGGTCGCCAGCGCGGACTCGCGCAGGCCGTAATAGGCATACTGCTCCAGAAAAATGCGGTGGCTCTCGGCATACACCGGCTCGGAGCAGTTGATAACCGCCCGCAGCGAAGATAAATCCAGGCCGTGAATGGCCGCCGGGCGAACGCGCGTCGCCAGGAAGTTGTAGGCAAAGTTCGGCAGCCAGCACAGCGTCCCCCGGTGGTGATGAATCGCCCACAACAGGATTTTGGGGTCGCGCACCCAATGGAATGGGGACATCAGCACCAGCGGGATACCCTGCAAAATGGGCATGATGAAGCCGGCGATCAGCCCCATATCGTGATACAGCGGTAGCCAGCTTACAACCACGTCATCAGGGGTCAGGTTGATCGCCGCGCTGTAACCGGCGATGTGGTTCAACACCGCGCGATGCGACAGCATGACGCCTTTTTGCAGGCCGGTGCTGCCGGACGAATGCTGTAAAAAGGCGGTTGCGCCGGCGTCGGCGGGGTGACGGTTCAGGTATTCCTCCAGGGGCGCAGGGCGCTGCGCCTGCACAACATCTTCGATGTTTAAAACCGCTGCCAGCGATGGTATGCCCGCCAGCCGGTCGCGCAGCGGCGCGTGCAGTTCCGGGCCGGCGATGACCACCCGCACGCCGGAATGGGCGACCAACTGCCGCACGCTGTCAAAATACCGCTCGCGGTCGAGTTTGTCGCTCAAAAATGGAAAGATCGAAGGCACAGCGCCCAGCAGCAGCGCCCCCCAAAAACCCGACAGCACCGCCTCGCCGTGTTGAAGCACCAGCACCACCAGGTCGCCCGGCTGCACGCCGCAGGCTTCCAGCGCCCCGGCAAAACGCGCCGCGCCCTCGAAAAACGCGCCGTAACTCAGGCGGCGGTCGCCCTCATGTTCCACCAGCACGACGGCGGTCGCGGCGGCGCGTTCCCGGCACAGCCAGCGCGCCTGTTCGATCAGCGTGGCGGGGCGGCGGTTCAGGGTGATGGGGAGTGTTAGCATGGTGTCACCTCCTCCATCATCCGGCGCGCTTTTCTCTGAATTCAGAGAGGGGGGCAGGGGGATGGGTCAACGAGGCGGGAAGGCAGGAGGTCTTCATCCTACTGCTTGGCCTCGATGTTGCTCAAAATCTGATTGACCGTGTCCATATTTTCGGCGGTCAGCTCTGGGTCATCGAAGCGCGCGCCGAAGGTATCCTCGATAAAAACCGCCAGCTCGACCAGCGAGAACGAGTCCACCAGGCCGCCGGTGATGAGCGGCTCGTCGTCCTTAAGCGGGTAGGTGGGGTCTTTAATCATGTGGGTTTTGATGTAATCGCGCAGTTGATCTCGCATGGGTTATTCCTGATTAACCGTATTCTATGCTGCGGCCCGCCGGGGCGCAGCATACCTCGCCCGGAGAACCGTGAACCACCGTTTTCGCCCCAACAGCTTACCAGAAGGGGGCGATTTCGCGCAAGACACTGCCGGGCCGTCGTTGTTGCGCGCGCCCCACCTGTGTGCTAAAATCCCATCAGTCTGATTGAGAACGTTCGCAGATAGCTCCCCAAAACACGCCGCATCTGCAAACGAACCGGCAACATTTTTTACCGGCGTAATGTAAGGAGGTGTTCAGCATTCAACCAATAAAGTCCATTGTCGAACTTCGGTAAACGTCTAGATTACTTAGTGGAGAAAATATTATGAACCGAAAGTTCCTCGTCTTTGTTTCACTTCTATCGGTACTCCTTATTCTCATCAGCGGCACCGTCGTCCTCGCCCAGGGTGAGACCTTCATGGGCAAAACCGCCGAAGAACTCTTCCCCGGCGCAGCCGACGAAACCGAACGCGCCAACGCCATGGCGGCGCTGCTGGAAGCCAACCTGCCGGATGCGACCGGGCGGTTCGCCGGGCAAACGCTGACCGTAGCCGTCCAGCAGGCCGGCGCGCGCGGCGGTATTTCCGGCCCGTATTATTTCTGGCGTGAAGCCTTCCAAGCCGCCACCGGCGCGACACTGGAGATCGTGGAAATCCCGCAGGCGCAGTATTTCACCACCACTTCGACCGACTTCCTGACCGGCCAGAACAGCTACGATGTGATGAACATCGGCGCGTGGTATCTGTCCGACTACGTGGTGAACGGCTGGATTCAGCCCATTGACCCGTTCTTCGAGCAGGAAGGTTTCCCGGTGTGGGACCGCGAGGCGGTGTTCCCGTCGCTGGCGAACCTGATGAAGTGGGAAGGCCGGTGGTACGGCGCGCTGAACGACGGCGATGCCCAGATGCTTTATTACCGTAAAGACATCCTGACCGACCCCGAATGGCAGGCGGCCTTTAAAGAAGAAACCGGCATGGATATGCCCGTCCCGCCCAAGACCTGGCAGCAGCTTCTGGCTGTGACCAAGTTCTTCAACGGCAAGGACTGGAACGGCGACGGCGACCCGGATGATGGCATCAGCCTGCACCTCCGTACCGGCGGCCAGGGTATGTTCCACTTCATGTCACTGTCGGCTCCCTTTGCCATCACCCCGGCTCCGGGGGATGACATCGGCAAAGTCACCAAATATCACAACGTTTACTGGTTCGACCCCGATGATCTGACCCCGCTCATCAACCAGCCCGGCCATGTGGCGGCGCTGGAATTCCTGAAGGAACTGGCGGCCACCGGCTCGACGGCGCAGTTCGGTTGGGAACTGGCCGAAGCCTGGAGCAACTTCCTCAACGGCAATGCCATCGCCACCTTCTCCTGGGGCGACGTGGGTTCGCTGGCGCAGGACCCCAGCCGCTCGACCATCCAGGGTAAACTGGGCGGCGCGCGTATCCCCTGCTCCGAACGCTGGTACGATCTTGAGAAGGGCGAGTTCGTGGAAGATTCGGCCAATCCGAACTGCGTCGGCAATACCACCGGCGGTTCGTGGTATCCGGTGATGTCGGCCTTCACCGACGTGCCGGAACTGGCCTACTACTTCATGGCGATGCAGGCCGCCAAGCCGATCAACTTCTTCAACGTGTACTATGGCTGGACGGGCGTGGATCCGGGCGCGACCTATGACCTGTTCCCGCCGCTCGGCACGGCCAGCGTGGATGACTACGTAGCCGCCGGCTACGATGCGGGAGACGCGCTGGAATATATCACCGGCTACGGCGAGAACTTCTTCAGCCATCCCATCTATCAGACCTATCTGCGTATTCCCGGCACAGTTACGTTCTGGGAAATCCTGGATACCCGCCTGGGGCAGGCCATGATTGACGAACTGACGCCGCAGGCTGCGCTCGATCTGGTGGCGCAGGAATGGGATCAGGTGAACAACGATCTGGGCCGCGAAGAACAGCTTCGGGTCTATCAAGCCGGTATCGGCTATACGCCGTAGGCTGTTGGGTTCTGGCGCGGCCACGCGCTAACGGTTAGACAACGGGGAGAGGCGTTGGTTCCTCTCCCCAGTTATATTTTGATAGAAGCACTTATTGGGTAGATGCAATGTATAAAAAAAGCCGCGCCCGCTACTTCTTCCTGATGCCGGGAGTTGTCTGGATTCTGGCCTTCACCTTTTTCCCGCTCATTTTTTCGCTTTACCTGAGCTTTACCAACGCCAATATGCGGAACTTCACGCAGGCGACGTGGAATTTGGTCGGGTTTCAGAACTATGCCTCCATCGGCAGCGATCTGCGAGTCGGCGAGACGGTCGTCACGTCCCTTTATC
Organism: Anaerolineae bacterium; assembly: GCA_026645945.1. GTDB lineage: Bacteria > Chloroflexota > Anaerolineae > Aggregatilineales > Phototrophicaceae > CFX2. The sequence goes on from JAPKMO010000092.1 coordinate 11,455, forward strand.
TGACGGTTGGCAGCACGCTGCTGACCCTCACTCTCGGCACGTTTTTGGCCTGGCTGTTTAACCACGACCTCCCCGGCCTGCGGATTTTCCGGTCAATCCTGACCATGCCGCTGTTTGCCGCGCCCATCGCGCTGGGTTTTATGGGGTTGATCCTGTTTAACGAAACCAGCGGTTCGATCAACAGCATTATCCGGGGATTGGGCGGTACGGGCGTGCGCTGGATGACCGACTCCTGGTCGGCGCGAACCGCCGTGTTACTCCTGGATACCTGGCAGTGGTCGCCGTTTGTGTTCGTCATCATCCTGGCGGCCATGCAGTCTATCCCGGAGGAGCTGTACGAGGCCGCCCGTCTGGACACAGGTTCGGGTTGGGCCGTTTTCCGGTCTATCACCTTCCCGCTGATCGCGCCGGCGTTGGGAACGGTGGCGCTGCTGCGGTTGGTGGAAACCTTCAAAATTCTTGATATACCATTTTCGATGCTCGGCGGCGGGCCGGGTTCGGCCACCCAGACCTATTCCTATTACGTGTATATCACCGGCCTGCGGAACTTTAACATGGGTTACGCCTCGGCGCTGGCCTATATCTTGGTGATTATCGCCATCATCATCAGCACGGTCTATTTCTGGCGCGTGCGCGCGCGCTTCGAGTAATGCAGCAGGAGTAAACGTTTATGGCAACCCTGAAAAAAGAAGCCGTCATGCAGCCCGTCCGCGCCGTCCAGATCGGGCGTTCGCCGCTGGCGCGTATCCTGCTGTGGGTGGCTGTTTTGATGGCGGTGATATGGGTGCTGTACCCATTCGTCTGGGCGGTCATCACCTCGTTCAAAACCCAGCGCGAGGCGCTGGAGCCGACCATCGTCCCCTTCCTTCAGTTTCAGCCCAGCGCGGAAAACTGGTCGGCGGAGTTGGGGCTGGGCGCACGCGAGACGACACTGGCGCTGGGCAACAGCATCGCCATCTCCATTGGGGCGACCGTGCTGGCGACCGTCCTGGGTACGCTGACCGGCTACGCGCTGGCGCGTTTTCGCTACGGCATCGGCAACCGCAACATCGTATCGTGGGTGCTGTCGCAGCGGTTTCTGCCGCCGGTCGCCACGCTCATCCCGTTTTTCCTGGTGCTTCAACGTTTGCAGATGATTGATACCGTGCCGGGGCTGATTCTGGTGAACACCACCTTCACGCTGCCGTTTGCCATCCTCATCATGCGCGATTTCTTCGCCGATTTCCCGGACGAAATCGAAGAAGCGGCGCTGGTGGACGGCGCGAACCCGCTGCAAATCTTCCTGCGGGTGGCGCTGCCGCTGGCGACGCCGGCCATCACGGCGGCGGCCATCATCTGTTTCGCTTTCGCCTGGAACGAATACCTGTTCGCCAGCGTTATCGCGCCGAAGGACGCCAAACCGTATACCTTCCTGGTCGCCAGCACCAGCACAGTGCGCGGCGTGCATTTCGGCTATCTGGCAACCCGCATGTTGATCGCCATCACGCTGCCGGTGGTGCTGTCGCTGTTCGTGCAGCGGTACATCGTGCGCGGCCTGTCGCTGGGCGCGGTGAAAGGCTAACACGCCGCCCTACATTCCTTAACACTGCTGTGATACAATGCGGGCGACCCCAGAATGTGAGTAGAAACAAGGGATAACCCGTGTTAACTGTTAGAGATGATATTCGCAACATTGCGATCATCGCGCATGTAGATCATGGCAAAACCACGCTGGTAGACGGGATGCTCAGGCAGGCGAAGGCCTTCCGCGATTCGGCCAACGTCGGCGAGCGCATCCTGGACTCCAACGACCTGGAACGCGAACGCGGCATCACCATCCTGGCGAAAAATACCGCCGTCACCTGGGGCGGCGTCAAAATTAACATCGTGGACACCCCCGGCCATGCCGATTTCGGCGGCGAAGTCGAGCGCGTGCTGAACATGGTGGACGGCGCGCTGCTGCTGATTGACGCGGTGGAAGGCCCGATGCCGCAGACGCGCTTCGTGCTGCGAAAGGCGCTGGCGTTGGGGCTGCGGATCATCGTCGTCATCAACAAGGTAGACCGCCCCTTCGCCCGCGTGGAGGAGGCGCTTAACGAAACCTTCGACCTGTTCATCGAACTGGGGGCCAGCGACGAACAGGCCGAGTTTCCGGTTATTTACGCCATCGGTCTGGCCGGGCGGGCCGGTTATTCGGCCTCGACGGTCGGGGACGACTTGATACCGCTGTTTGAAACCATCCTCAAGGAAATCCCCGGTCCGCGCGTGGACCCGGACGCGCCGCCGAAGCTGCTGGTGACAACGCTGGAATACGACAACTACAAAGGGCAGATCGGCGTTGGGCGGCTGCTTTCCGGCGTGATGAAAAAGGGGATGCCGGTCGCGCGCATCACGCCGCGCGGCGAGCGTTCCACCGGCATGATTGAATACCTGTTCACCTACCACAACCTGACCAAACTGGACGCCGCCGAAGTGCAGGCCGGGGACATCCTGGCTTTTGGCGGGCTGGACGAAATTTCCATCAGCGATACGATTGCCGATCTTTCCGTGACCGAACCGCTGCCGGCCATCAGCGTCGAGGAGCCGACCGTCCGCATGACGTTTGGCGTCAACACCTCCCCCCTGGCCGGGCGCGAGGGCAAAACCGGCTGGGGAACATCCCGCCGCCTGCGCCAGCGGCTGTACGACGAAACGCGCAGCAACGTTGCCCTGCGCGTAGCCGACGGCGACTCGCCCGACCGCTTTGTGGTCAGCGGGCGCGGCGAGCTGCACCTGGGCATTCTGATCGAAACTATGCGCCGCGAAGGCTACGAGTTCGAGGTCAGCAAGCCGGAAGTCATCTACCGCGAAGACCCCGAAACCGGCGAACTGCTGGAGCCGGTCGAGGAAGTGCATATCGAAGTAGCCGATAACATGGTCGGCACGGTGGTGGAACTGCTGGGGACGCGGCGCGGCGTGATGACCAACATGCACAGCGACAGCGGCACCACCTATCTGACTTACGTCGTCCCCACGCGCGGGATGCTGGGCTTCCGCTCCCATTTTTTGCGCGCTACCAGCGGCCTGGGGCAGATGCACAGCCTGCATTACGGCTACCAGCCGATGGCCGGCGATATTCCAGGGCGGCAGTTTGGCAGCCTGGTCGCCATTGAAGCCGGCCCGACGACCGCCTACGCGCTGGTGAACGTCCAGCAGCGCGGCACATTTTTTATCGCCCCCGGCGTGGAGGTTTACGCCGGCATGGTGGTCGGCGAGCATATCCGCCCCGGCGACCTGGATATCAATGTGTGCAAGACCAAACACCTGACCAATCACCGTGCCAAACCCAGCGAAACCACCGACGGCCTGAACACGCCCCGCCAGTTAAGCCTGGATGACTGCATCGAGTTCCTGGCCGAGGACGAGCTGCTGGAAGTGACGCCCCTCAACCTGCGTATTCGCAAGCGCATCCTGGGCAGCGAGGAGCGCATTAAAGAGCGCAAGCGGCGGGAAAAAATCCTGGCCGGATAGCTCTTCCTGGGCGGCCACACCGGGCCGCCTCTGCGGGCCGACACCTTCGTCGGCCTGTTTGTTCCATCGCCCATCGGCAAAAAAGCGGCCGGCCAGCGGTCAATCGTAGGCTGCGGCATTTGACATCCCCGCTGACCAGACGCTAATATCCGGGACATGGAACTAAAGTACCGTCTGGCGCGTCTGAATCGGTATGCGGTGGTTCTTACCAACTACTTCGCCTGGATTAAGGTGAGCGAAAGGTTGGCTCGTTACGATAACCTAACGAATCGCGTAACCGGCAGGACGCGAATATGGTTAGCACGCGCATGGGCGATAAACAAATTCAACCTGTAACCACGAGCCGAGAGATCGCGCTGGCGCGGCGTTCCCGCCCGCGTGGGCTGGTCGGGCAGATCAGTACAGTGCTGCTGGAGCCGAGGTCGTTCTTCCGCGCGCTGCCGCTTAACGAGGGCAGCCGCCAGTGGGTCTGGGCAGCGGTGTTGATTCTGGCGCTGGTCGGCTTTAGCGCCGTGCGCCAGGAGGCGCTCTCCGGCAGCGCAGCCAGCAGCACGACTTCTCCGCCAGCGCTGGACCAGGGCGGGTCGTCGCCGTTCCCGTCAGATTCGGGCGGATTTCCCGGCGGCGCGCTGCCGTCGCCTTTCGATGCCGGCGCGGGTACAAATACAGGCGGTTCGGCCTCCGCTTCAAACGTTTCGGCCACCTGGACGACAGCGCTGCTGGCAGCCAGCAGTGTGATTCTGGGCTGGGTCGTCCAGATGGTCATGTTATGCGAGGTGTCGCTGTTCAACGGGACCGCGCCGCGCCTGGGCCGCAATCTTCAGATCGCCGTCTGGGCCACCGTCCCGGTCGGCCTGATGGCGGCGCTGCAGCTGCTGTACTTCGCGGCAGGCGGCACGGCGGGCCAGCCGGGTTTGTCCGGGCTGCTGGCCGAATGGGATGTGTACGCCGATATGCCGGTTTTCGGCAAAAGCGTGCTGCTGTCGCTCACCAGCCGGCTGACGCTGTTCTGGCTGTGGAGTCTGGTGCTGTTATACATCGGCGGGCGCATGGCGCTGCGCGGCAGGACGTGGGCCGTGCTGCTGGTGGTAGTGGCCTGGGCGCTGCTGGTGGTGCTGCTGCCGGTGTTAACCGGGGCGGTCGCCGCGCCGGAAACCGGCGCCAGTACCGATCTGCCGACGGGGCTGCCAAACCTGTTCGATCTGCCGTCCGAAGGCGAAACCCTGCCCGGCGGCGAAACGCTGCCTGATCTGTTCGCGCCGCCCGACGAGCAGAATCCGCCAGGTGACACGCTGCCAAGTGATGTCGAGCCGGAAAGCACGCCGCCCGCCGGGTTGTTCGCGCCGCCGGACGAACAAACAGCCGAGCCGGCAGCCGAGCCGACCAGGGCAGGCGCGCCGCTGCCCCGGAGTACGCCGCGACAGTAAGGTCAAACGAGTGTGTTTTAGCATTAATGCGGAACTGAAAATTCTGAAATTTACGGCAGGTAAATATAATGACGCTGATCGAACCCAGTAGCGGTAATGGCAGCGCCCCGGCCATAATCGTCGGGCGCGATCTGCATAAAATCTTCACCCTGGGCGACCAGCAGGTACACGCGCTGAACGGCGTAAACATCGCCGTTCCGCAGGGGCAGTTCATCGCCATCATGGGGCCGAGCGGCTCCGGCAAAAGCACGCTGTTATACCTGCTGGGCGGCCTCGACCGCCCGACGGCGGGCGACATCCTAGTGTCCGGGCGCTATTTAAACACCCTGGGCAGCGAAGGCCTGGCGGATTTCCGCCGCGCGACGGTTGGGTTCATCTTCCAGGCGTTTCATTTGGTGCCGACGCTGACCGCCCTGGAAAATGTGGCGCTGCCGGGCGTGTTCGCCGGTATGGCGCGCGACCAGCGCGAAGAACGGGCGATCAGGCTGCTGGCGGCGCTGGGCATGGCCGACCGGCTCGACCACCGCCCTTCGCAGCTTTCCGGCGGCCAGCAGCAGCGGGTCGCCATCGCGCGCGCGCTGTTTAACGACCCGCCGATCATCATGGCCGACGAACCGACCGGCGCGCTGGACAGCAAAACCGGCCAAACGGTGATGAAACTGCTGCGCTGGTTATGCACCCGGCAGGGTAAAACCATCCTGGTCGTCACCCACGACCCCGGCGTGGCCGGCTACGCCGAGCGCGTGGTCAACCTGATGGACGGTGTTATCACCCAGGATTACCGGCGGCGGCTTAAACGCAACGGCAGCGGCAATGGCATCCACCTGCCGCCCGCCGAGAAAGAGGTAATGCCCGATGCGTAAACCGATATTTATGGCACAGGCGCACCGCCGTGCGCCCCTACAGAGACATTTGAGCGCCCGCGTGCTGCTGGCGCTGGTGATGGCCGTCACCGTCGTATCGTGGCGGGCATCGGCGCAGGAAGCCACGCCGGAAGCGACCGCTGCGCCGCCCGTCCCGGAAGCGTCGCAGGATGATATGCTGTTCCAGCTGCCCGCCACCTTCGACGATTTTCAGCCCAGACAAGTCACCAGCGGCCAGGGCGGCAGCCTGTCTATTTTCGGCAGCGGTTTCCCGACCGATGCGGCAGTGGCGCTGGAAGGCATCGGCCTGCTGCCGACCACCTTCATCAACGCCAACGCGCTGTCGGCGGCGCTGCCGACCAGCCTGCCGCCAACAACCGACGCGGAGGGTCGGGGGGGGGGCTATCGGGTGCTGATTTACATCGCCGGGCAGCCGCCGCTGGAGTGTATCTGCGGCGGAACAAGCGCGACTCTGGTGGTTCGCCCCGCGCCGCCCACCGCCGCGCCGACCAATGTCCCGCCGACCGCTGCCCCGCCGCCCACGCTCGCCCCACCGCCCACCGAAATTCCCGGCGCGCCCAACCTGCTGGTGCGGAACTTTAACGCCAACCCGGCCACCGTCGCGCCCGGCGGAACGGTGAATTTTACGGTCGAGATCGTCAATGTTGGCACGCGCCCGGCGCTGGGGCTGTCCGTCTCGGTAGACCCCGGCGGCAAGTTCATCCCGGCCAACGGCCAGGCCACCATCCTGCTGCCTGACCTGGGTGTGAACGCCGCGACGGTGGTCGGCATCCCCGTCACCGCCGCCGAAGATACACCCTCCGGGCCGCAGACCGTCACGATCACAATGGCCTACCGCGATTTCACCGGCTCGGCCTACACTGCCAAAGGCTCGCTGACCGTCAACGTGCAGAAGGCCGCGCCCCGCGCCGCCCAGGTCACGCTTTCACGTTATATGTTCGACCCGAATCCGGTCGAGCCGGGCAAAGAGGCGCTGCTCACCATCTTGCTCACCAACTCCGGCAGCGCCGCTGCATCGCAGGTGCTGGTGCGGGTGGGCGACGGTAATATCCTGCTGGCCGGCCCCCAGGGCGACAGCTTCCCGGTGGGCGACCTGGCCGCCGGGGCCAGCGCCAGCGTGGAAATGCCGCTCATCGTCAGCGCCGCCGCCAAACCCGGCCCGCAGCCGCAAAGCCTCAAAATCAGCTACCTTCAGGAAGGCGAGGCCAAAGAAAACACCGCCAGCATGACCATCAACGTCGCCAAGCTGGTGCCGACTTCCCCGGTGCTGCTGCTGGATACCTTTGAAACCGGCAAAACATTTTTGCAGCCCGGCGAGCAGTTCACCGCCAACCTGACCATTAAAAACGTCGGCGAAGAACCCGCCCAAAACATGCTGGTGACGTTCGGCACGGTCAGCCCCGGCGCGCCCAGCGGCAGCGACGACAATAATTCCGGCACGACCACCACCGGCACCACCACCCCCAGCACGACCTTTGCGCCGCTGGGGTCGGGCGGCACGGTTTTTGCCGGGACGATTGAGGCGGGCGGCGGTTTCATTAACCTGACGCAGGAGTTTATCGTCAGCGGTTCGGTGGACAGCGGCATTTATACGCTGCCCATTACACTGCGCTACCAGAAAGCCGACGGCTCGGCAGCGCAAGAAACGCTCAATGCCAGCCTGGTGGTCATCCTG
>JAPKMO010000093.1 GCA_026645945.1 Anaerolineae bacterium
GTAACATTGATCTATTTAATAGGGCGATTCTTCCAGGAACAGAGCGATCCTTTTAATCATCCGCCACCACCTGGCGACCGAGGTGAAATCTTGGCACCCGTGCGGGAACAGAGAGATTTTGTCCACATTGAGATAGATGCGCTAAAAATCCTGAAAATTCCTGTTGATGTATTGGAAACGAATCCTAACGAAGCGCAGCTTCAACTCTTTATTCTTATTTCTGACGGCCAAGAAATTCATGCCAAGTTCGATTATTTTGGAGGTAAATATAGATCAGTTAGAAAAAATGAGGAGATGTCATTAGGGAAGGTTGGCGCGTACTTTGATGCGCGCCATGCCAGAGATAAGGTTTTCGTATGGTTTTTGGCAGTGGACAGCGATGAGTTAGATCAATTTTTAGAATTTAGTTTGAATCACTCAACCGACTATGCCCTTGAAGTTTTTGCGAATCGCATTCAAAGTACATCTGCCCTTGGAGATTTGGCTGATTGGAACCTGTGGGCGCGTGTTGTCAGTATGGTTGCAGAAGCGGGGTTGGGTATCTGGCAAATCAATGATCTTATCGGGCAGCAAGTTATTGAGTTAAATCGCAGTGAAAACTGGAATGCGTCACGACGCCGTATCGAAACGGATACCATTCGTATCGAATACGATATTATTTATTCGGATGAGCGTCCGTCCAATATTGAACCGCTTGCGGCGCCAACTAAAGCGCCGGATTCTTCGCGCGCGATGGTTTGTGGTATACCACAAACCCAATTTCATGTGGGCGAGACTATTCAGGTAGACTTCAACCATGATGGCGCACTACGAATCCTGAAATCTCCAGATGCCGGCCCCAAAGGTACAATAATGCAAGCTTATGATAATTATCGGTTGCAGTTGCTCGACGGCCCGGTCTGTGGCAAATGGAATGGGCAGCCGGTATGGTACTGGCGCGTTCATTATAAGGGACGCGCTGGAGAAGCCTGGGGTTGGGCAGCGGAGGGTGTCCCTGGCGACAGTTGGATGTGTCCGCTTTCTAATCCTGAGTGTGGCAGTTGAATCTTGAGGGGCATCAGTGCGATGCCCCTTTTTACCTTACTTTAAATGCTGATGCCGACGCGGTGGATGGCGAAGCTGTTGTCGTCCTTCAGAATTTCTGACTTGGTAAGCCGCCCGTTGCAGGTTGCCAGCACTTCGTCAAAAACCATCTGCCCGGCCTGCTCCAGCGAAATTTCGCCGCGTAACACGCCGGAAACGTTCAGCTCCATCGTGTCTTTCATCAAATCCCAGGACTCCTGATGTCCGGTGACTTTGATGGTCGGCATGATGGGATGCGAAATGGTATGGCCGCCGCCGGTCGAAAACACCAAGACCTGCGACCCCGCCGCCGCGATGCTGCTGATGGACTCCGCGCCATGACCGGGGCCGTACATCACGTACAGACCGGGCTGGCTGCCGGGCGGCATGGCGATGTCCAGGTAATCCACGATGGGCGAATTACCGGCTTTTTTGCACGCACCCATTGATTTTTCCTCGATAGTGGTCAGGCCGCCTAGGATGTTATCGCCGGTCGGCTGGCTGCCACGAATATCCTCGCCGCTCGCCAGGGCGCGGGCTTCCATGTCGGCCACGCCGGCCATAATTTTGTCGGCCACTTCCTTGCTGACGGCTTTGCCGGTCAGCCACACTTCCGCGCCCATCCATTCGGTCGTTTCGGCCATGATCGAACGCCCGCCTTCGGCGATGATTTTGTCCGAACACAGGCCGGTGGCCGGGTTGCTGGACAGCCCCGATGTGGTATCGGACGTGCCGCAGTTCATACCGAAAATCAGCTTGGAGAGCGGCGCGGCTTCCCGCCGCTGGTTGCTTAACTGGCGGGCGATTTCCAGCGCGTAGCGGGTGGCTTTTTCGGTGGCGGAAATCAAACCGCCGCTCTTGCGAATATTGACGGTGGCGATCAGCTTGCCGGTCGGGCTGATGTCCTGGGCGATGTCCTCGGCAGTGCAGCCGAGTTCCTGGAAGTGATCCACGATCACCACGCCGCCCACATTGGGGTTGGCGCCCGTGCCGGACAAAAAGCGCCGTGTCAGCCGCAGGTCGGGTTTAACCTGTGTGCGCCCCAGGGGATGCTCAATGGCAATCGCGCCCTGGATGAGGCTGGCGACGTGGGCGCACAGTTTGTTGGCGTAGACCGTTCCGGCCAGGATGAGAAGCGTATTACGAATACCCACCGAACCATCCGGGCGCGGGTAGCCAAAAAATTCTGTCATGCTGGATTCTCCTTAAAAATTCAACACAAAAACACGAAGGCTCAAAGCGGCAGACAAACCCTTCGCGCTACTTTTTGCCCGCTGCCGCCAGGTCGCCGCGCCCCCGGTTGCTTTCGACGTTGTGGATGTGGACGTGATCGCCGGGTTGAATATCTTCGGTGGCCGTGCCGATGCTCAGGCCGTATTTCATCACCTGCTCGCCTTTTTTGATCGGGCGCAGCGCGATTTTGTGGCCGTAGGGAATATCGGCGCGGGCAGTAACCGTCACGTCGGTAATGCGCCCGGTCGTGCCGACCGTATCGCCCTGGCGAATCAGGTCTTCCAGCACGGCGGTTCCCACGTTGTCCGCCGCTTCGATGACAAACACGGTTTTCATCATACCTCCTTCAAAAAATGTTCCGAAAGCAGCGTATGGGCAGCAGGTCTATGCCTACTGTCCCTGAATCTATCAATCAATGGTACTGCATCCTGAGTGGACAGCGGGTTGAAACCCGCTGCCAGTGGGCTTAAGCCCACTGGCTCTCAGGCTCTCATTCTTTTCCGTTTATCCATTAGACTCCCTCATCCTAACCCTTCTCCCCCGAACTTCAGGGCGGGAGAAGGGTCAAAAACAGGCGGCTTTCTGTTAAACGACGAATTCCTTTTCCCTGGCGAACTGCGGCAGATAGTCCGCAAATTCGACCAGGAAATCGTCCAGGATGGCGCGGGCGGTGTTGATGTCCGTCACCATCGGGTCGAGCAGAAGGGCTTGCAGCGCCAGGTTTTTATCGCCCGTCGCAGCGGCTTCGACCACGATCCGGCTGCGAACCAGCTCCCGGCGGCACAATTCCGCGATGCCCTCCGGCAGTGCCGGGAAACCCAGGCCCTGAATGCCCATGCCGGAGATAACGCCCGGCACTTCCACGACGCTGTCGTCCGGCAGGTTGGGGATCAGGCCGTTATTGAGGATATTTAACTGCTGGCTGTAGTAGTTGTCGTTGTAGGCGATAGCGCAGATAATTTCCGGCACGGGTTCGTTGAGGATGGCAAAACGGTGCAGGTCGCGCAGGTCGTCTACCGACCGTTCGCCCCTGGCGATGGCGGCGGCCAGCGCGCGGCGCGTTTCGCGGCGGCGGCGGTTGCCCTCCCAGCTTTGCAGCTTCAGGTCATATTTTTCCCAGGGTTTGGTGATCGGGTCATGCACCCAGGACAGGTACTCGCACATATGGCTGTCGCCGGCGGTGGGCATCATGCCGAAAATCTGGAATACTTCGCGCGTCAGCGGCTCGAAGTCGCGGCGGAAGCCGTTGAACCAGCGTTCGCGCAGCAGGGGGTACAGGTCTTCGCCGGTCTGCCGGTCGCGGATTTCGTAAACCCACGAAAAATGATTGATGCCCGCCGCTTTGATGTCCAGGTGCTTTAACCCGGCGGACGCCACCGGGATGAAACGCGGCATGTTGTCGGCGTCGGTATGCACGTGGAAGCCTTCTGGGATTTCAACGCCGTAGCGGTCGGCCAGCACGGCCATCGCCATCGCGTAGCCCCACAGCAGCTGGTGGCACAGGCCCATCACCTTTTTAATGCGCGTGTAGCGGTGTACTGCCCAGGTCAGCCGGATGAGCGGGTTGGTCAGGTTCAGATACCAGGCGTTGGGGCACAATTCCTCCATGTCGCGGGCGATGCCGATGATGGCGGGCAGGTTGCGGGCAGTATGGGCGAACGCGCCGGGGCCACCGTTTTCGGCGTAGGGCTGGCGAACGCCGTGCCGCAGCGGGATTTTCCAGTCCATTTCCCACATGGTTTCACGCGGGCCGACCTGGATGGACACGATCACGAAGTCCGCGCCGGGCAGGGCTTCGCGCCGGTCGGTCGTGCTGGTGATGGTCATGCGTGCGTCCCAGGCGGCGTTCATCTTTTCGGCGACGGCGTGCAGCGTGTCCAGGGCTTCCCGGTCTATGTCCACCATCGCCAGATGCGCGCCGCGCAGCCGCTCGGTCTGGATGATACGCGCCAGCGCGCCCAGGCCGAAAATGGCGCTGCCCGCGCCGAGGACAACGATTTTGGGGGGCTTTATCATAGGCTTCCTGTTTGCACCTTCTCGAACTGAACTACCGGATGTAACGAGTCAAAAAGTCCATGTTGGTATCCCGGCTTTCGATATTGACGGCGATGGCTTCATCGGCGGAAATGCCCCGGTGGACGATCTGCTGGATGGCCTGCGCCACCGCGCCGGGGTCGTCCGCGCCGGGAAAGGTGATATTGCGCCCGACCATCGCGCCGCGCACGTTGGCGCGCGTCTGCATCCCGGCGGCGAATTCCTGGTAGGTCGAACGCGGGTCTTCTTTGGACGGGCCGCCCAGCAGGATGATCGGCAGCGCCGTCGCCATCGTCACGCGCCGGAAGTCCTCGCAGTAGGGCAGCTTCAGCCAGGTGTTGCGGGATGAATCGCCCAGGGCGGCCAGCACGCCCACCAGTTTCACCAGTTCGTCGGCGGTGTTTTTCATCTCCCATTTGCCGTTGATGAAATCCATCCGCAGCGGTTCGACAAAAGCCGGCAGGTCGTAGTGGTTCAGGTCGGTGATAGCGCGGGCGCAGTAGTCAATCGTGTGGTGCGTGCGTTCGTCGTCCGGCACGAAGCGAATCAACATCTTGCCGCCGTCCAGCCGGAAGCGGTTGATGGACTCGGCAGTATACGCGGTGAAGCGGTCGTCAATTTCGCCCTTCACACCGCTGATGCCGCCGCGCTGCATACAGCCGATCAACACCCGGTTATCCAGGAAGGACGGCCCGCCGCCCTGCTGCACCAGATAATCCAGAATCAGCAGGTCTTCGATCATATCCGGCGTACTCATAAAACCATCGAACTCGGTGGCGAGCAGCACGCGCATGATGCGCCCCAAAAGCTGCTGCCGGTCGCCCATGATGAATGGGTCGCTGCCGATGCCGGTCACGCCGCGCCCCGGATGGTCGGCGGCCAGGATGGTCAGCCTGCCATCGGGGGCCAGTTTGTCGCGCTGGCGGCGCGTCTGGGCGTGCTGTTCAATGATCTGCGGTTCGTCCACGCGCACTTCGGTGATGCGCTCGAAGATGCGCGCCGGGAAAAAAGCTTCCAGGTCGAAGCGATAACCGCTGGTTGTGTATTCAGTAGACATCCTTTGTTTCCTTTCGATCTGTCCATTTGACCCCAGGACACGGCAGCCCGTGTCCTCAGGTTCTATTGTCGGACAGATTGCGACCGGCTGCATCCCCAAATGGTGACGGCAGGCGCATCACCGGCGGCACATCCCCGATCAGCGGCAGCGCGTAGTCCACAAAGGCCGGCGAAACCATGTTCCCGGCCTCGTTCATGTATTCGCGGGGCAGGGGGCGGTGCTGTCCGGCGGCTGCTCCCAGGGCAGTTGTTCCGATCTCGCATCCGTAGGGGGGGGGTTCAGACCCGCCCTCATGCCGCTTCAGCGCCACCATCAAATCACGTTTGCCCCGCGCCAGCGCCTGCACGGCATAGTCGCCCACCTGCCGCGCTTCTGCTCGGTCTACCTCCGACACGCACGCGCTCAACGAGCGCCCGATGTTGCCGGGGCGAAAGTAACGTATTTGCAGTCCCAGACGTTCCCGCACCAGCCGCGCCAGGTACAGCCCCGCGCTGGCGATCAGACCGTGTATCGTGCGTCCCATCATGTCGGTCGTGTTGTCACTGCCGTTACTGCCGACGAACGCGCCGCCGGCGTAGCGCACTCCTTCGCCCACGACGATATACACGTGGTTCAGCCGCTTATGAACGGCGGCCACGTCCTGCAAAAACCGCTCCTCGTCAAAAGCGATTTCCGGCACATAAACCAGATGCGGCGCGGCGTCTTCGCCCGCTTTGAGCAGAGCGGACGCGGCGGCCAGCCAGCCGGAGTCGCGCCCCATTGCTTCCAGAATCACGGCATCATCGAACGTCGTCATGGCTTCCAAGTCAAGCCCGGTGTCGCGGGCGGCCAGCGCCAGAAAACGGGCCGCGCTGCCGTAACCCGGCGCGTGGTCGGTCCCGTTCAGGTCATTGTCTACCGTTTTGGGGATGCCGATCACGCGCAGATCGTAACCCGCATCCCGCGCCATCAACGAAAGCCGGTGTGCCACCCACATCGAGCCGTTGCCGCCGCAGTAAGCGAAGCCGGTTACGCCGCGCCGCCGGAAGGCCGCCAGCACGCGAGCGTATTCATCATCATCCAGCTTGCGGCGGCTGGAGCCAAGCGCCGCGCCGGGCGTTTTCGCCAGCTGTTCCAGCGTATTTTCGTCCAGGCCGTTCAGGTCAATGAACGAATCGTTCAGCGCGCCTTCCAGCCCGTGCGCCAGCCCGAACACGGACACGCCCGCCCGCTGCGCCCCGCCGATGAAGCCGGCCAGGCTGGCGTTCAAAACGGCGGTTGGCCCGCCCGACTGCCCGATCACAAAAACGCCGCTCAAACTCGATTTTCCGAATTAATTTCTAAACTTGATAAATTAATTATACGCCAAAAGTTTAAAATCACCAGATGCCAATCTCCAGTTTTCTGGCAGATGATGGCTGATTACTGGAAACTGACGGCTACTTTAACCCGGTCGTCGCAATGCCGGTGGTGATATACCGCTGTAAAAAGGCAAATACCACCGTAATAGGCAGGAGCGTCAGCACCGTCATCGGCAGGATATAATGCCATTGTACATTCAAATCGCCCTGGAAAGCGTTCAGCCCCACCTGAAGCGTAAACAGTTCGGTACGACTGAGGACGATCAGCGGCCATAAAAAGTCGTTCCAGCGCCACATCACCGAAAAAATTGCCAGCACCGCCAGCGCCGGGGCGGCCAGCGGCAGCACGATCTGCCAGTAGATGCGCCACTCGGTCGCGCCGTCAATACGCGCCGATTCCAGCAGTTCGTCCGGGATGGTGAGCATGTACTGGCGCAGCAAAAAAACGCCCGTCGGCGTGGCCGCGCCGGGGATGATGACGCCCATCAGGTTGTTCACCCATCCCACTTCGTTGATGACCAGAAAAGCCGGGATTAAAATCACCGACACTGGAACCATCAGCGTGCTGAGGATAATGAGAAAAATCGTGTCGCGGCCTCTGAATTGATATTTGCTGAGGCCGAAGGCCGCCATGCTGTTGATGAGCAGCGTCACGACAGTGGCTGCCACCGTCACGACTACGCTGTTGCCCAGGTAGGTGAGGAACGGAAATTTCTGAATCGCTTCCTGATAATTCTGAAGGCTGAAGTTAACGTAACGCACCGCCTGCCGCTGATTGATGTTGACCTGTACCGGCTCGGCTTCCGGGTTGGCCGGGTCAATCAGGCGCGCCATGATGCCCACCCGCGCCACCTGCGCCAGCCGTTTGACCGTGCCATCTTCCAGGGTCACGTCGTACAGTTCGAGCGGCTGGTCATAGCCTTCTACCTCAACCGTTTGCTGCCAGTAGGGCAGCAGCGTGGGGGGGAACTCCACCAACCCGCGCTCCGACTTGAATGAGGACAGCACCAGCCACAACACCGGCGCGAACATCACAAACGTGCCGACGATCAGATACAGGTAGGTGAAAATGTCGGTGGTGGTGAAGCGCGTGCCGCCCTGAAGCCGCGTGAGGAAGGCCAGCACACCGCGCGGCTGCTCGGCGTAAGGCCGGGAATAGGTTTTGCTGGAAACCGGCTGTGCCATAAATACCCCCCTCAGGCCGCGTCCACGCGGCGGCCAAGCCGAAGCTGAAAAACCGTCAAAATCATCAGCACCAGCGCCAGCAGCAGGGATGCCGCCGCCGCCAGCCCGTAGTTGCGATTCTGGAAAGCGGTCGTATAGATGTACTGTACGATGTACAGGGTGGCGCTGCCGGGGCCGCCGTTGGTCAGCACATACACATGGTCGAAAATCTGCACGGCGCGGATGACCGACAGCACCAGCACAACGAACATGGTTGGCATCAGCAGCGGCAGAGTGATGAACCGAAAGCTCGTCAGGGGGTTGGTGCCGTCAATCTGGCCGGCTTCGTACAGGTCGGGCGGGATAGACTGCAAACCCGCCAGCAGAATGAGCGTAAAAAAGCCCATCTGCGCCCAGGCCCCGATGACGATCACCCAGAACTGCGCCCAACCACCGTCCAGCAAAAATGGCACGCGCGTGCCGCCCGCGCCGATGATGATGGCGTTTAACAGACCGTCCTGCTGGAGCAGCCATTTCCAGATGAGCGCCACTACCACCGGCGACAGCAGCACCGGATAAAAAAATACGCTGCGGAAGAACCCGCGCCCGAATATTTTGCGGTTGAGCGCCAGCGCCGTTATCAGCCCGAACACCACGATGAGCGCCACTTCGGTGACGACAAAAAGGCCGGTGTTGCCCACGCCGCGCCAGAAACGATCCTGGTTGCAGGTGGATGGGTCGAAGATGCTGGCGCAGTCCAGCAGCTTGGCGATGTTGTCCGTGCCGATGAACCGCCGGTTGCCCAGCAGGATCGAATCGCCGGCGGTGAAGCCGTAATAAAAATTCAGCAGCATCGGCAGCAGGATGAAGATGCCAAAAATGAGCATGTTTGGCAGCAGGAAAATATAGGCCATACGCTGGAAGCCAAAACGTTTTTCCAGCGGCTCGAACACATAATCAAAGACGCCCAGCACGGCGGTCAACAGGCGGCTGATCGGGTTGGGGCGCGGTATTTCGATGGAATCGGGGATAGTTTCGCGGAGGGTGGTCATAGGGTAACATCCTCGGCTGTGGATATGGTATGGGGCGCAGTACCCTGCGCCCCTCGATGCGGACTTCAAGCATCCCCCGGCGCGAACGGCAGCCGGCTGCCGGGGGACAGCAGAAAAGCGCGAAAAAGCCGCCGACTTACGACGACGCGCGCTGTTCGTCCACGTCCTGCTGGATGCGTTCAATCGCTTCGTCCAGCGTCAGTTCGCCGGTGATAGCCTGCGTCAGCCGCTCGCGGATTCCGATGTTCAGCGCGAAGCTGTTGCGAGCGGTTTGCAGCACCCAGGCATCATCAGACAGCTTGGGGATTTCCGCTAGGAATACATCCAACGACTTTTTGGCCGACGGCAAGTCGGTTTGGTAGTCCACGCCCTGTTCAGTTAGGGTTTTGTGGTAGGTGAGGAACAGCGCGCGTTCCACGAATTCCCGGTGGACTTCGGCGCTGCTCAGCCATTCCATCAGTTTGGTGACTTCTTCAGGATGGTCGGTGTCTTTGAAGGCCATCAGGGCTGCGCCGCCGGGCATCCCGGTGCTGCCGCCTTCGCCGGACGGGTTCGGGATGGCTTCCCAGTCGAACAGGTCGCCGATGGTGCTGGCAAGCGCGCCGACCTGCCAGCTCCCCGACATAAACAGCACCAGCTGGCCGTTGGTGAACAGGTCACGCCCGGAGGCGTACTGGCCGCCCGCGCTGACCCACACTTCCGCCGGGGTGAGGCCGTTGGTGTGCCAGTCCACGATCATCTGCGCCGCCGCCCGGAAGCCAGGGCTGTCGGCGGTGAAAATCACATTGCCCTTATCGTCCATAATCGGTTTGCCGTCGGCGTCGCGCTCGAAGAACTTCGCGCCCATGCTCAATGCCGGCCCCCAGACGCGGTGGCCGCTGCGGTCAATCGCAACAGCATAAACCACATTATCGGGGCTGCTGACGGCTTCGGCTACCTGCTGGGCGGCAGCCACCCATTCTTCCCAAGTCGAGTCGCCGGCGGGGATGTCCACGCCGGCCTGCTCGAACAGGGTGCGGTTGATGAACGGGCCGGTGACGGTGGCCTGCGTCATAAAGCCGTACAGACCGGTGTCGCTGGCGTCGCTACGCATCCAGTTGATGATGGCCTCCGGCCAGGTGGCGGCCCAGCCTTCGGGGTCGCCCATGTAGGGTGTCATATCCAGGTAGTACCCTTTGTACCGCGAAACATCCGTCACGCGCGCCATATCGGGCGCATTGCCGGTTTCCACCTGCGGCTGGAGGGTCTTGTCGAGGTCAGGATAAGGGATGGTATCTATCACGACCTTGACGTTCGGGTTATCGGCCATATAGCGGTCGAGCAGGTCCTGCAAAACCAGACCTTCGTTACCATCATCATACCAGGCGATACGCAGCTCAACGGCATCCTGCGCCGCTGCCAGGTTCGCGCTCAGGACGATCAGCGCGATCAACAGGAAGAACAATCCACGACTCTTCATGCAAGTATCTCCTTAATATTCTTAATCGAAATTTTAACCGGGTGCGGATGCGTTTACAGCACCAGCACGGATAATTTTAGCATCTTTGCCAGCGAGTACAAAACGCCGGTATGGTCGCCGTAGGTTAAGGATAGGTGATGTTCCAGCCCTTCGGCCAGAATCGTATCCAGCACTTCCTGGGCGGGGCGGTCGAAACGCACCACGCCGGTCGTGCCGGAAAACGCGCCCGGCGCGCGCTGCACCTCGCCCTTGCCGACCACCAGCCGCCAGCCGCCCTGCGCCTGGCTCAGCCGCGCCAGCGTGACACGCCCCGGTTTGAGCGTGAACTGGAACAGCAGCGGCAGTTTGCGGTTGGAATGAATGGTCACGCCGGGGCGCGAGGACGGGTCGGCCATTGAAAGCGGCGCTAAACCGCAGTGCCACAGCACCAGGCCGTCGCGTTCGTCGTCCACCGCCACGATGTCGCTGCCGAAGGCCGCTTCGCCGCTGATGGCTTGCAGCATCACCTGGGTGAGCGTGCCGTTCACGTCGGCCTCGCAGGAACAGGGCGTGCCGTCATTGCTCATCATGGACATCGCGCCGCAGGCCGCGCAGCCCAGGTCGGTGAAAAATTCCGGCCAGCAGCGCACCGCCAGCCCATCCAGCCGCCGGTTTTCCGCCAGGTCGCGCAGCGCCAGGTAAACACCCAGCGTGCCGCGCGTCGGCGCGGGGTCGAGGTCGTCCAGGCCGTCCACACGCACGCGCAGCCCTTCGGCTACCGCTTCGGCGGCCTGCGGGTCGGTGGCGCGCGCGGCTTCAAATACGTCCGGCAGGCCGATCTGCACGACTTCCGCGCCGAAGTGCTGCCGGATGGCCGCCTCATCAAACAGGCAGGTTTCAAAGCCGGTGGGGTTTTCTCCCACACGGCCAATACGGGCGGCTTTTAACATACGGCGGGCGCGTCCCGCGCGGGCCAGCGTTTCGGCCAGCGCCGGTGCGCGGTCGTCGTCCGGGGCGGCGTACAGATACTCATAGGTCAGGCCGGCGCGCGTCAGGGCATGGGCGGCCAGGTTGATGCCGCACAGCGAGTTCAGCCGCAGCCGCCCGCCCAGGCGTTCTTCCGGCACGGCCCACAGCAGCAGCGGCGCGTCCACCGCCCGCGCCAGCGCCATGACCATGCCGCTGTCGGCGAAAGTGGCTTGCAAAACCACCACCAGATCGGGCGGGGCGGCGGCCAGCATACCGATGGCGTCCGAGGCTTCATCCGGCGTTGTTACCGGCGCGTCCGGCCCGACCAGCGTAAAACCTGCCACTTCCAGCCGGGCGCGCGCGTCTTGTGTCACCTGTTCGGCCAGCGCCATATCAAAGGTCGTGCGGGCAATGGGGAAAAAACCGAGAAGGTTCATCTTAAAAATTCCGAGTGATGAGTTAAAGGCGGCCATGTGTTTGGCGGGGGTGGGTTTTTAAACCCGCCCCTACGCCAGGGAAAATTTTACACCTGCGGCAGCGCGGCCATCGCCCGCTCGATTTCCGTTTCGGGATACTCGTAATCGGTAAGCTGCCCGGCCAGGAAAGTATCGTAGGCCGACATATCAAAGTGGCCGTGCCCGCACAGGTTGAACAGGATGACGCGCTTTTCGCCGGCGGCTTTGGCCTCCAGCGCCTCCTGGATGGCGGCGGCGATGGCGTGCGACGGCTCCGGCGCGGGGACGATGCCTTCGGCGCGCATGAACTGAATGGCCGCGCGGAAGGTTTCGGTCTGTGGGAGGGCGCGCGCTTCGATGATGCCCTGGTCGTACAGCTCGCAGATGATGCTCGCCATACCGTGATACCGCAGCCCGCCGGCGTGCAGCGGCGCCGGCACGAAGTCGTGGCCGAGCGTGTACATCTTCACCATCGGGGCCAGGCCGATCGTATCGCCGAAGTCGTAGGCGTATCTGCCCCTGGTCAGGCTGGGGCAGGCCGATGGTTCGACCGCCACGATGCGCACGTTTTTGCCTTCAACCAGCTTTTCCCGCACAAAAGGCAGGCCGATCCCGGCGAAGTTGCTGCCGCCGCCGACACAGCCCACCACCACATCCGGGTATTCACCGGCCATTTCCATCTGTTTGATGGCTTCCTGGCCGATGACCGTCTGGTGCATCAGGACGTGATTTAACACCGAGCCGAGCGCGTATTTATATTTGCCGCCGCTGGTGGCTGCCGCCTCGACCGCCTCGCTGATGGCGATGCCGAGCGAGCCGGTGCTGTCCGGGTCTTTCGCCAGGATGCCCCGCCCGGCGTTTGTCCGGTCACTGGGGCTGGCGTACACCTGCGCGCCGAAGCTCATCATCATCGAGCGGCGGTAGGGCTTCTGCTGGTAGCTGACCTTGACCATATAAACGACACATTCCATGCCGAAGAAGTTGCAGGCCTGCGCCAGCGCCGTTCCCCACTGTCCCGCGCCGGTTTCGGTAGTCAGCCCGACGACGCCTTCCTGCTTGTTGTAATAGGCCTGCGGCGCGGCGGTGTTCAGTTTGTGGCTGCCGCTGGGCGACACGCCTTCATATTTGTAGTAGATGTGCGCCGGGGTATCTAGCATTTTTTCCAGCCGCCGGGCGCGCAGCAGCGGCGTGGGCCGCCACAGCCTGTAGATGTCGCGCACCTCCTCCGGGATTTCGATATAACGCTCCTGGCTGACCTCCTGCAAAATCAGCCCCATCGGGAACAGCGGCGCCAGGTCGTCCGGCCCGACCGGCTGTTTGGTGGCGGGATGCAGCACCGGCGGCAGCGGGCGCGGTAAATCGGCCTGGATGTTATACCAGGCCGGCGGCATTTCGGACTGCGGTAAATCGAAGCGAATGGAATCGGTCATACGAACATCTCCTTAAAAAGGTTATATCCCGAAGGACACAGCGCGGCGTCCCGGCAGAAACCAGTTCGATTGAATGGATAATTAAAGTGCTGAAATACTGCTCGATGGCGGCATAGTGTAGCGGGTTTGCGTCCGCCGCGCCAGAAAAGACCGCGCGCGGAAAAGATGATGAAGGCCCGTTCGGGGGCGAGGGCCTTCACACGCGGCTTCGTCGTTCATAAAAGCGACCTGTCAGGTAATGGCGTAGGCGTCTTCCAGTTCCATCCGCAGGCTCAGGTAGCTGAGATAGCGGCTTTCCGCGATCTCGCCCTTTTCGGCGGCTTCGGCCACCGCACAGCCCGGCTCGTCGAAGTGGGCGCAGTCGTTGAATTTACAGGCGCTCACCAGCGGCGCGATCTCCCGGAAGTACCCGTCCAGCTCTTCCGGCTCGATGTCCCACAAGGCCAGCGTTTTGAGGCCGGGCGTGTCGGCCAGGTAGCCGCCGATTTCCAGCTTCACCAGTGCGCTGTCGCGGGTGGTGTGAATGCCTTCGGCGCGGCGGCTCACTTCCTTAACGACACGTCCCAACCCTGGCTGGATAACATTAAGCAGACTGGTTTTGCCCACCCCCGACGGCCCGGTGAAAACCGACAGATGCCCGCGCAGCACCTCGCGCAGTTCGTCTATGCCGGTTTTTTCCCGCGCGCTGGTGTACAGGATGCGGTAGCCGATTTTTTCGTAAGGGGCGAACGACTTCCGAATAGCTGCCGGTTCTTGCAGGTCAATTTTGTTGACGACAATCATCAGCGCGCCGATGCCCGATTTTTCGCCCGCTACCAGGAAGCGGTCGAGCATCTTAAAATTCGGGGAGGGCTGCGCCGCCGCGAACACAAACAAGGCCTGGTCGGCGTTGGCGACGATGACCTGCTCGCGGTCGGGCCGGCCTTCGCCCCGGCGGCCTTCGGTGCGGACGGCGCGCGAAAGCACGCTGGTGCGCGGACGCACCTCCTCAATAGCACCGGTTTCATCCGGCAGGATGCTGATTTTCACCCGGTCGCCGACGGCGGCGATGTCTGACGACTGGGCCGCTTCCATTAAACGACCCCTCAGCCGGCATGTCACGATCTGCCCGCCGGCGACCTCCACATTAAAGAAGCCGCTCTGATCGCTGACGACCAGACCTTCCAATAACGCTGCTACCGCTTCGCCTTCACCCAAACAAGACCTCCTGGCAAGCTCTAATGTTTTCGATTCAATTGATGGTGTAACATGAAACTGCTATGCCGCATCTATATTGTATCGAAAATCTATTCTTTTTGCGCCTGCCCTGCTGGTGTAGACTAGGGGGGTAGTTGAAGATGATTGGACGAGGTGATCGTGGAAAACGAAATTAAAACGATGGAGACGACCGACACGCTGGCCGATTATGTTCCTGCAGATGGCGAAAAAACGCGCACCGAGCCATCTTCGGTGCTGGTGATCCCCCGCGTGGTTTTTAACTATGTGGTGATCGCCATCACGTTTTTCATCCTGGGCGCAGTGGTCAGCGCCGCTGGGTCGAACGCCCTGTTCAATGCCAACAGCGCGGAAAACCGCCGCCTGATTGATGAAGCGGTGAGCGCCGCCGTCGCCGCCGGCGGCAGCAGCGCCAATACTGCCAGCACCGAGCCGGACCCCAACCGGGTTTATGATGTCAGCGCCGATGATGACCCCTTCATCGGTCCGGCGGACGCGCAGGTGGTGATGATTGAGTTCAGCGATTTTAACTGCGGCTACTGCGGACGTTTTGCCCGCGAGACGCTTAACCCGCTTATGGAAGCCTACAAAGATCGGGTAAAGTTCGTCTATCGCGATTATCCGATTCTGGCGCAGTCCTCGCTGGATGCGGCGCTGGCGGCGCAGTGCGCTTTTGAACAGGGCAACTTCTGGGATTATCACAATGCGCTGTTTAATAACCAGGGATCGTTCGGGCGCGACCTGTACCTGCAACTGGCGCAGGAGCTGGCGTTTGACGTGGACAGCTTCACTACCTGCTTGGACGATCAGCAGTACCTGAACGAAATCGCCACCGATTTTAACGTGGCACGCGGGTTCGGCCTTCGCGGCACGCCCAGCTTTTTCATCAACGGGCGGTACATCAGCGGCGCACAGCCCTACCAGGTGTTCGCCGGTATGCTGGATGAGGAACTGGCGAAAGCCGCCAACTCCGCCGGCGATACTCCGTCATAAATGCGATGTATGTGGGGCGGGTTTAAAAACTCGCCCCGCTAATCTACGGGGGCCGCTGCTCGTCCCTGGTGCGCCTGGAAGCGCAGTGAGGCAGCGGATACAGACACGCTGATTGATTGAGCTTGGGACAGAGTAACAGGCGGCGCTTCGACCGTCTGACTATACCTGCCGGTTCCACGCAGCCCGCTCACGACTTGCCGCCGTCAACCGTTCGATCACCTGGTATACCGCTGTCGTCTGCGGGGGGCCACTGCGTCCGGTGGAAACCCAGGCCGTCATGCCTGCTCGTTTATGCGATCACAAACCGGTACGTCCCCGCGCCAACGCTGTGAGTCAAACCGTCGATGGTTTTCCCGTTCAGGGTCGTGTGACCTTCATGGGGCAAATGTACGGTCGCCGTCATATTCGGCGGCACGACAGCTGTATAGACGAACGTTTCCCCTTCCAGCTTCCAGTCAGAAACCAGCGTCCCATACAGCGTGTTGAGGCTGGCGCGCGCAAAGCTCAAACCACCGCCCGGCTGCGGGCGCAAAATCGTATGTTTGTACCCAGGCGCAGCGGGATCAATTTCCAGGCCCGCCACCGTGCTGTACAGCCAGTCGCCAATCGCGCCGTAAGCGTAATGGTTGAACGAGTTCATCTCCGGCGTCTGGAAGCCGTTTTCCTGCGTCCAACCGTCCCAGCGTTCCCAGATGGTGGTCGCGCCCTGTGTTACGGCGTACAGCCACGAAGGCCAGCTTTTCTGGTTCAGCAGCGCATAGGCGGTGTCCAAATGTCCATGACGGCTGAGGACGTGATTCAGATAGGGCGACCCCACAAACCCCGTCGAAAGGTGCATACCCCGGCGTTCAAGATCGGCGACCAGTTCGCTAACGGCCTGGGGACGCAGGTTTTCCGGCAGCAGATCGAAGTGAAGCGCCAGCACATAGGCGGTTTGGGTAGGGGTGAATAAATCGGTGTTAAAAACCTGGGATGCCACGCCGCCGTAATCCATCACCGGCAGGCTCCCGCGCGAGAGCGCATCGGCTTCGTCCATCTGCCTGCGAAGCCTGGACGCGGTGACAGGAACAGACGGAACGGCGCTGCCCACCAGATAACGATTGGCAAATGCGGCTCTGGTGTCCTCGAACAACTGCCGGAAGCGCGCGGCATCGTCGGATTTCCCCAGGATGGCGGCGATCCGCGCCATCAGGTTCGCGTCGTAAGCCAAAAAAGCCGTACCGATTAAATCGCGCGGGGTGCTGGCGTTGATGGAAAGCCAGTCGCCAAACCCCGGCCAGCCTTCATAATCCGGCGCGCAGCGAATATACCCTGGACTGGTCGCCACCAGAAAATCCATGAAGCGGTTCATAGTGTCGTAGTTTTGCTCCAGGATGCGTTTATCGCCGTAACACAGATAAATCGTCCAGGGACAGATGATGGCGGCATCCGACCACGCCGGCCCGCCGTCTTTCGGCACATCGGCGGCATAAGGGACAACAGCCGGAATGGAACCGTCAGGATTCTGGGAGTCCGCGACATCGTTCGCCCACTTGGTCATAAAGCCGGCGATGTTCATATTAAACGCGGCAGTACGCACAAACACTTGAATATCGCCTGTCCAGCCCAGCCGCTCATCGCGCTGCGGGCAGTCGGTCGGCACGTCAATAAAATTACCTTTTTGACCCCACAGAATGTTGTTTTGGAGCCGGTTCAGCAGCGGGTCAGAACATTCAAACGTGCCGGTTTGTTCCATATCCGAATGCAGCACGATGCCGGTAATCGTGTCGCGGGTCACTTCGCCGGGGCAGCCTTCGATTTCGACATAACGGAAGCCGTGAAAAGTAAACTTCGGCTCCCAGGTTTCCTCGCCGCTCCCTTTAAAAGTGTAATAATCGGTGGCATGGGCGGAGCGCAAATTCGCGGTGTAAAGCGAGCCGTCCGGGTTGACCACTTCGGCAAACCGCAGTGTGATCGTCGTCCCGGCGGGAGCCGCGCCCTTAAAGCGCACCCAACCGACCATGTTCTGCCCCAGATCAAACACCTGCCGCCGGCGCCCCATGCCGCCGCGATTGAACGGCTCAGCTGCCGGCGGCAGTTCCTGGATGCGCCGCACGGTCGGGCCGTTGAGCGCCACGATTTGTAGATCGGGATGCTGAAACGTCTCGACGGGCAGCCAGCGCGATGCATCAAAATCCGGCGTATTCCAGCCCGTCAGTTCTCTGCGCGCATCATAGGCTTCCCCCATCAAAAAGTCGCTGTGGGTAATCGGCCCGAATTGATGCGTCCATGAACCATCCGACGTGACCGTATGCGCGCTGCCGTCGGCGAGGGTGACTTCAAGCTGCGCCAGCAGCTGCGGGCGGTCAACATAATTTTGACGGCCCATCCAGCCGATGTACCCGACGGCCCAGCCATCGCCGAGTGCAGCGCCGATCACGTTATCGCCCTGCCGCACCAGATTGGTCACATCATAGGTGAGGTACTGCACGCGCTGGCGATAATCCGTCCAGCCCGGCGCGAACACATCTTCCCCAACACGCTGGCCGTTGATCGAACACTCAAACAGCCCCAGCGCGGTGATATACAGCCGCGCGGAAGCGGCGTTCGCAGGCAGCGTAAACGTCTTACGCAAGTAGGGAACGGGAATCATGCTGCGCGGCCCGCCGGCAAATGTCGCGCCGATCCACTGCGCGCGCCAGTCGGCAGCCTGGAGCAGTCCGGTTTCAAACCAGGCGATGTCGCTCTGAGAGGCATTTCCTGTTTCGTCCCAGGCCGTCACCTGCCAGCACACACGCTGGCGAGAGCGCAGCGGCTGGCCGTCATACGGCACGTGTACCGATTGGTCGGACTCAATCCTGCCGCTGTCCCACAGGTCGGGCGCATTCACAGCCAGCAGATCGGGATGGCTGGCAGCAGTTAGCCGGTAGGCAGTCTGGCGCGCGCCCTGCCGGTCAGTTTGCATTTGCCAGGCAAAACGCGGCTTGAGAACGTCAATCCCCAGAGGATTGCGGCGGTATTCAGTCGTGAGGCGAGTAATGCGGGTCATGCAGCATCCTTTGGCGGAGGAACAGTTGTTGGCGATGGTGCAGGACATCCTGCAAATGGGATGGCTGGCGATCATCACCATCGCATTCGTGTATCTGTGGAAGGATTATAAGGCGGAAATTCGGCTGCTGCGCGAAGAAAACGCAAAACGGACGGCTGAGTTTATTGTGGTGCTGAAGGAAATGAGCAAAGCGCGGCGAAAAACCGATGAGTTGGTAAAAGCGGCATTGAAAGGGGGTGATGCAACCGGGTTTTAACGGGATGTTGTAACTATGTCGGCGGGAGCGACCTTTTAAG
>JAPKMO010000094.1 GCA_026645945.1 Anaerolineae bacterium
GCGCGCCCAGGGATGGTCAGGCGGGACGATCAGCACCACCTGGTCGGTGATGAACGGGCGGTATTCCAGGTCTTTAAACGATTCGCGCAGGCTGCTGATACCGACCTGCGCCTCTCCGTCCGCCACCATGCCCAGTGCCGCTTCGCGCCCGACGACCTGGCAGACCACCTGAACGGCAGGATATTTTTCGATAAAACGGGCGATTAACTTGGGTAGGATATACTTACCGGCGGTCGTGCTGCAAGCGATCTTTAAAACGCCGATCACCTCGCCCTGTAAGGAAGCGACAGCCTCCTGCACCTGGGCGGCGTGGTTCACCAGATCGCGCGCCAGGGGAACGAGCGCCTGGCCGATTTCGGTCAGATTGATATGCCGCCCAGCACGGTGAAACAGTTCCACCCCCAGGCGCTTTTCCAGGCCGCGAATCTGCATACTGACAGCCGGCTGCGACATTTGCAGCCGCCGGCCAGCTTCAGAAAAACTGCCGGTTTCGGCGGCGGCCAGGAAAACTTCCATTTCGTATATATCGAGCATAGGCTCCACTCCCCCTTGTGTCTATCGTAACAAAGTTTGCCTTATAAAATCAATAACCATCAGCCCGTCTTCCATTTGTTTTACTTATGCAAATCTATAAGAAGGTTGTATAAGCAAATCAAATGCAGTTTATTGATTTGGATAAAGAAACAGTGGTACAATTTGTGAAAATCCGCGCAAAAACGTGCGGACTGCTCCACCTGGGGGGACACCACGCGGAGGAATGCCGATGAAATTAACCCCACTCGTTTTTGTAGCCGTCTTACTGCTGGCGGTGGTCGCCTGGGCTGCGGCGCAGGAACCCCCGCCGGCGGTCGAGCCGGTGGTAGTGACGGCGGCAGCAACGCCGGAGGAAGAAGCGGCGGTCGCCCAACTGGTCGCCATGCTGCCGACCATCCAGCCGCTTGACACGAGCTGTATTAACTGCCATCAGGATGCCGAACTGCTCCAGCAGTTGGCCGAAGAACCGGAGGTGGTGGAAAAACTGTCCGAAGGCTCTGGCTGAGGGGGATCTGTGCCTCCGTTGGAGGTATGGGAAAAAGTGCTGATTAACGCCGACGCGGTGCAGAAAGACGTACACGGGTATATCCCCTGCACGCAGTGTCATGGCGGCCAGAACGTGGACGACAAAACCGCCGCGCATGAAGGTCTGGTGCGCGACCCATCGGCAGACGCGATGACAGCCTGTGGAAGCTGCCATAAAAACATTGCCCCTTACCAGGAATACAGCCTGCACTACAACCTGGCGGGGTACGATACGGTGTTGTACCAACGCAGCGTGCCGGAAAACCATCCGGTCATCGAAGAAGGCCAGTCGTATCATTGTAACGACTGCCACGCCACCTGCGGCCAGTGCCACATCAGCCAGCCGACCAGCGTCGGCGGCGGGCTGGTCAACGGCCACACCTTCACGCGGACGCCTTCGATGAGCCGCCAGTGTACCGCCTGTCATGGCAGCCGGGTGAAAAACGAATACACCGGCGCACATGAAGGCATCCCGGCGGATGTCCACCTGCGCGTGGCGCGGATGACCTGCACCGACTGTCATACCGGGGACGACATGCACGGGACCGATTATGTTCTGACCGGACAGATACCGGCCCACCGTTATGACGGCGCGCAGGCCCCCGCCTGCGAGGACTGCCACCAGGACGACATCGCCATCGGCCAGGGCAACGAATATCACGACGCGCACGGTACGCAAGTGCTGTCGTGCCAGGTCTGTCACTCGACGACTTACATCAACTGTACCGACTGTCACCTCCAGCAGTCTGATGAAGGCGTGCCGTTCTACCGGCTGGAACATGAGGAACTGGCCTTCACCATCGGGCGCAACCCGCTGCGTAGCAGCCAGCGCCCCTACCGCTATGTGCCGGTACGCCACGTGCCGACCTTCCCAGACTTGTTCGCCTTTTACGGCGAGGATGTGCTGTCGAACTTCGACGCGCTGCCAACCTGGACATATGCCACGCCGCATAACATCCAGCTTCGCACGCCGCAGACCGAAACCTGCGAAAGCTGTCATGGCAACGACGACTACTTTCTGACGCCAGACAAAGTGCCGGAGGAATTCCGCGCGGCCAACGCCAGCGTGATCGTGCCGTTCGCGCCGCCGCTGCCGGAGCGTTACGAATACCGGCCAGGGCAGGAAACCGCCCCCGCCAGCAGTACCGACCCGCTGGACGCGCCGCCACCAACAGTTGACCCGCTCGATATGCCAGCAGTTGATCCGCTGGACGCGCCGCCGCCAACAGTTGACCCGTTGGACGCGCCGGCAGTTGACCCGCTGGACGCGCCGCCGCCAACAGTTGACCCGTTGGACGCGCCGCCGGGAGGTTGAAAGCCGCCGGGAGGTTGAAAATGGGAACAGGCAGGGGCGCGGGCGACGCGCCCCTGCAAGATGTGCAGGTTCAAATTCAAAATTCGTTCGTAAAAACCGAGTATTGAGGAGCAAAGCTGTGAAACGAAGACTGCTTATTTTAAGTGTGCTTTTGTGTCTGATCTTTACCGGTCTGATGCCGGTGCTGGCGCAGGAAGCGGTCGCCCCGGAGACGGTCGGCGCGTACCTGACCGGTATCCCGCAGGGATTTGGTACGGTCAAGGTGGCCGATTTTGTCACCGAACTGGTCGAAAATCCGCCCTTCCTACTGGATGTGCGCCAGCCGGAAGAAGTGGCCGAAGGTGTCATCCCCGGCGCGGTCAGCATCCCGCTGCGGGAACTGGCTAAAAACCTGGACAAACTGCCCGCCGACCTGGATACGCCAATTGTGGTGTACTGCAAGAGCGGGCATCGCGGCGCGATTGCGATGACGGTGCTGGGGACGCTGGGGTATACCAACGTCCGTAACCTGTCCGGCGCGTTCGTGGGCTGGAAGGACGCCGGCAATGCAGTAGACGCCGCACCGGTCGAAGCGGTTTCCGGCGAAGGCCCGGCGGTTGATGCCGCGCTGGTAGCACAAATTGATGCCTACCTGAATGAGGTGCTGCCGCAGAGCTGGGGCATCGTTTCGGCGTCAGACCTGGGTATCGAACTGGTTGAGAATCCGCCCTTCCTGCTGGATGTGCGCGAGCAGGCGGAATGGGACGGCGGTTACATCGAAGGCGCGGTTCATGTTCCGGTGCGGGAAGTCGCCGCTAACCTGAGCCAACTGCCGGAAGATACAAGCGCGCCGATTGTGGTCTACTGCAAAAGCGGGCATCGCGGCGCGATTGCGATGGCCGCGCTGGGCATGATGGGTTATACCAACGTCCGCAACCTGGGCGGCGGTTACGATAGTTGGGTGAACGCCGGCAATCCGGTTGTTGGCGCGCCGGAAGATGCGCCGGAGGCCGCCGCGCTGGATATGGTGACGGTGCTGGATAACTACCTGAATAAAGTGCTGCCCCAAGGTTGGGGTTCGATCAAAGCGGAAGATTTGAACCTGGCGCTGGCCGAAAACCCGCCCTTCCTGCTGGATGTGCGCGAACCCGCCGAAGTGGAAGAAGGCCGCATCGCTGGGGCGGTGCATGTACCGCTGCGTGAAATCGGCAAAAACCTGAACCTGCTGCCCGCCGATCTGAACGCGCCGATTGTGGTCTACTGCAAAAGTGGGCATCGCGGCGCGATTGCGATGGTGGCGCTGGGTGCGCTGGGTTATACCAATGTCCTCAACCTAGCCGGTGGCATCGGTGGTTGGACGGGCGCGGGTTTTGAAGTATCAACCGAAATGGTCGAGCCGGTGGCCGGCGCGGGCGCGGCGATTGACGCGGCGCTGGCCGCGGCGGTGGACGCTTACCTCAGCGCCATCCCGCAGGGCTTCGGTGCGGTGGCGGTGGATGCCGTTTCGACCGAACTGCTCGAAAATCCGCCCTTCCTGCTGGATGTGCGCGAAGCAACCGAATGGGAAACCGACGGTTACATCGAAGGCGCGGTTAACGTGCCGCTGCGGACTCTGGCGCAAAACCTGAGCCAGCTTCCCGAAGATAAAAACACGCCCATCCTGGTGTACTGCAAGGCCGGGCATCGCGGCGCAATCGGCATGACCACGCTGGGGATGCTGGGTTATACCAACGTCCGCAACATAAACGGCGGCATAATGGCCTGGATCAACGCCGGCTTTCCGGTCGTCGGCGGCGCTGCCCCGGCGGAAGAAGCCCCGGCAGAGGTCGTGCTGCCGCAGGGCGCGGTGATGAGCGTGACGCAGCTCCAGCCGGTGCTGGTGGACTTCCTGGCGAACGTGCCGCAGGGTTTCGCCAGCATCCCCGCCAGCCAGCTCCAGGCTGACCAGGGCAAGGTTTTTGTGCTGGATGTGCGCGAGCTGGATGAATACGAAGGCGGCCACATCGAAGGCGCGGTCAATATTCCGCTGCGCGACCTGGCGAAAAACCTGCATCTGCTGCCGGCCCAGGACCAGCCAATTGTAGTGTACTGCTCGGTTGGGCATCGCGGCGGCCTGGCGACGATGGCGCTGAACCTGCTGGGTTACGAGAAGGCCGTCAGCCTGCGAAGCGGCCTCAAGGGCTGGGCAGCTGCCGGCGGCGCGCTGGTCGAAGAGTCCACCCCGGCGGTGGCGGCGGGCGCGTTCCCCGAAGTGGATGCCAATCTGTGGACGACGGTGGACGCCTATCTCAGCAGCCTGCCGCAGGGTTTCGGCGCGATCAAAGCCGACGACCTGAACGTGGCGCTGGCCGAAAATCCGCCTTTCCTGCTGGACGTGCGCGAACCTGCCGAATTTGAAGGCGGGCGCATCGCTGGTGCGGTCAACGCGCCGCTGCGCCAGCTTGGCGACTTCCTGGACAGCCTGCCGGAAGACATGGACGCGCCGATTGTGGTCTACGACAGCATCGGCCATCGCGGCGCTTTCGCCGCCGAGGCGCTGCAAATGCTGGGTTATGCGAATGCTCGCAGCCTCAGCGGCGGTTTGGATGCGTGGGCAGCCGCCGGGTTCCCCCTGGAGAAGTAGTCAACGGCAGCTCAAACGGGGCGCGCCGGTCGTGCCCGTCCGGTTCGATACAGAGCGGGGAAAACCCCGCTCTGTTGATTGTTGGCGGCGACGTGTCGGAACACATCTGCTTTCCCCGCCGTTTGTCATCATCGTTTTTGCGCCAAATGCGTTATACTGGCAAGTTGGCAGGAGCATCACACCCGGCGCCGCGCGGGTGGACGATTGCCCCCTTCAAAATTACCGCCTTCTGTATTTTAAGGATGTAACCTTATGACCCTCCCCATGACCCAACCCAAACCGATAGACGGCACGCCGCGCGCCCTGCGCCCTGTGACGCTGGGCGTGATCGTCGGCAACCGGGGCTTTTTCCCGAATCATCTGGCTGTAACCGGGCGCAAGATCATCCTGGATGTGCTGAAAGAAGCCGGCATCAAACCCATCATCGTCGGGGAAAACGAAACTTCGTGTGGGGCGATCACATCCATGCGCGAGGTGCAAATCTGCACCGACCTGTTCCGCCAGCACCGTGACGAAATTGACGGCATCCTGATTACGCTGCCCAACTTCGGCGAAGAAACGGCGATGGCGGACGTTTTAAAGCGCGCCAATCTGAACGTGCCGGTTCTCATTCACGCCTTCCCGGACGATGCCAGCCGGATGGGCATTGACGACCGCCGCGACAGCTTTTGCGGCAAGATGAGCATCTGCAACAACCTGCGGCAGTACGGCATCCAGTACTCGCTGACCCGCTTGCACACCGTTGACCCCACCAGCGAATCGTTCATGAACGACCTCAAGCAGTTCGCGGCGGTCTGCCGGGTGGTTCGTGGGATGCGTAACGCGCGCATCGGCTGCCTGGGCGCGCGTCCGGCGGCCTTCAAAACCGTGCGTTACAGCGAAAAACTGCTCGAACGCGCCGGTATCAGCGTCGAAACGCTCGACCTCTCGGAAGCCTTCGGGCGCATCGAACGGCTGGCCGACAACGACGCCGACGTGCTGGTTAAACGCGCGCTGGTCGAAAAATATGCCCGCACCGCCGGCGTGCCAGACCTGGCGATGACCAAGATGGCGAAGTTTGGCGTGGTGATGGATCGCTGGATGGCTGACTCGGAACTGGACGCAACCGCTATTCAATGCTGGACTTCGATGCAGGAATATTTCGGCATCGTGCCGTGTTCGATCATGAGCATGATGAGCAACAGCCTGGCCCCATCAGCCTGCGAAACCGACGTGGCCGGGACGGTAGCGATGCTGGCGCTGGCGCTGGCCTCCGGCAAACCGAGCGCGCTGGTGGACTGGAACAACAACTACGGCGACGACCCGGACAAGGGCGTGGTGTTCCACTGCTCCAACCTGCCGAAAGATGTTTTTATAGACGACATCCCGGTGATGCAGTACCAGGAGATTATTGCCGGCTCGGTCGGCGCTGAAAACACCTACGGCACGATCTACGGGCGCGTGCGGGAAGCGCCGTTCACCTATCTGCGCGTGTCCACCGACGACATGGCCGGCAAGATCACCGCCTACGTCGGCGAAGGGGAGTTCACCAACGACCCGCTGAACACCTTCGGCGGTTACGGCGTGGTGCGCGTGCCGCACTTCCAGGAATTGTTGCAGTATATCTGCGAAAACGGCTACGAACATCACGTCACCATCAACCAGACCAGAGTCGCCGGGGCCGTTTACGAAGCCTTCAACAAATACCTGGGCTGGCCGACGCATTATCACCGTTAGGCCGCCGGGTATCGCTAAATGCGAAGGGTATGTTCGCGGACATACCCTTTTTGTTTTCCCTTTGTTCATCAGGCGATATTGCACAATCCTTAACAATGTCTTAAACTCACTATCTGTCGTGGGATAAAAAAACTGCGGCAATCTCATCAATTAGTGCATTTGTTTAAAGGAGTTGCTTCATGGTACGGAAATTCGCGCTTTGTTTTCTGCTGGTTTTGCTGGCGGCTGTTTCGTCGGTGGCCGCCCAGGACGAAACCTTCGCCCTGACCATCCTGCACACCAACGATACGCACGCCGGCCACGAGCCGCAGAGCAGCGGCGACGGCGGCGTTGCCCGGCAGGCGGCGGTAGTAAGCCAGATTCGCGGTGAGACCCAAAATGTGCTGCTGCTGGACGCCGGCGACCGCTTCACCGGCTCGCTGTACCACACCCAGTACCTCGGCCAGGATCAGGTTCAGATCATGAACCTGCTCGGTTACGACGCGATGACGCTGGGCAACCATGAGTTTGACAACGGCGACGACATCCTGGCGCGTTTTATCGAAGGGCTGGAATTCCCGGTGGTGGCGGCCAACATTGACGCCAGCGCCTCGCCGCTGCTGGCGGATATGTGGGTCCCGTCGGTTGTGTTAGAAGTCGGCGGCCAACAGGTCGGCATCATCGGCCTGACCACTGCCGACACGGTTAATATCGCTTCGCCCGGCCCGGAACTGGCCTTCAGCAGCGAATACGCGGCTGTGGCGAACGAAGCCGCCGCCGCACTGGTGGAACAGGGCGTCAACAAAATCATCCTGCTCACGCACACCGGCATCGAAGTTGATCTGGGCCTGGTCACTCAGCTTGAAAATATTGACGTGGTAATCGGCGGCCACAGCCACACCCTGTACAGCAACATCTACAAAGCGGCCACCGGCGCTTACCCGCTCAAATTCGACAGCGCCGCCGGCGAGCCGCTTTATTACGTGCAGGCCGGGTCAAACAACCTGTATCTGGGCCGCCTGAACCTGGTGTTCGACGCCGCCGGCCTGGTGACGAGCGCCAGCGGTGACTCAATTTTGCTGTCGCGGTATATCACGCCGGATGCCGCCATGTCCGACCTGCTGGCCGAACTGGCCGGGCCGGTTGAAGAACTGCGTAACACGTCCATCGGCGCGACGACTGAAGTTCTGCTGGTGGGCGACCGCACCGTTTGCCGCGTCGAAGAATGTAACCTGGGCAACCTGATCGCCGACGCCCTGCGGGCGGAAACCGGCGCGCAGATTGCCATCATGAACGGCGGCGGCATCCGCGCCGACATCGAGCCGGGCGAAATCACCCTGGGCGAAGTGCTGACCGTCCACCCGTTCGGCAACCTCATCAGCACCTTCAGCGCCACCGGCGCGGATGTGGTGGCCGCGCTGGAAAACGGCGTATCGGGGCTGGTGGTCGAAAACGGCCTGGTCAAACGCGCCGGCGCGCCGGGGCGCTTCCCGCAGGTTTCCGGCCTGCGCTTCACAGCAGACCCGACCAAAGAACCGGGCAGCCGCATTGTGAGCGTGGAAGTGCTGGGCGAAGATGGCAACTACGCGCCGATTGACCTCGAAGCGGTTTACAGCCTGGCAAGCATCAACTTCGTTCGCACCGGCGGCGATGGTTACAGTATGTTCGCGGAAAACGCCATCAACCCCTACGACTTTGGCCGTGTGGATTATGAAGCCACCCGCGATTATCTCGTCGCCAACAGCCCGATCACGGCGCAGGTCGAAGGGCGCATCATCTACATTAATGCGGAAGTCGAGCCGCGCCAGTAACGATCTATGCAGAAACCTGTGAACAAGGGGCATAAGCCCCTTGTTCCATTCTGTTCGACACCTTGATTGCTGGTTCCGTTGTGAACCTTCCCCACCCCTATATCCCCTCCCCTCAGGGGACATGCGTCCCCGTTTGGGTCGCCACCTTGTGGAGAGGGGACTTGGAAGCCCTTTATGACCCGTTTTAACCCCCTCTCCAAAACTTGGGGAGGGGGCAGGGGGAGGGAACTAACAATCACAGTTTCGACATCTTGTGCCGTTCTGTCCAACATAATAATAATATGGGACGGCTCTGAATAAGGGCCGTCCTCTTTTCCCTCACGCCCGGTTTAGGATACAATCAGGGGTATCCAGCAGGGGGTGAGATCGTGGCGAGCGAACAGGCAAAAGAGCTACGCAGGCAGGGAATCGCGGCGGCCAAAGCCGGACAGAAAGACCAGGCGCGGCAGTTACTTCAGCAGTCGCTTCGGCTGGAGCCAAGCAGCGAGGCCGCCTGGTTGTGGTTGATGAGCGTGGCTCGCGACCAGCGCGAAAAACTAGTCTGTTTATACCGGCTGCTGCAAGTCAACCCCAATAATGAGGTGGGGTTAAAATCGCTGCAATCGCTGGGGCTGACGATGGCCCAGTTGGCCGAGCAGCTTGGTTTAAAACCGCCCGCTCCTACCGCTGCATCCGCCCCTGCCCCAACGCCGGCGGCGCCGCCGGCCCCCGGCGTGCCGATACCGGACGCGCAGCGCATCGCCCAGGCGCAGAGCGAACTGGATGCGGTGGTACGCGATTATCTGTCGCCCTTCGACGCCGGCATCACCTGGGCGCGCAAAACCGGCCAGCGGGCCGGCGAGCGCGACGTGCTGGTGCTGCGGCTGTACATCGCCATCGGCATCGCCGTTTTGTTGATCGTGCTGATCGGCGGCGGCGCGCTGGTGGTGATGAATAACCCGGCGGCGCGCACGGTGCTGTTCGCCCCGACGACCACGCCCAGCCGGACACCCATGCCGCCCACTCAGACCTACACGCCCACCCCTGGCCAGACGCCCACACCATCCCCTACGCCGGAGCTGACCTACACACCCAGCCCCACCGTCCCGCCGGAAATCCCTCGCGGCGTTATGCAGCCGACCGAGATTTACCCGCCGGTGATCGAACGTTCGATTCGGGATGCGGTGGCGCTTTTAAACCAGGGACAGGTTGAACAGGTGCTGC
The DNA here is from genome assembly GCA_026645945.1 of Anaerolineae bacterium. Lineage (GTDB taxonomy): Bacteria > Chloroflexota > Anaerolineae > Aggregatilineales > Phototrophicaceae > CFX2. Next base: position 9,686 of record JAPKMO010000094.1, read on the forward strand.
CCACCCTGGAGTTCGAGGTCACGCTGGTCGCCAGCGACTTCAACCCGAACCCCTATTTTTACCGCGCCCTGGCGCTGGCCGAGGACGGCCAGCTGGATGCCGCCGCCGCCCTGCTCCAAAGTGCTGAACGCCGCCTGCCGGAAAAACCGAACGACAACTACGCGCCGTTGATTAATGCTGGGCTGGCCTATGTGGACGTGCAGCGAGCCGCGCGCGCGCTGGACGAGGGGCGGCGCGACGAAGCGCGGGCGCTGATGACCAACGTCGAAGACCGCGCCCAGTCCGCCATTAACCGCGACGCGCGGCTGATGTGGTCTTACCTGGCGCTGGCGCGGCGTTACGCCCTGATCGGCGACTATAACCGGGCTGTCGGTGCGCTCGACCGGGGGCTGTCCGTGCCGGAGCTGGCCGCCAACGTTTACCTGATTGTCGAAAAGGGTGAGCTGTATTTCGCCCAGGGCGAGTATGATCTGGCGGCCTATCAGGCATTCCTGGCGCTGTATATTTACCCGGCGGCGGAACAGGCGCATCTGCTGCAAATCCGCGTGGCGCTGGAACAAAACCAACCGGGGCTGGCGGTGCTGCTGGCACAGGGGTATCTGTTTTATTATCCCGGCAGCGTGTTGGGTTACAAACTGCTGGGCGACGCGCGCGTGCGCGAAAACAACTTCGATCTGGCGCTGGAAGCCTACAACCAGGCCCTGGCCGGCGGCGACGATCACCCGCTGACGCCGGAAGTGCTGGTCGCGCGGGCGGCGCTGTACGGGCGCAAAGGCCGTCATGACCTGGCGCGCGACGATCTAACCCGCGCTTTTACCCTGACGAATGAACCGGCGATACGCGCGCTGCGGATGCAGGCCGCCTACCGGGCCGGCAATTATCGGGTAGCCGAGGACGACGCCGAAGCGCTGCTCGGCGCGGGGGTCGTGCCGGACGCGGAAATTCAACTGCTGAAAGCGCGTATTTTGATTGACGAGGCCGGCGATTCGGCGGATTTTGAACAGGCGTTAAACCTGCTCAACACAGCTTCGAGTAATCTATCCGGCGGGCAGCGCCCGCTGGCCGACGAGTACCGGGCGCGCGCGCTGTACAACCTGGGAACCTACGACGAGGCCTTGCGCGCCATCACCGGCGCGCTCTCGGCGGCGGAAACCGGCAGCCGCCACTACCTGCGCGGCCTTATCCTGGAAGCCCAGGGCGAGGTCGAGGCCGCTGCCCGCGATTACGACTGGGTGTTAACCTGGAGCCAGGTTTACCCGTATGCGTTCGCGCCGGACGCGCGGCGGCGTTTGCAGGCCATCCGGCAAAGCTGAACATTTACGGCCTTTGGCGCGGCGGCCTGCCCTCAAAACAGGCCGTTCATTCCGGCTCAAAGCGTGTGCCGAGTGCCGCCGGAGGGTCGGAACGCAAAAAATTGCGCGTCCACTTTTGCGCCGGGCGCGGCAGCACGCGCACCAGGCGTTCAATCGCGCCGCTGCTGACCAGCAGCAGGGTGATAATCATCAGCGCCCAGGGGACGCCGTTAAGCAGCACGACCGGAATAGATACATCAGGCGTTCGCTGGATAACGTTCGCCAGCACGCGCAGCCCGGCGAATAAATACGCGCCCAGCACAACCCGGAACGGATGCCAGCCGCCAAAAATCACAATCGCCAGCGCGATCCAGCCGTCCCCAGCCATGCTCGGCGGCGTAGACCAGCCGGCTTTGACATTCAGCGAATACGCCGCGCCCGCCAGGCCGACCAGCGCGCCGCCCACCCCGGTATAAACGTAACGCAGAACATTCACCCGCGTCCCACGCGCGAAAGCCGTTGCCGGTCGTTCGCCGACGGCGCGGTGTGCCAGGCCGGGGCGCGTGCGAAACAGCCAGTACCACAGCCCGAACACCAGCACATAGCTGATGTAAACAAAAATGCTCTGCCGGAAGAAAACCGGGCCGATGACCGGAATCTGCTCCACCACCGGCAGCGGCGTATTCAGGATTTGCGGGCCGGGGATGCGGGTATAGTTCTGGCCGAGGAACTGCGCCAGGTTGGCGGCCAGCAGCGTCAGCACAAAACCGACCGCTACCTGATCCTGCCGCAGCGTGATGCCGCCGAACGCGACGATCAGCGCCATCAACCCGCCGACCAGCATGGCCGCCAGCACACCGACCACCGGGCTGCCGGAAGCCAGCGCAGCCACAAAACCGACCATCGCCGATAGGATGATGCTGCCGTCCAGCGACAGGTTGACCACCCCGGCGCGCTCCGTGACCGTCTCGCCGATGCTGGCGATCACCAGCGGCGTGGCGTTGGCGACGATGCTGTTAAGCGTGCGGATGAGTTCCTCATTCATGAGCCGTCACCTCGGAGGTTTCTTCTCTGGCGGCCAGCCGTCCCCGCAGGCCGTTAAACAGCAGCACGATCAGCACCAGCGACCCCTGAAGCACCCCCGCCAGAGAAGAGTCCACCCCCAGCGCGATCTGCAAGCGGGCGCTGCCGCCCAGGACGATGGCGAAGATGAGCGTCACGAACGGGACCCACACCGGGCGGACGGCGATCAGCAGCACCACCAGCACGCCCAAAAAGCCGATGCCGCCGGAGACGCCGGGGCGCAGGCTGGCGCTGACGAACGTGAACAGAACGCGGTACAAACCGGCGATTCCGGCCAGCGCGCCGCAGACGATGAAGGCGCTCATAGCCGCGCGGCGGGTCGGCACGCCCAGCAGCAGGGCCGAACGCGCGTTTTTGCCAGTGGCCTTCAGTTCCAGCCCCCAGCGCGTGCCGCGCAGCGCCAGCACGACGGCCACCAGCGCAGCAACCACCACCAGGACGGCGACCAGGCTCACCTTAAACGTATCCGATAAAAACGACGGGATGGCCGCGTCAGGAAAGGGCGGCGTGCCGCGCACGCTGCCGCCCTCCGGCGGCTGCCAGGGGCCGGAGATTAAATAGATGAGCAGCACGTTGGAGAGCGCATTCAGCGCCACGCCGCCAAAAATTTCATGGACGCCCAGCCGGGTTTTTAACACGCCAACCAGGGCCGCCCACAGCGCGCCGCCCAGCATCGCCAGGGCGATTTCGGCGGCCACCAGAAGCGGCTGCGGCAGATCGAGCGTCAGCGCCCCCCAGGTGGCGAACACCGCCCCCATCACCATCTGCCCTTCAACACCGATATTCCACAGCCCCGCCGTGAAGGTGACAATCAGCCCGATGCTGACCAGCGTCAGCGGCATCCAGAAGTTGACCATCTGCCCCAGCGCCCGCGAGTCGCGCGTTGCGCCTTCCCAGATAGTCTGGAGTACGGCCAGCGGGTCGGCCCCGACGGCCAGGACAAGCAGCGCCGCCAGCGCCAGCGCCAGGATAACCGGCGCGATAAACAAGCCGATTTGCAGCGGTAAAGAACGGGTTTTCATGCCTCTGACGCTCCATCGAAGTGACCGCCGATCAACCGCCCCAGTTCATCAATCGAGGCGCGGCTGGCATCGGGGATTTCAAACACGCGCCCGGCGTAAAAAACCAGGATGCGGTCGCTGTAGGCCACCAGTTCATCAAGCTCCGCTGAACTAAAGAGGATGGCCGTCCCGTTGGCCCGGCGCGCCAGCAGCTGCTGCCATATCCAGCGCGACGAATCGACATCCAGGCCGCGCGTAGGCTGTTCCAGCGCCATCAGCAGGGGGCGCGGCGGCATCAGCGCCATTAAAAGCCGCTGCTGGTTGCCGCCGGACAGCGTTTCGACCCGGCTTTCCGGCCTACCCCGCACGTTGTAGTGCCGGAGCTGTTCTTCGGTGTGGCGGCGGGCGCGCGGCCAATCCACCAGCGCGCCGGTTTCATGCGCCAGCGCGATATGTTCGGTCAGCGACAGCCCGGCCACCAGCCCTTCTTCCAGCCGCCCCGCCGCGCCAAAAGCCACCCCGCGTGCCAGGAACGCCCGGTAAGGCGCGCCGGTCAGGTTTTCGCCGCCGATCATCACCCGGCCATGCGCCGGTTTTATCAGGCCGACGCAGGCGCGCAGCAGCATTTCCTGGCCGCTGCCGTCCAGCCCAGCCAGACCAACGATTTCCCCGGCGCGCACCCGCAGCGACAGATTTTCGACCGTCACGCGCTTGCCGCGCAGCGTCAGGTTTTCCAGCACCAGCGCGGTTTCAGCGCCTTCCAGGTTGAGCGGCTGGCGCGTCTGGGGCGGCAGCTCCTGGCCGAACATCATGGCGACCAGTTCGCTGGTGGTGGCGGGCATGTCCCGCGTGCCGACCAGCCGCCCGCCGCGCAGCACGGCCACCTCGTCGCACAGCGCGATCACATCCTCCAGCTTGTGAGAAACCAGCAGGATGCTCATACCGTCCCTGGCTGCCAGATCGCGCAGGGCGTTAAAGAGGATGGTTTTTTGCTCGGCGGAAATGCCGGTCGTCGGCTCGTCCAGAATCAGCGTTTTGACCCCCTGCGACAGCAGCCGGACGATCTCCAACTGCTGCCGCTGGCCGATGCTCAACTGCGCGATGGGCGTTTCGGCATCCAGCGAAAACCCGAAGCGGCTGCAAATCTGTTCCAGGCGCGCGCGGCCTTCCCGCCGTTTGAGCGCCAGCCCGCCGGCCTGTCCGTAGATGAAGTTTTCCAGCACGGTGAAGGCGGCCACGTCCAGCGGGTCCTGCTGCAACATGCCGACGCCGCACCGGATGGCCGCCTGCGGGCCGGTGTAATCCACGCGCGCGCCGTTGATGTAAATTTCACCGCCGTCCATTGGCTGGAAGCCGGAGAGGATTTTCATGAGGGTGGATTTGCCCGCGCCATTTTCGCCCAGAATGCCGACGATTCGCCCGCCGCGAAAGCTCAGGCTGATGTCGTTGTTGGCGTGGACAGGGCCGAAATGTTTGTGAATATGTCGAAGTTCGATGTCCATCCGCTGTCCGTGTGTGCAAGTTCGGGAAACCGACCTTTACCGCGCGGGAGTATAACGGAAAAGGCGGCAGAAAACTACAAGCCCGCGCCTTGCAGGGTTTGCCGGGGCAGGTTATCGTGTTGGTTATAATCCGCCTCGGCTGAACGATTAACCAAAGGATTTTTTGAATGCCTACCACCCACCACTTCACCCCGACGCATTATCACAACACCCTCGGCGCGCACCAGCCGGCGCTGCACATCCAGCCCGGCGATACCGTCATCACCACGACGGTGGACGCACGCGGCCAGGATGCCGCCGGAGCTAAAATCACGGTCGGCCCGAACCCCCAGACCGGCCCGTTTTACATCGAAAGCGCCGAACCGGGCGATACGCTGGTCGTCCATCTGGACAGGCTGACGCCCAACCGGGATACCGGCTGGTCGAGCCGGATGCTGGCCGAAAACATCATTGACCCCTGGTACGTGCCGTCGCTGCCGTTTGAGGTTGACCGCGAGGTGGCGATCTGGCAGGTAGACACGGCGGCAGGCACGGCCACCCTGGTCGAGCCGGAAGGCAGACTCGGCCATTTTACGCTGCCTATCGCGCCGATGGTGGGCTGTTTTGGCGTCGCGCCGTATGGCAACCAGGCTATCTCCGCCATGACCTCCGCCGAGGCACAGTTCACGGTAGATGTGTTGAAGGGCAAACGTTCCGGCTGGCCGCGCGGCGAAAACGCCGATTATATCTTCACGCTCGGCAATGCCCGACCGCTCGACCAGGCGGTGCAGCACGCCACCACCGAAATGCTCAAGTGGCTGCAAGCGGATTACGGCCTGACGATGCGCGAGGCTAATCTGCTGATGGGTTACTGCGTGCAGTACGACCTGGGCAATATGTACGACCCGGCTTATACGATGGTCTGCAAAATTCCAAAGCGGTTTTTGCCGGCGTAACGTAAAACGACGAACAGGGGCGCTCGTTTGCACCCCCTCATCCCAACCCTTCTCCCCCGAATTCAGGGGAGAAGGGCTAAAAAACGGCGGCTTCCGTTTTCTCGAATCTGACGACCGAACGGAAACAAATGGCCTTTGAAAATTAACCCATTGACATTATAGGGGAGCGCCTGTGTCTGCTCCCTGGGCGGCTATTCTTCCGCTTTGATCGTCTGGCAGGGGTTGCTCAATTCCCCGATGCCCTCAATCGTGACCGTCACCACGTCGCCATCTTTCAGATAAACCGGCGGTTTGCGGCCTTCCCCCACGCCCGGCGGCGTCCCGGTCAGGATGATGTCGCCCGGTTCGAGCGTGAACATCTTCGAGCAGTAAGCGATTAATGCCGGTATCCTAAAGATCATGTCGCCGGTCGTGCTGTCCTGCATTACCTCACCGTTGACGGTAGTTTTGATGTTTAGGGCGTGCGGGTCGGGTATTTCGTCGGCGGTTACAATCCAGGGGCCGAGCGGGCAGAAGGTATCCAGGCTTTTGCCGCGCGTCCACTGGCTGTCCATCCGTAATTGCAGGTCGCGCGCCGTCACATCATTAGCGATGGTGTAGCCGAAGATGGCCTTCAGCGCCTCGTCCTCGCTGATGTTCCGCGTGCGTTTGCCGATAACGACGGCCAGCTCGCCTTCCCAGTCTACCTGGGTGGTGATCGCCTCGCTCCAGATGATCGTATCGCCCTGGCCGATGACGCTGGTCGGAAACTTGGCGAAGATCAGCGGCGCTTTGGGGACTTCGCTGCCGGTTTCGGCGGCGTGGTCGGCATAATTGCGCCCGATGGCGACGATTTTGGGCGGGCGCAGCGGCGCTTCCAGCTTCACACCGGACAGGGAAAAATTGTTCGACGTACGGCTGGGGGTGATGCCGCGCCGGATCATATGCTGCATGGTATCCGTCCAGGCAGTGCTGTAGATACGGTCGCCAAGAATCTGCCCGATGTGTGTGTGGCTGTTGTGGGTGAAGGTTGCCAGTTTCATAAATTGTCGGATTGCCTCGTGTATATACGAACCGGACAAAATTTACCTATCTGTCCGCAAAATAAGGTCGAACAAAGGGCCTAAGCCTCGTGTCTGCCGCAAATACAGACTGTTTATGGATAAACCCACCAGACTGTGCCTGATCCTGAGTGGACAGCGGGCCTCAGCCCGCTGCCAGTGGGCTAAAGCCCACAGTCAATTAGGCTCATTCTTTTCCGTTTATCCATTAGCTGATTATCGCCGTTCCAAGTGCGCCGCCGCCAGCTGTCCCCAGACCGAATCGGGGTCATCTGACCAGAGCGCGAAGTAGGCGCGGCGGGCGCTGGCGCGGTCGGCCAGCAGGTCGTAAGCCAACGCCTGCAAAAACCGCCCCGAAGAAGCCGACGCAGCGCCGGGATTATCCCGAACCGTGTTATCCAGGATGTTTAAAACCAGCGCCGGATTGTCCTGGAACAGCGCATTGTAAGCGGTGGCCGGGGGCGCGGCGGCAGAGAGCGGCGACGGCGACGGCTGTGACTCGTAACCGGGCAGCGGGTCAATCTTCTCGGCCACGTACACGTTCTCTTGCAGCGGCGCGAACGCCCACCAGCGGTCGCCGGCCAGATTAAAGCGGAAGGCCTGGCGGTCGCGTTTGCCGACGGAGGTGATGGTCTGTTTATCCAGCACCGTAATGCCCAGGGCGGCAAGCTGCGCTTCGATGGGTTCATCCCGGCGCAGCGGGTTTTCGCTGAACAGCCGGGTAAGCGCCTGGTCTACGTCGCAGGCGCCGTACTGGCCGGCGGCCTCCAGCGCGGCGCACACCTGGATGGAAGTCGCGCCGGGCTGCGCTGCCGCTTCCAGGAAGGCCGCCGTCTGTAAAGCCAGCCACGAGCCGGGTTCAGCCTCCGATTGCAGCGCCCGCGCCTGCTGGATGGCCTCGTCCGTGCGGCTGTCGAACAGGTACAGCATCGCCATCACCAGCCGGGCGCGCGGCAGGCTGCTCCGGTCGTCCGGCTGGGCAAACTGTAAAATGCCTTCTAGCCGGTTGATGCTTTCCTGCACCGGCTTTTCAAAGATCGGCTCCAGGCCGTACAGCAGGCAGGCCAACCGGTTCTGTAAAATGAAATTGTCACCCCGCGCTACCGGGCGGAAATAGTTGAGACTCCACCGCCAGCGCACATCCTGTTCCCCCAGGCAGCCCCAGGCCGCCGATTCAACCCGGTAAACCCGCGCCGTCAGCGAGTCGCTTTGCAGCGGCCAGTCCACAAGCTGGCCGAACTGTATGGTTTCGCCGGGCGCAACCAGGCTGACCATGCGCCCCCCGCGCCAGCCGTAAATCAGCAGTTCCCGGTTGGTATCGCCGGCATCCAGCACCAGGCTTAACTCGTCCACGCCGTCGTTATTGACATCACCCAGGCGTTCCAGGCTGATGGCAAACACGTCACCCAGCGGCACTGCCGGCAGCAGAGGGCTGGAATCCAGCACGCGGTAAGTCCCCGATTCGTCCACCTGCGCCACCGTGTAATCCTCGTACAACGCCTCGCCGACAGACGGATAGCGGGTATGCAGGACAGCATCCAGCGTGGCGGGGATACCGTCGGCATTGGCGGGCATGATGGTGATGTTGAACCCGTTGATGTCCAGGGAAGTCATGCCGGCAAAGGATGGCCGCGCCTGATTTAACGCCGCTTCGATGGCGGCGCGCGCCGTCAGGCGTTTGTCCACGCTGCCGCGCGGCGCATTGAACATGGCGTCCAGCAGTTGGCTGCGCCCTTCGGCGCTCCGCGGCGCGCCGGGAAAACGCCGCTGAAGTTCGTATTGGAGAATCTGTATCGCCAGCTGGCGCTCGGTGTCGCCGGCCTCAAGCTGCCTGATCTGGGCGATTAATTCACTCATCAGGTCGGCTTCCGTCCACAAACGCAGGGCATAACGCTCGAACGGCGCGTCGGGGCGGGCGGCAGCAGGCGGAGCGAGGCCGGGCAAGGGGGTATTGGTCGCCAGCGGGGGCGATGACCCCGGCGGCGTGTTGGTCGCCAGCGGGGGTGGTTCCTGCGCCGCCGCCGGCAGCAGCGCCAGCAGCGCGATGCACAGCGCGGCGATCCCGACAAATGACCCGGTGCGGCGAGTGACCATCGCAGTCTCTCCTGTATGGGTTGAATCTGCCATGTAGTTTGCCACAAAAATCGGCGGCTTCCAACATCCCCGCCTCGCTGTGGCAGGGCGATTGCATATCAAATCTTAACCGGCTCATGGCTCTTTCAGAC
>JAPKMO010000095.1 GCA_026645945.1 Anaerolineae bacterium
CCATCCCGGCACAACCGCCGGTCTGCCCTGCATAACGTTTGCCCTGGCCGGGTCGGCGCGGTCGGCCAGCGGGCCAAAATTGCCGGTGCGGTAGTTGCCGTCCAGCAGCGCCCACACCGTCTGGTAAGACGCCTTATTGAACTGCGCCGTTAGCGAGGGCAGTGTCATGGCGGCATTTTGCGCCAGCAGCGGCAGATAAACCAGAGTAAAGACGCCCGCCAACAGCGCCGTATAACGCGCCGCCGACCGCCCTTCCCGGAAGCGCCAGACTGCGCCGACCAGCAGCGCCGGCGTCAGTTTGGTCAGCGCGCCGACCGCCGCCGCCAGCGCCGAACGAGCATCGCGTTTTTTGAGCAGCCACCACAGCCCCAACAGCAGCCAGAAGGCCGCCAGCGGCTCGAACGTCCAGAAGGTGAACACCAGCGGGGCCAGCAGCAGCGCGTAAATCCAGGCCAGCGCCAGCCCGACCGCCGCGCCGTACAGGTGCGCGCCGATCTTCCGCATCAGCGCCAGATTGCCCGCGTCAAACGCCAGCACCACTAGGCCGAGCAGCAGCCCGTACCCGGCATAAGCGCCGCCCGTACCCTGGTAAATCAGCACCGAAAGGTACGTCCAGGCTGGCGGGAACTCGCTCCACCAGTCCCGGAACGGCGCGCCTAGGCTGTCCGAGAGCGCCGCGATATTAAAATACGTCTGGTAATCGCCGCCGGCGGTGATGCCGCGTTCGCCGCCTTCGACCAGCAGCGGCTGATAAACCAGCAGCAGCAGCACGCGGAAGGCGATGAACAGAATCAGCAGCAGCCGGAAATCGCCCAGCAGCCCTGTAACCGCTGCCTGTTTTTCCCCGTACACGGCAGGGGAAGGGGTTTTAGCCATTCACAGTCTCCCGCGTGAACACCGCCGCCATTGCATCTTCATAATCCAGCGACCAGCCCGGCTCAACGCGCAGCTGGCGCGCCAGCCCGCTGCCGGCTTCCACCACCACCAGCCGGACACCATACCGGTCGAGTGTCTCGCGCCAGCCGTCGCCGCCGGTGGCCGTCCGAAGGTAGGTGTTGGTCAGAAATTCGTCACCGTACAGGTCGGTGCGCCCATCCACAAAAACCGGCTCGTCCGGCAGCATGAACATCAGGTAGCCGCCCCAGTTGTAGCTGTTGAACATCGGCCCGGTAGGGTCTTCATCGCGCAGATATTCCACCACTTTAACCGGCAGATAGGTTTCCTGCGCCTCGCGGACGGTATCCGCATCCAGCACCAGCAGCACTTTGGCAGCCGCGCCCAGCACGATCAACGCCACCAGCGCGGCGTTCAGCACGCCCATACGCGGCGTCACCCGGCGCGCCGGCTGGATGACCCAACCGCGCTCACTTAGCAGTGCGTCCAGATGATCCGCCAGAACGGGCGTGGCCGCCACCGCAAACACGGCGATATTGCGCCCGGCCAGCAGCCCCATAAAGGCCGTGCCGGACGCCAGCAGAAAATCCGTCCAGTCCAACCGTTTGCGGCTGCCGCCCGCCGCGCCCAACAGCCCCAGCAGCAGAAAGATAAACGGCCAGGTCGAACGGTCGTGAAAATTCGGCGAGTTCCACTCCTGGATGAAGTTTTGCAGCGCCCCAATGCTGATGGTCTGGAACGGCACAGCCAGCATATGCAGCCCGTAAGGGTTTACCACCAGCGCCGCCGCCGAAACCGCCGTCACCAGCGCCAGCTTGCGGACGCCGCGCCAGGGTATAATGTGTTCCGCCGTTGGGCGAAAGAGGTTGTTCAGCGCCTCGCCGGCTGTAAAACCGCCCAGAAAGATGAAGGCGATGGAAAACCCGGCGTGCAGGTTGCCCCACAGCCCGACCATCACCGGCAGCAGCCACAGCCGGTCTATGCCCCGGCGTTTGTACAGGTGCAGCAGGTATAACACCGCCGCGCTCAGCAAAAACGACAGCATTTGCGGGCGCGGCGACCAGAACACTGCCGCCGCCGCCGCGCCGATGACCAGCACGAACGCCCGCAGGTACACGCTGCCCGGCGACATTTTATACACGAACCACATGCCGCCGGTCGCCAGGGCTGCTGTATAAACCGCCAGCCCCAGATTGCCCGCCGCCTGCCACACGCCGTACAGTAAAATCTGCGCGCCCCAACTATGGTTAACCCAGGGCTGCCCCGCTTTGGTGAATGAAAACGGGTCGGCGTGAATCATGCCGTTGGAGAGCGTGCACTCGCCGCTGCGGATGTGCCACCAGGTATCCGTATCCGTCGGAATCCGTGCCGCCAGCGCGAACAGCAGCGCGAACAGGATGACGGCGGCGGCGCGTTCAATCGTCAGCTGCCGCATAAAACCTCAAAAAAGAATCAGTCTAACGCAAAGACGCGAAACATGGAATCAATTACGTATTTTCGATCAGATACACCAGCGCCGCGTCGTCCACCGGGTAGTATACCCCCGGCAGAAACCAGCGCGGAATCGCCAGCCGCAAAAACTGCCCATAAGCGATATTGATCGCGTCGGCGTCGTCCGTATCCAGCGGCTCGCGTTTGAGCCGTTCGCGCGCCGCTGCCGTTTCCCGCGCCGCGCCGGCCTCATCCCCGGCCATACGCGCCATCCAGCCGCGCCCCGCGTGTACCCATGCCCGTTCCTGCGGCGTGATGGCGATTCGTTCGGCAGCCGCCAGTTCGTTGAGGTCGCCATCCACCAGCGCGCCGATGACGGCCTTCTGCACGCCATCCGGCGGCGCGCTGCTTTCCCAGACCATACGCGCGTTATCCAGCCGCCCGTTCACAAGCTGCACCACTGTCATTGCCGGCGCACTCAGCCCGACCGCATAAATGTCCCCCAGACTGGCCCGCAGCGCCGAATCGCCCCATTCGGGATACAGAACGGCGTCCGGGTAAAGCCGCAGCACATCCCGGTAGGCAGCTTCCGCCCGCGCCGGGTCGCCGGCAGCTTCCGCCGCCTGCCCCAGATTAAAAGCATACGGCCAGATTTCTGGGTCGAGTTCGGCGGCGCGCGCCCAGGCTTCTAACGCCAGCTCGGTTTCGCCCAGTTCCCCGCGCAGCGCCGCCAGGTTCGCCCAGGCCAGCGCATAACCGGGGTCGAGCGCCAGAAACCGTTCGTAAGCCGCGCTGCCCGCCCGCGCCGCGTCCGCATCGCCTTTGGCGGCGGCCATGCCGTACAGAAAACCCTGCCCCAGATGGTACAGGCTCAGATTCGGGTCGGCGTTGATAACCGGCTGGAGCCGTTCCGCCGCGCCCCGGTAATCGCCGCTCACCGTCGCCACGCGCAAGGCGGCCACATAATCGCCGTAAACGCGGCTGCTCCACCACCCGCTGACCAGAATCAAAACCCACAGCGCCGTCACGCCGACTGGATGCCCGACCAGACGCCATTTTGCCGCCATCGGCTGCGGCTGCGCCGGGGCCATCGCCAGCACCAGCGCGATCAGGCCGGTCAGCGCGATGGCCGGCATCATCGCCGGGACATCCGTTAGCTGGTGGACGCCAAACGCGACCACCCCCGCCGCTGCCCCGGCCAGCATGATGCGCCTGCGCTGTTCGTTCCCCCACGCCATAAGGGGGGCGTCAGGGGGTGAGAACTTCCAGTTCGCCCGCACCGCCCGCGTCATCAGCGCCAGCGTCACGGCCAGGGCGACCAGCCCCGGCAGCCCGGTTTCGGCGGCAACTTGCAGAATAATATTGTGCGCGTGGCTGTGGGGTTTGTCCGGTTCGATGCCGGGGAGGCGCACCAGTCCACGCCCGTAAGTGAACAGGCCGTGTCCGGTCAGCGGCTTTTCGGCGAACAACTGCGCCGCCGCCGCGTATAATTCCGTCCGCAGCCCCACATCGCGCCCGCTGGCCGTCAGCGACCGCACCAATAACACGGACGCCAGCGCCAACACGACCAGCGCCGCCGCGCCGCCCGCCAGCCACACGGCTTTGAGGCCGTTCGGCTGCCCCTGCCACCACGCCCGCAGCGAAAACCGCCCGCCTGCCCGCAGCATCAGCCACAGCCACAGCGCGCCACCGGCGGCCAGGCCGACCCACGCCCCGCGCGAGAAGGTCAAAAACAGCAGCGCCAGCGACAGCAGGATATAAACGCTCAGAACACCCCGAATCAACCGGCTGCGGCTGGCGGCAGCGCGGGACATCGCCTGCGGAATCAGCACCACCAGGAACGCCCCCAGAAAGTTTGGATTGCCGAACACGCTCACCGGGCGCGGCAGCCGCTCCAGCCCGAACGCGCCCGTCCAGGCCGCCACCTGCGTGATGCCGAACAGGTTCACCACCACCCCGGCGACCAGCACGCCGTCTACCAGCATCTCGCGCCGGATGCCGCCGTTCGCCAGCGCGTCCAGCAGCACATACCAGACGCCCACGTATACGCTCACGTACCATAACCCGATAGCGATTCGCCGCCAGGCGTCCAGGTTCGCCAGCAGCGCCAGGCCAAAAGCCAGCGCCCACACCACAAATGCGGCGTCCAGCGGGGTACGAAACCAGCGCCAGCCGCGCCGCCAGCGCCACAGCCGCCAGACCGCCGCCGTCAGCGTCATCACGCCCAGCACAAAAACGCCCAGTTCCGGGTTCAGGATGCTGTTGAAGGTCGCGCCGATGGTCAGGACGATGCTGCACAGCAAAATGACGATGGCGCGCGCCGCCAGATCAGAGGATGTTTTCATGGGTGTTATACGCCGCTCATTTTGATGACCTTACCGACCGTCCGCACCATGATATTCAAATCCAGCGCCAGCGATTGGTGGCGGATGTAATACAGGTCATACTGCAATTTCACCAAGGCGTCCTCGTCGTTCGCGCCGTAGCTGTAGCGCACCTGCGCCCAGCCGGTCAGCCCCGGTCGAATGACGTGGCGCGTGCGGTAAAACGGGATTTTTGCCACCAACCGCTGCACATGCTCCGGGCGCTCCGGGCGCGGCCCGACCACGCTCATGTCCCCACGCAGCACGTTGATAATCTGCGGCAGTTCGTCCAGCCGGGTTTTACGCATCCAGCGCCCCACCCGTGTCACGCGCCGGTCGCCCCGGCTGCTAAAGACCGCACCGGTTGCCGCTTCCGCATCGGCGCGCATGGAGCGGAACTTGTAAATACGAAACACGCGCCCGTTCAGCCCCACCCGTTCCTGGCTGTAAAAAATGCCGCCCGGCGAATCCAGCCGGATGAGCAGGGCAATCAACGGCAGCAGCACCCCAAAAGCCGCCAGCCCGACCAGCGCCAGCACAATATCCAGCAGCCGCTTAAACACCGGGTAGGGGTTAAAAATCGAATCGCCTTCAATCGGCAGCACTACCGACCAGTTGTTCATGACGTATTCGACCGGCACCTGCCCGGTGATGCCCTCGTACAGCAGCGGCATCGGCACGATGGTAATGCCCGCCTCGTAAGCGTCCATCACGCCCTGGAACGTTTCGGCGCTGAGGGCATGGGTCGAGGTGACGATCAACTCGCTGACAGCTTCCGCCTGCGCCAGCCGCAGCAGGTCGCGCCCCGTCCCCAGAATCGGCACTTCGCAAATATCAGACCCGAAATCATCCGCTTCCCCAATGATGCCGCGAATATCGTAGGCGCGGTGGGCATAGCGGCCAATCGCCCCGATGATGGCGGTCGTCGCTTCGTCCGTGCCGACGATCAACACGCGCCGCCGTTCGCTGGCCCAACCCGCCAGCGCCGGGTTAAAAAACCGGAACAAGCCGGTCAGCAAAAATGAGGCCACGCCGTAATACAGGACGAACAGACGCGGCAGCGCCAGCGGCTGCGCCAGGAAAAACACCAGCAGGTAAATCACCAGCATTTGCAGCGTGATGACGAGCAGCCGCTGCGTCGTCACCATGCGGCTGGTCGAAACGCGCACGTCGTAAAAGTCATTGGCGCTGGCGAGCAGCAGCCACAGCCCTGGCAGCACGACAAACCAGACGCTTCGCGGCAGGATGAAATCCAGATCAAACCGGTAGCGCCCGACCCATGACCAGATCAGCACCGCCAGCAGCGCCGCCAGCATATCGCCGCCCATCAGCAGCAGGCGACGTTCGGACAGGCGAAGCTGCGGGCGGCGGCTTTTGGGGGTGGGCGAAAAAATCATCTACCCCTCCTGGCCCGGATTTTTCGAGCGGAACAGCACCAGCGTCACGATCAGCGAAAACAGACTCGTCAGCGTCCCCGGCAGCAGCCACCAGGGGCGATATTCCAGCCGCACTTCATTTGCTCCTGCCGGCACTTCAACGGCCATAAAGGCCAGGTTTGCCCGTAGGATGCGGGTCGGCTGGCCGTCTACGAACGCCTGCCAGCCGGGATAATCGGTGTTGGGAATATACAGCAGGCCGCCAGTCACGGTCTGCACCCCGATGACAACCCGGTTCGACGTTTCGGACAGGCCGATTACGACCGCCTGTGTCGGCGATTCGTCGCTCACAGACGGGCAGCCGCCCGCGCCCAACAGGTGAACCTGCCGCGAGGGCTGCCAGCCAACGGTCAGCAGGCCCGCTTTCAGCGAATCGCCGTCAGAATGCCAGCAAGCAGCATCCACAAAAACCGCGCCGGGCGGCTGTTCGGGCGCGATAGACGCGCGGCTGCCCTCTGCATCTATTGTCCATCCCGTCCCGGCGGCCAGCAGCAGCGTTCCGGCCTGCGCGGGGTTCGCCTCGATCTGGTCTAGGTACTCGGCAAAGTGTCCCACCAGCAGCGGCTCAAAGTTGTTCAAAAGCGGCTGCGAGTCCAGCAGATTCAGATTCGGCAGGCCGCTGTCGCGGAACGCGCGCCGGTTTTCAACGGCCACCCGGTAATCCCGGAACGGCAAATACTGTTCGTACATGACCGTTTCCTGTGTTTTTTCCGGCCAGTACGCGCGCGCCGATGCCGTATTACCGGCTTCTGGCCGGTCATAAAAAGCCGCCGGTACGGTCGGGTTCAAACCCTGCGCCGCGTAACCCAGGTCGAAGGCCACCATCAGCAGCACGGCAGCCGACCACCAGCGATACAGGCGGCTGCCCGGCTCCGGCTGCACCAGCGTCAGGTCGCCGGCCAGCGCGCCCATGATGCCGGTGAAAATCACTGCCTGGATAATCACCCGTACGCCTTCGTTAGCCGCCACCTCCGGCGGCAGAAAACGCGGCGCAAACAGCGCCAGCGCCACCGCGCCCAAGCAGGCCGCCGTCGCCAGCCGCGTGCCGAACAGCAGCCATTTGCCGCGCCCCCACGCGCCGACGCCCATACCGGCCAGCAGGCTCAACCCAAAGACCGTCCAGATGTGCCAGCGCACCGGCGCTTGAAACAGGTCGAAAGTGGGGATATGTTCGTACAGGAACGGAAAAATCGGCGAATTTTTGCCCAGCGCCAGCACAAAACCGACGATCACCACCAGCAGCCAGAACGGCAGCGTTTCCCAATAGGCCGGGCGTTCCAGCCGTCGCAGCCAGCGCCGCGCCCAAGCCAGCGCCGCCGCCAGCGCCGACACCAGCGGAATCAGGCCGATATACACCGCGTCCTCGAAAAACGCGCCTTCAGTGATATATGTGCCATCGCCGGGGCTGCCAAACACGTTCGGGGATAATAAGTTGAGCGCACGCTTCCAGTCGTAGCTGAAGTTCATGGCAAAGTCGTAACCCACGCCGTTCGACCGCTGCGATTGCAGCAGCAGTTCGCCGGTTGCCAGCAGCTGCAGCGCCGCGATGCCCGCGCCCAGCGCCAGCGCCCCGCCGACCAGCGCCAGCCGCTGCCAGTTGGCCGGGCGGCGCGTGAATGTCATCCAGGCTGCGAACGCGCCCACCAGCAGCAGGCTGTACCAGGCTGTTTGCGCGTGTCCGGCCAGCAGCTGCATCCCGGCGAACAGCGCCAGCCAGGCCAGGTCGCGCCGGCGGCTGCGCGTCAGCACACCCAGCGCCGCCCACAGCAGCCAGGGCATCCAGGCGGCGGCACTGACGATCGGATACGTACCCAGCCGCGCCGCCAGATAAGCCGACAGCCCAAAAGCCAGCGCGCTTAGACCGCGTCCCAGCGCCGGAATCCCCAGCCGCCCGGTAAAAGCCCATATTCCCCAACCGGCGATAAACAGATGCAGCACAGCCGTCACGCTCATCTGCCAGGCCAGCGGCAGTACAAAACCCGGCCAGCTAAACGGGTACAGCAGCGCCGACTGATAATTGGCGAGCAGCGGCGCGCCCGCCCCATTGTACGGATTCCACAGCGGCAGGTATCCATCGCGCAGCATGTCAAAGGCTAACTGCCGCCAGGGGACGAATTGCAGCGCCGGCAGCCCCCAGAAAAACACCTCTCCGATCAGCAGACGGTGGAACACGACCGCCAGCGTCCCGGCCAGCGCCAGCAGCGAAACCCTCTTGACCATCAGCCTTCAGTCCTCAGCGCGAAATACAAAAACAGCCCCGCCGCTGCCGCCAATCCTACGGCAGATACCAGGGCAGCGGTTCCGGTCAGCCGGTTCAGCCCGTTCACGGTATCCGCGTCCGGCAGGTTCGGCCAGCCCGCCGGCCAGTCGGGGACGGAACGTTCCGCCGGGTCGGGCATGTAATCCCGGTTAGCGTAAATGTAAACGCCGTTCACAGTATCCACCCATTCCAGACGCGGATGGCTGATCGGGTAGGCCGCCACCACATGACTGACCCGCCATGCCGCCAGCACGCCTGTCTCGATAATCGCGTCCCGGTTGGCCGACGACAGATCATCCCCTTGAATGCCATAAATCGGCGGCTGAATCACGCTGTAACCGGCACTCATCACGCCGCTTCCCCGCTCGACCGCTTCCACAATACCCACCAGTTGAAACGGGTCTACACCGCCGAACAGCCGCAGCCCGTAAACCTCCGCGACCTGCTGCTCCAGGCTGTAGGTCGGGGAATATATGCGGTCGGCGTTCAGGGCAACCAGCCGTTCCGCCAACGGGCGGTGCGGCTCCAGCCATATATCCGGCCCGCGCCACGTCACCCAGTGAGTCCCGAACCAGAGCAGATCAAAAAACACCAGCACCAGCCATACAGCCGGCAGCCGCCGCGCCGGTAAACGCCCGTTCAGCGCCAACAGCAGCGCCGCGCCGGACGCTCCGCCGAAAACCAGCGCCCCGACGCCCGCTTCCGGCAGCTTTAAAACAACCAGCGCGAACAGCCCCAGCGTCACCGCCACTGCCGTTAAACCAACAGCAGCCAACCGCCAGCGCCGAATCGCCGGAATCACCCGGCCTTCCGCCAGCGCCAGCAGACGTTCCAGCCCGATACCCGCCAGCAGCGGCAGTGCCAGCGTCACGACCAGCCATACCCGCGACGGCACACGAAACCACAGCAGCCCCGGCACCAGGTTAACCGCCATCGGCCACAGCGGGCCGTTTGCGCCCATCGCGTACAGCGCCGCGCCCACCAGCCCGGCGGCAGTCAGCGCGCGCGCGCGCCGCCCCATCAACCACCAACCCACCAGCGCCAGCGCCAGCACCGGCAGACCGGCATAAACCAGCGTTTCGATGCCCGGCGGGGACGAAAAAATCGCCAACCCCAGGAAATGGCCGGGCTGTATCGCCAGCGTCCCGGCCTCGCCCGCCGACAGACCGGCGCGGCTGAGATACGGACTCCAGGCCAGCAGCGGCGCGATCACCGAAGCGGTCAGGGGCAGCGCCAGCGCCCCCGCGCCCAACGCCCGCCGCCACACCCGCCGCCTGCCGCCTGCCAAGAACAGCATATAGAGGAAAACCGTCGCCAGCGCGTACAGGCTTACGCGAACGTCGGCCAGCAGCACCAGCGCCGCCGCCAGCGCCAGCCCGAATATGGACGAAACTTTCCCCGAATCCACCACCAGCCGCGCTGCCAACATCAGCCAGGGCCACCAGGCCAGCGCATATACGATGTCCAGATGCCCCGCCCCCAGGTGCGCCACCAGACGCGGCGCAAGCGCATAAGCCAGCGCGCTTAAGGCAGCGGCTTCGGCGCGCAGCCCCAAAAGGCGCGCCCAGCGCCACATGCCCGCCCCGGCGATCAGCAGGTGCAGAGCGATCATCAGGTTAAGGTGCAGGAACGGCGGCAGCAGTAGGGCAAACCACTGGAGTGGATAAGCGGTTTTATTCAGCGGGTTGGCGGCGAACGGCTGCCCGGCCATAATCGTCTCGCGCCAGGGCGCGAAGCCGTTTTGATGCAGATACAGCGCGTTCGACCAATGCGCGATCACGGCATCCGAATAACGCGCCTGGGTGTTAAAGTAAGGCAGCGCATCCGGGCGCTGGCCGGCCAGCAGTAAAAAAGCCCCCCCCATCACGGCGGCCAGCAGTTTAAGTCGCATAAATCGCCACGCCGCCCGAACGCGCCACCAAACGCAGCGACTCCAGGCAGTTGGACGCGCCTAACTGCTCCTCCAGCGGCCCGACGATCACGTATCGAACCTGATAATCGTCCAGGAGCGCCCGGCAGTCATCCACCTGCCCGCCGAACCAGTCCAGTACGGCGCGTCTTTTCGTCGCGGCATCCAGCGTTTCGTAGGGATGACCGTACACCACCCGCGCCCCTGCCCAGGCGGGAACCCATACGCTCACTTCTTCCGAAGCCAGTATTACATCGCTCGACCGCGTATGGTCATGCAGCCACAACAGCGCCCCGGCATAATCCCGGCTCAGGAAGGGGCCGATATTCACACGCAGATTGATCGCCAGCAGCAGCACGATGCTCAGCGTCATCAGCGGCACGACCACCACCAGCAGCCGGTAGCGCCAGCGCCGGTTGACGTAGCGAAACCAGAAATCTTCCAGCGAGCGGGTGGCAAAATAGGCGATTGGAATCATCATGCCGGCGGCAAATCGGCGCTGGATGGTCGTCGGCAGATAGACCATCACCAGCATCACCAGCAGCCAGAGCAGCATGAACTGGTCGCCGTCCGGCTCGAAGCGCCGCACGGCGCGGTAAATGCCCGGCAGCGCCATCAGCAGCGGCACGCCCAGCCCCAGCAGCAGCACCAGCGGCGGCGGCGCGGGCGTCACGTTCTGCCGAGTCCACTCGTTTAAGGTCGGGTTATAGGTGATGGCAGCCGCGTAATAAGCCGCCATCGGCACTGCCGGCAGCACAATCACCAGCAGCCAGCGCAGCTCGCGCTGGCGAAACCCACGCTGCTGATACCAGCGAACGACCACATAAATCCCAATGGCGATGCCGATAGGCAGCAGCGCCTGCGGATACAGCAGCGACAGCGTAAAACTCAACACGCCCGCCAGCAGGCCGCCGTTGTTTACCGCCGGGTCGCTGCTTTCGCCGGGGCGAAACGCGACGATCACCACGCTGGCGATCAGCGCCAGGCACGTCAGCGCCAGCGGAAAATGCACGTTCACCAGGCTGCTGTAGAGCGGAAACATCTCCGGGATGGTCAGGTCGGGGAAATTGGCATCCGGCATCCAGGGGTAAAAAAACCACCCCAGCCCGGAACCAACCGCCGCAATCACGAAAAAAATTCGGCGGGCGCGCAGCCGCATCCAGATACTTGCCCCCATCTGGTACAGCGCCATATACATCACGAACGATGACGCCACCCGCGCCGCGTGGAACAGGGCAATCGGCTGCAAGCCGACGAAACGCGCCAACTGCCCCAACGCCGGATAAATCACCTGGATGAACGCGCCGCTGTGGGCTTCCGGCGTATGCCAGAAATACACCAGCCACGAGCCATTCATACCCTGCTGCATTTTGGACAGATAGGTCGCGCCGTCCCGGTAGTTGTTCAGCACCCCCATAAACTGCCACTGCGTACCAACCGCACCGCTTAAGGCCACCCATAAAAACGGCACGAACGCCACGATCACCAGCGCCCCGCCAAAGATCACCACCCAGCGCCATTCGGCGGGTGTGATATGAACGGTACTTTGTGTTTGCATTCACACACCTTTAGCCGGCTTGCTTCACGATTCCCGCACGGTGTATAATCGCTGCCATAATAAACGATAACTCAATTATCCATTTCGAGCGATTAAGGCTCTGTCCATTTTATACCCTCACCGCAGATGCACGCCAGCAAAGGCAGGTTTTCATGTCACAGGCACTCGCGCTGTACCAGCTTCAGGAAATCGAATTGGGCATCCTGCGCTGCCAGAAACGTTTGAGCGAGATTGCCTCTGCCCTGGAGGACAGCCAGGCCGTTGCCGAAGCCCGCGCCCGGCTGGAATCGGCGCAAAAAACCCTCTCGCCGCTGCAAACCCGCGCCCGCAGCCTGGAACTGGAAATCCAGTCCAACGCCGATAAAATCCGCGCCACCGACGAACGGCTGTACAGCGGCAGCGTCCGTAACCCCAAAGAACTTCAGGAGATGCAGCAGGAAATCCAGGCCCTCAGGCGGCGAAACAGCGATCTGGAAGATACCCTGCTGGATGTTATGCTGGCCGTCGAAGAGGCCGAAGCCGCGCTCAACGCAGCCAGGGCGAACCTTCAGCAGGTCACGAGCGATTGGGAAACCAACAATCAAACCCTGCTGGAAGAACAAACGCGCCTGAAAAACGACGAGACGCGCCTCATCGAGCAGCGCCGGCAGGCGTTAAACCACATCAATGCCGAAAACCTTAAACTGTATAATGCGCTTAAACCGCGCCGCCATAACCAGCCGGTTGCCGTCCTGGACGGCGATACCTGTGCCGCTTGCGGTGTGGAACAAACGATGGCGATCATCAGCGACCTCGACCGGGGCGTTTCGCTGGTGAAGTGTATGAGCTGCGGGCGTATCCTGGTTCGCAAGCCCGGAAAGGCATGAACGATGGGTTTCGACTTTGAAAACTTCGGCATCGGCCTGTTAACCGGCTGGGCCACCGCCTACGGCGTTTACCGCGCCCGCCACCGCATCGGCGCTGCGGTGCGTTCGGCGCGCCGGCAGGCCGCCAGCGCCCAGAACTACGCCACCCAGAGCGCCGACAATCGTTACATCAACGACCTCGTTCATCTGGCGGAAACATCCCACCTGGCCGGACGTTTTGTGAGCTTGTCGCAAATCGTCGTCGAGCCGCGTTTTATCCCCGCGCCGCCGCTGGCCGCCCCGCCGGACGAGGAAGTCGTTCACAGCGTTTTTCATGTCGTGCCGGTCATCCCCGACCACCCGTATCTGCACGCGCCGTACAACTTGGAAACGCTCTCGATAGATGACCTGAGCGCCGGCGAACGCGCGATTGCCCTGCTGGGCCGCCCCGGCAGCGGGCGCACTACCGCTTTGATGACCATCATCCTACGCAGCCTGGGTAAAATCCGCTTCGAGCAGCCGGCAGACCGGGTGCAGATGCGGATTGATGCCGAAGAAGCCGCCCTCAGCGACAAACAGCGCGCCGTTCGGGTCAAGGAACGGCTGACCATCGAACAGCGCGCCAAAGAACGCCTGGCGGAAGAACAGGGCCTGGCTTTCGACGCCGACGCCGCCAACAAAACCGCCCTGCCCCTTTTCAACCGCCTGATGCCGGTTTACGCGCACCTGGCCGATATAAACCCCGCCGACCCCGAATTTGGCAAAACGGTTGACCCCGCCGAGCCGCTGGTGCGTTCGGTGCAGCGCCAGGTGGGGCGCATCACCGCCAGCGCCATTCCGGGCAATCTCTACAAGCGGTTAAGCCAGGGGCAGGTTTTGCTGCTGGTGGACGGCTACGACGACCTGCCCCCGGACGAACGCGGCCCCAAGCTGGCCTGGCTGCAGGCCCTGATGAACCTGTACCCGCAGAACTTTTTCATCGTCGCCGGCCCGGTCATCGGGGGCGGCCCGCTGCTGCGGCTGGGGCTGGCGCCGGTGTATCTGCGCCCCTGGAGCGACCTGGACGCTGCCCGCGCCGCCGACAACTGGGCGGCAGCCTGGCCGCGACTGGCCGGCGCGCGGCGCAGCCGCCTGACCCAACCGGTAGACGAAGCAGCGGTCGCCCGCGCCAAAACCAACAATCGGGCGCTGTCGCCGTTCGATCTCACGCTTAAAATCTGGGGAAACTACGCCAACGATGCCGAAGCGCCCGGTTTTGAAGGCTGGCTGCGCGCGCTGCTGGTCCGTCACCTGCCGGCTGACCAGTCGCTCGGACGGCTGCTGCCACAGCTGGCGCAGGCAGCGGCGCTCCAGCTTGACGAAGGGTTTTTCACCCAGGCGCGCCTGGAAGAACTGCTGGCCGGTTCGGATATGCCGGAAATCGCTGCCGTCGAAGAACCCGAAGCGAACGAACCCCCCAAAAAGGCAAAAAAAGATGCCGCCGGCAAAAAAGAGGAAACCAGCGCGGTCGGGCGCTTTCTGGCGCTCCTGCGGCGCAGCGGTCTGGTCGTATCCTATGTCGGCGGGCGCTGCCGTTTCAGCCATTCGTTCCTGGCCGCCTACCTCGCCAGCCTCACCCTGCGCGACGGCGGCCAACTGGCCGAAAAAGCCCGGCTGCCGGAATGGACGCAGGCCATCGCCTACGCCGCCCTGCATATGCCCATCGAAGAGGCTGTGCGTCTCCGCCTCAATATGCCGCCGGATGTCCTGCACAGCCACACGCTGGACATCGCCAACTGGCTGCCCTACGCCGGGGCAGATGTCCCCTGGCGCAAGCAGTTCCTTAAATACCTGGGCAATCTGCTGCTGATGCCCAACCAGTATCCCTTTTTGCGCGAGCGTGCGGCGGCGGCGCTGCTGACCACCCGCGACCGCAGCGCGCTGGTCATCTTCCGCCAGGCTTTAACCAACACACCCGCTCATACGCGGCAGATCGCCTGCCTGGGCATCGGCGCGCTGGGCGACCCCGACTCCGTCCAGATCATCAGCCCGCTGCTGCAAGACTCGTACAGCGACATACAGCTTGCCGCCGGGCTGGCGCTGGGCGCTGTCGGCACCGAAGCCGCGCTCGAAACGCTGGTGGAAGCCTTCACCCAGGGGTCAGAGCAGCTCCGCCAGGCCGTCGCGGAGACGTTCGCTGCGCTGCCGGACGAAGGTTATCCCATCCTGTACGACGCCATCCACGACGAAGATATGCTGCTGCGGCGCGCAGCGGTTTTCGGCCTGCGCCGCCTTAAAACGGGTTGGGCGCTCACCGCCATCTACCGCGCTTTTCTGGAAGATTCTCAGTGGTATGTGCGCTCCGCCGCAGAAATGGCCTTCCAGGAATTGCAGTATGGGGAAGATCGCGGCGTCAAGCGGTATCCCCCGGTGGAATCGCTGCCATGGCTGGCAGAATGGGCGGCGCGGCGCGGCGAGAACCTGCCGCCCGGCGAAGGCGCTAATCAAATGCTGATGCGGGCGCTCCAAGAAGGCGAGCCGGAAATTCAGCAGCTTGCGGCGGCGGTCATCGGCCAGTTAGGGCTGGCCTCGGTCGGCAAGGCGCTTTATGGGGCCATGCGCGACCGCCAGCCGCAAACCCGCGACACCGCCTACCGGGCGCTGGCGCACCTTCAGGCATTGATCGGCCAGCCGCTTCCCGCGCCGGTTTGATTCATTCGGCTTCCGGCAGCTGCTCGTTCGCCGCATCACACGGCAGCGCGTGATCAAAATCGGTGTGAAAAATATATTCGCGTTCCCCGACCAGCAGCACGATGCGGTAGCCGTCAATCTGCACCGCCGTATAGGTCTGTCCGGGAAGCGGGCAGCCCAGGCTGCTGTCCGACCAGCGCACCGGGCGGACTTCAACCACACGGATGCGCCGGGTCGGCAGGTCCAGGGTATCACCCAGGCGGCGCTGCGCCAGCTGCACCAGTTCAGCGGCCACCGGGTCGCTTTCTGGCGTTTCCTCATCAGCCGGGGCCGCCGTAACAACGTCGTCCGGGCCGGGCAGGGCGGCGCGGGTTGCAGTCGGCGGTGCGGGTGAAGGCGTATCGGTTATGGTGGCCGGAATGAGCGTCAGCGTCGGCGGCGGCGTAGACACTTCGCCGCCCGCGCAGGCGGCCAAAAAAATCAGCAGAACAAAACCCGGCAGACGGTTAATCCGCCAGCTTGCCGCCCAGTTTTTCCTCAACCTCGGCAGTGGAGACACCTTCCACGCTGATGATTTTTTCACGCCCATTCGCCCCGGCTACAATCTCGATTCGCTCGGCAGGCACGCCTAACTGCTGTGCCAGAAAATTCACCAGTTCTTCGTTAGCAGCCGGATCGCCCGCCGGCGACGAAACCAGGCGAATCTTCAGCGTGCCATCCTCCTGCGCCCCAACCAGTTCCGGCGCGACGGCCCGCGTCACAACCCGCACCGTGAAGGCGGCGCCTCCTCTGGCATCGGTTATTTCAAATTTGCGGCGGTTTTGCGACATAAGTACGACCTCTCAGTTTTATCCCCCATTATCGCTGAGAACGCTCAGAATAAGGGTTAAACATTTACCCGTAGAAAGCCTGTTTGCCTCTACTTTACTCTGAGTCGCCTCATTATGCTATCCAGGGAATCAAACCTGGAGCAGCCGCAGCAGCACCTGGATGATTAAAAACACAATCAGCGGGCTGAGGTCAATCATACCCGTCTGCGGCAGCAGGTCGCGCACCGGACGCAGCACCGGCTCGGTCAGGTCGTAAATGATCTGGATAATCGGGTTGCTGCGGTCTACGTTCGGGAACCAGCTCATCAGCACCCTTGCCAGCAGGATCAACTCAAACAGCCATAACACGAGAAAGATAATCTGGAGAATCATGCTCATTTCCTCAACCTTAACCCTCGCCAAATATAGCGCGGCCAATCCGCACCAGTGTTGCCCCTTCTTCGACGGCCACCGGATAATCATCCGTCATACCCATGCTCAGGTCCGCCAGCGGTCTGTTGAACGCCTCGGCCAGCGCGTCCCGCAGCGCCGCCAGCCCCGCAAATATCGGGCGCGTCTGTTCCATGTCCGGCACGATAGGCGCCATCGTCATCAGGCCATGTGCGTTTAAACCCGGCAGCGCCAGAATTTGTTCAACTTCGCTCCACAGGCGGCGGCGGGTTTCGTCATTCGTCTGCCAGTCGGCGGCCCAAAAGCCATATTTGGCTGTTTCGCCCGACACGTTCATCTCCAGCAGCACATCGAGCGTCCGCCCGGCTTCTGCCGCCAGCGCCGACAGCTTGCCGGCCAGTTTGAGCGAATCGACCGAATGAACCTGCCGGAACAGCGGCAGGACCAGCCGGGCTTTACGGCTTTGAAGATGGCCGATCATATGCCAGGTCAGCGGGCGCGGCGACACTGCGTTAACCGCCGGTATTTTGGTTTCAGCTTCTTCTACGCGGTTTTCGCCAAAATGTTGCACCCCGGCCTCGATCACTTCCAGGATGGCCGACACCGGCTGCGTTTTGCTGACGGCGATCAACGTCACCGCTGCCGGGTCGCGCCCGGCGCGGGCGCACGCCTCTGCAATGTTTTCCAGCACGCGGCTCACTCGAACGGCAGCTGCTGTCATAACGATAACACGGCTCCAAAACGTCCGGTGCGGCCTTTTTCCGCCCGGTGCGAAAAAAACTCGTCGGTGCGCTCCGCCGTACACAACCCGGCGACTTCGATCTGTTCCACGCCGGCCCGCTGCAAATCGCGCCGGTTGGCTTCCCACAGGTCAAGATAGGCGCTGCCGTCGGCGGGGTCGCGCCGGATTAACCCATCTATCGTGCCAAAGTACGCCCTTATCGCCCCCACGACTTCCTCACCCACCTGGTAGCGGCTCGGCCCGATGCTCGGCCCAATGCCGGCCTGAATGTCCGCCGGCCGGCTGCCATAAGCCTCAACCATCGTCCGCACCGTGTTCGCGCCCACCCCCAGCGCCGTCCCCCGCCAGCCGGCATGGGCGATGCCGATCACACCGCGCACCGGGTCGTAAAACAGCAGCGGCGTACAGTCGGCAAAACGCATCGTCAGCGGCGTATCCCGGCGGTCGGTCACCATGCTGTCCGCCAGCGCCAGCCAGCGGCGACCGCGCACCGGCCCGTTGGCGATCACCGTATCGGCGCTGTGAACCTGCCACACCGTACAGGCGCGCGCGCCGTTCAGGCACAGCGCCCGGTACATGCGCTCGTGGTT
>JAPKMO010000096.1 GCA_026645945.1 Anaerolineae bacterium
GCGCAGGTAACGTCGTTGGATTTCGGCAGTCTGGAAGAGTACGTGAGCAAGCATTGTTACACCGTGAACCGGGACTCGCTGGAAGATGAGGGCTGGGCGCTGGCGGATGAAAGCGCCCAAAATCTGCTGCGAAAGATTCACAATGACAAAACAAAGTTAGGAACCTTGATTGGAGATCGCATATATCTGGGCGTCAAAACTGGCCTCAATGAGGCGTTTGTGATTGATGTTCAAACCAAAAACCGCTTATTTATGGAAGACTCTCGGATTGATTCCCTAATCAAACCTTTTATAGCAGGAAGAGACATTAAACGATATAAACCTATTCAGAGTGAGAAATACCTGATTGTTCTTCCTGCTGGATGGACTAACCAAAATTCAGACCATGAAATTGACAAATGGATATGGTTCAAAAGGAATTATCCATCACTGGCCGGTCATTTAGCCCCTTACGAAGCGCGGGCGAAAAACCGAAGCGACAAAGGTGATTATTGGTGGGAATTAAGACCATGTGCTTACTATGAGGAATTTGAGAAACCCAAAATTATCTTCCCGGATATTTCGGCTCAAGGGGATTTTGTCTACGACCCAAAAGGTCAATTTTACTGTACGAATACCACCTATTTCTTGCCTACGGAAGATTTGTATCTGTTGGGTATCTTGAATTCGCGGCTATTGCGATTTTTATACTTCAGACAGTTTTCCGTTTACAGAGGTGGCTATATTAGATTCTTCCGGCAATATTTGCTTGAACTTCCCATTCGCACCATCAACTTTGACGACCCCGCCGACAAACAGCGCCACGACGATATGGTGGCGATGGTCGAACGGATGCTGAAGCTCAAGGCCGATCATGCCCAGGCGGAAGCCGCCCACGACGAACGCCGGTTCGAGCTGGCGCAGCAGATCGAACGGCTGGATAAACAGATAGATGCGCTGGTGTACGACCTCTACGGCCTGACCGAAGCCGAAATCGCCCTGGTCGAAGGCGGCTGAACAAACGGTTTTGCGTCCTTTGGCGCGGGTTTTCCGTCTATACTATACATGCGGGGGCAGGCCGCAGGTTCAGCCGCGCCAGGCCGCCGTGAGAGCGAGTCATTGAGGGCAGACGGTGAACGATTCGATTGAGAATATCTGGATGCAGTTTAATACCCCCCTGGAGCAGTTCATCCGGCGGCGTGTGCCGGATACGCAGACCGCCGATGACCTGTTACAGGACGTGTACCTCAAAATTCACCTCAACATCAACACCCTGCGCGACGACGAACGGCTGCAAAGCTGGGTGTACCAGATCGCCCGCAACGTGGTTTACGATTATTACCGCAGCCGCCGCCCGCTGGACGCCATCTCGGACGGCATTCCCGCCCTCGACGAGGCGAACGAAGCCGACGAGGCCGACGACATCACCCACCGGCTGGCGGAAAGCGTCCGTAACATGATCGAACTGCTGCCGGAGGACTACCGCGAGGCGCTGCTGCTGGCCGACTACGGCGGGTTAACGCAGAAAGAGGTGGCGGAACGGCTGGGGCTGTCGCTGTCGGGGGCCAAGTCGCGGGTGCAGCGCGCGCGCCGGATGCTGCGCGAGATGCTGCTGGCCTGCTGCCACTTCGAGTTCGACCGCCGGGGCAAGGTGATTGATTATTACCCCCACTGCGCCTGCTGCGCGGAGGGCGGCTGTACCGTGTGAGCCGAATTTGCGTCCTTGAGCGCCCCTGTTCCGTCTATATAGGCAGAAAGCAGCGATTCAAACACAGGAGCGTTAAAAATGTCCGCAAACACCCCCATTCACGATGTCGTCCGGGAACGCTACGGCGCAATCGCCGAAGGCAAAACCGAGTCCTGCTGCGGCAGCGGGTCGGACTGCTGCGGCTCGCCGTCCAGCACGCTGTACAATGCCGAACTGCTGGAAGGGCTGCCGGTGGACGTGACCGGCCTTTCGCTGGGCTGCGGCGACCCGGTGAGCATTGCCGGCCTCAGGCCAGGCGAGACGGTGCTTGACCTGGGCAGTGGAGGCGGCATTGACTCCTTTCTGGCTGCGCGCCAGGTTGGACCGTCCGGGCTGGTCATCGGCGTGGATATGACGCCGGCCATGCTGGAAAAAGCCAACGCCAGCAAAATCAGGCTGGGCGTGAGCAACGTCGAGTTTCGCCAGGGGCAGATCGAGGCGCTGCCAGTGGATGATGATACGGTGGATGTGGTGATGTCCAACTGCGTCATCAACCTATCGCCGGATAAAACCGCCGTATTCAACGAAATGTTCCGGGTGTTAAAACCGGGCGGGCGCGTTTCGATCAGCGACATCGTGACGGAAGGCGATTTTTCGCCGGAACTGCGCGCCGACGCGGCCAGATGGGCCGAATGTGTGACCGGGGCAATTGACGTTGGCGCGTACACGGGCTTGATGCGCCAGGCCGGGTTCGCCGATGTCGAAGTGGTATCCAGAGTCGCGGCGGACGGCATCGTCGAGCGCCAGCCGGGGATGCCGCGCATCTTCAGCGCGCGCATCACGGCGCGCAAGCCGCAGTAGTTCCCTCCAGCACGACCATCTCGAAGCCGAAGGCCGCGCCGAAGTGGTGAATCACCCGCCGGGCGGCCTCGTTTTCGTCCACCGGCGCGCCGCGCAGCCGCGCCAGGGTGGTGACGCCTTTATCGCGGATGCCGCAGGGGATGATGCCCTCGAAATAGCTTAGGTCGGTGTTCAGGTTAAGCGCGAAGCCGTGTTTGGTGATGGCGCGGGTGGTGATTTTAACGCCGATGGCGCAGATTTTCTGCTCGCCGGCGGGCGTATCCACCCACACGCCGGTTAAACCGGGGATGGTTTTCCCGGCCACGCCGTAGTCGGCCAGAACGCTCAGCACAATATTTTCCAGCCGCCGCACATAAGCCAGCGCGTCGGCGCGCAGGCCGCCCGCCCGCGCCAGCCGGATGACCGGGTAAACCACCAGCTGCCCCGGCCCGTGATAGGTAATGCCGCCGCCGCGATCCACGCGCAGCACTTCAATACCGCGCCATGCCCGTTCTTCCGGCGGCATCAGCAGGTGTTCGTCCTGGCCGGACGAGCCGAGGGTATAGGTGTGCGGGTGGTGCAGCACCAGCAGCCGGTCGGGGATTGCATCGCGCCCGCGCGCTTCTGCCAGCCGGTTCTGCCAGTCCCAGGCCGCCCGGTAGGGGACGCAGCCCGGCAGGCAAACCTCGCAGCGCATCAGTACACCGGCCCGGCTGCTGGACGAACCGGCCCTTGCAGGAAGTTTTCCAGGAAGGCGAAGGTTTTGTTGAGCGCGGCGCGGCCTTTTTCGCGCTGGGTTTCGTTGGCGTGGTCGGAGAAAAAGTCGCGCCCCACGCCGTCCAGGATGAAAACCTCGTGCGGCAGGGTCGTCTGCGCCAGTTCCTGCCGCAGCCGCGCCACCACCGGCGGCAGAACGTGCGGCTCCTGGCTGCCGTAAATCGCCAGGATGGGCGTATTGGCGTCTTTAAAGCGCCCCAGGTAACGCTGCGGAAAGCCGTAATAGGCGACGGCGGCTTCCAGGTCTGGTCGCAGGATAGCGGCTTCAAAAGCCAGGCTGCCGCCCATGCCGATGCCGACCGCCGCCACGTCGCCGTTGGTGTTGTGGTGCGTTTCCAGCACGCCCAGCGCCGCGTCAATGCGCGGATAGCCCTGCTCGCCCAGCTCCTTCACCCGGTCAATTGCTTCTTCCGGCGTGGTCGCCACCTGCCCGTTGAACAGGTCTGGCACGATGACGTAATAACCCGACTGGGCGAACAGGTGCGCCATGCGCCGCACGATGGGCGTGATGCCCCACCAGTCGTGAATGAGGGCGATGGCCGGAAAAGCCCTGCCGATGTTGGGGTGCGACCAGTAGGCCGGCAGCGGCGCGCCGCCCTCCACCACGACTTGAATGTGGCCGCTGGTGATGCCGTATTCGACGCGCTTCGGATCGTAGATGGGCATGGGGCGTTCCTGTTCAGGCGGATATATTCATTATAGCGCCTTAAACCGGCGCGGCATAAATATCCAGCGCGTAACCGTCCGGTTCGGCTTCCGCGCCCAGTCCGGCGGCGGCCTCGTCCGGCACGATCATCGTCAGCGTGCGGTAGCCTTCGCGGTGCGCCCAATCCCGCACGGCGGCCAGGATTTGCGGCGACAGCGGCTTGGGCGACCAGATAAACACATCGGCGCAGCGCGGCAGATAAAGCTGCTGCTGGCAGTAAACGAACGCCTCCTGCCCGGCGACCGAAAAATGCAGGCGGTGGGCGCGCTGGTTTCGCAGTTCCGGGATGGCGAACCAGGTGCGCGGCCACAGCGTTTCCCACTGCTGGCGGGCGCTGCCCGTCCGCCCGACCGGCATATACCAGTCGCGGATTTGTTCGGGGTTGGCGTTCAGGTGTTCGGTGGCGCGGTAAAAAACCTGGCCGGTTTTGGCGGGAAGATTAAAACGCCGGACGCGCGCCAGCGCCTCGAAGCCATGCCGTTCATACACTGACCGGGACGGCTGGTCGCTGGCGAGGCAGCTTACCGTCACCCGCGCGCACTTCAGCGCAGCGGCCTGCTCCATCACGCCGGCGATGAGCGCGTCTTGCAGGCCGGCGTCATCGGCTTCAGCGGCCAGGTGCGCCAGGTGCAGGTGTCCGCCAAACGGCGCCGGCTCCTGGCCGTGATAAGCCTCGCTGTAACCGCGCACCTGTCCCCCGGCTTCGACCACCGCCGGAAGCCCCGCGCCGCGCAGCAGGTGGCTGAGCTGGATCGCGGCGGTTTCGACGCTCATCCAGGGGCCGCCGTGCAGCCAGCGTTCATAAATGGTCAGCGCCTCGTAAGGCACATCCTGTACCTGTCCCCGGTCGTCGAGGCGCTGCCAGGCGGTGATCCGCGACCGGAACAGCCGGCTGATGGCTTGCGTATCGTCTAATGCTGCCTGTCGAACGGTGAACATAACCCTTTCCATCCGTCGTTTGCCCGGCTGCCCCGATTGTAACACCGCCGCCGCCGGGATGCCCACACCGCCCGGCTGATTTGGGACGGCTGCGTTATAATCACCTCACCCCGTTTAACCCAGTAAAGGAGGATGTTCGTGGCTGATCTGCACATCAACACCGACGCGATGGTGGATTTTCTGGTAGGGCTGCTGAACACCCCCAGCCCGACAGGTTATCACGTCGAGGCGATGACCTACATCCGTCAGGCATTCGCCGGGCTGGAAATCCCCGGCCTGACGCTGGCGACCACCGGCAAGGGGGCGCTGCTGGCGACCTGGAAGGGCGGATCGGACGTGTCACGCCGGGGCGTGACGGCGCACGCCGACACGCTGGGGCTGATGGTGCGGGAGATCAAGTCGAGCGGGCGGCTGAAGGTGTCGCCGCTGGGGGGCATTATGTGGGGCGGCATCGAGATGGAAGGCGTCACCGTCCGCACGAACGATGACCGGCGCTGCCGAGGGACGGTCGTGCCGGTGAATCCCAGCCTGCATGTGAACGCCAAGATTCAAACGCAGGAACGGAACGCCGATACGCTGGAAATCCGCCTGGATGCCCGCACCACCAGCGCCGAACAGACGCGCGCCCTGGGCATCGAAGTGGGCGACTTCATCTTCATTGACCCGCGTGTGGAGGTTGGCGAGGCGGGTTTCATTCGCGGGCGTTTTCTGGACGATAAAGCCGGCGTGGCCTGCATCTATGCGGCGCTGGCGGCGCTCAAGCAGGCCGGGGAACAGCCGGCCTATGATACGGCCTTCCTGATCGCCAACTACGAAGAAGTCGGGCATGGCGGCGCGTCCGGCTGGCCGTTTGAACTGGACGAACTGCTGGCGATTGACATGGCCGCCATCGGCGAAAGCCAGAATTCGGACGAATACAGCGTCAGCATTTGCGTCAAGGACGGCGGCGGGCCGTATCACTTCGAGATGAACAGCAAACTGCGGCGGCTGGCGGAAACGTTCCGCATCCCGTACAAAACCGACATCTACGTGTATTATTCGTCGGACGGCACAGCCTACTGGCGCGCCGGGGGGGACGCGCGGGTGGGTTTGATCGGGCCGGGCGTGGACTGCTCGCACGCCTACGAACGCACGCACCGGGACGCGCTGGAAGGCAGCGCGCATCTGCTGGCGCGGTATCTGGTGGACGACAGCCGTTAAGACCGTTGAGAGAAAATCGGGGCGGCTCAACACTGCCGCCCCTGCTTTTTATCTGAGGAGAGGACATGTTTTAGGTAGGAAAGGGGTTGAAAAAGCGAGAGTTCATCTGCGGCGAAGCGGTGCCGCGATGACCAACGATGACCACCTGACCGGACACGAATATGCCCGGCGCAACTGGAGTGAATTTCTTTGTTGGAGAGGGGGAAACGAGCAAAGCGAGTGGGGGTGAGGTCATTGAAAACCTTCAGATAGTGGTTTAATGCACAGGCGCAGAGATGGGTTTCGCTCCGCGCCTGTGGAAATTCCGTTACGCTGTCCGGTTTATTCGGCCACTACCTCATACGCTGCGCCGTCCAAGACCACGATCACCCGCTCGCCCAGGGCGAAGTAGGCGCTCAGTTCCGGCTTTTCGTCCAGCAGGTCGAAGTAGGCATCGCTCAGGAAAACCACTTTCTGCGTCTGCATGGTATCCGGCTCGAAGGTCGTGTCCGTCCATACACCGTTCAGCCACAGGAAAGTTTTGCTGCCGACGGTTTGCACCGGGTTGGCGGGTGGGGCGTTCAACCCCGGTTCGGCCTGTCCCGGCGCGGTCATCGTGCCGGCGGGTGTGGCCGTCAGCGCGAAGGGGATGGCGGCAGGCGCCGGCGCTTCAGCGGCGGACAGGCCGGCGAACGCATCTGCCGCGCCGACCGCCCGCGCCCCGGATGCTTCCTGCGACAGTGCCTTTGCGCCTTCGCTCAGGTCCATCGCGGCGCGTTCGCGCCCCTGCGCCGAAAGGATGTCGTCCTCTTCGATTAGGAAGCTGGTATAGGGGGTGATGATGCCGTAGCGCACGCTCAAACGCACGATGCTGTCCACCAGTTCGGCGTTTTCGCCCCTCAGCCGGATGGTGTTCAGCAGGTCGCCGATGCGCCGGGTGGCCCACAGCCGCGCGATGAACGGTTCGCCGCCGGCGCGCCCCGGAAAGTCCAGGCTGCTGTAGGTAAAGCTCTGCATGCTGCCGCCGACCTTGCCGCTCAGCCGAACGCTGATGTTTTCGGCCTCGCCGCGATAGCGCCCCACGATGGTAAGCTGCGTCCCGGCGAACAGGTCGGGCAGCGTCCCCGCCGGGTACACATCCTGCACCAGCAGGCCGCCGAAGTCCAGCGAAATATCCGTCAGCACCGGCGCGCTGATTTTGGCGTACAGGCTGGCGACTTCTTCATCAATGCGTTCGGTCGGGCGCACGTAAGACCCCACGCCGCGAAAATCGCGCACGATAGAGTCCAGCAAGAAGGTATCCACATCATCGCCCACGCCGAAGGTGAAGATACGAACGTTCGACCGGGCAGCGGTTTGCAGGTTGGCGAGGATGGCCGCCGTGTCGGTTACGCCTTCGGTCGCCAGGCCGTCGGTGATGAAAATCAGCGTGGTCGGGCGTTCGGCGTCCACCAGCCCCAGCGCTGCCGTCAGCGCACCGTTGATGTCCGTCCCGCCCAGCGCATCCTGGCTGCGAATCCAGTCAACCGCGCCTTCGGCCTGCGCCGGACTTTCCAGCCGGCTGCTGTACAGCCGCCAGCCAGTGCTGAATAACACCAGATTGAAACGGTCGGATGGGTTGAGATGCTGCAGCACATATTCCGCTGCGCTGCGCCCCTGGTCCCATTTGGCGCCGTCCATGCTGCCGGATTGGTCAAGGACGATAATCACGTCTTTAGCGATAACAGCGTCCTGCGCCTGGCGCAGCGGCGGCTGCACCAGCAGCATAAAAAAGCCATCCTCGCTGGCGCTTTCGCGGTAGGTCAGCAGGTTAACATTGATGGTTTCGCTGGCGATGCCGTAGTACAGGCTAAAATCGTCCTGCGGCACGTTGAAGCCGGATTCGTAACCGGCGCGGAAACCCCGGTCATCGCTGTCGCGGGTGATCGAAATCGGGTGGCTGGGCGAATAAATGTTGCTGATCGAGTCATTGCCGCGCACCGTCACGGCCAGGCTCAACGCCTCGACCGGGCGCGGCGTCAGCAGATTTGTCACCTTCAGCGGATACACCACATGCACCAGGCCGTTGTCCACTTCCAGGATGTGCGAGTAGCGAATCTGCACCCGGCGCGACTCGCCCGGCGGGATGGGAAACACGCTGGCCTGGATGGCGCTGCTGCCGACGTATTCCAGCAGGGCCGGGTCGCGGTACTGGCGCACAATCTCGTTGTAGATGCCGCGCGCCTGGTCTGCCGGCAGGATTTTGGCCTCGATCTCCATGCCGTTGATGAACATCACCAGTTTATCCACCGCCGCGCCCTGCGGCAGTGGGAAGATGAACGTGCCTTCCGCCAGGCCGCTGCCTTCGTTAGTGAACTGGATGTCCACGTCGGCGGTGGCGATCTGGTTCTCGACCGTGATATTAACCCGGTGATAGTTGATCTTCAGCCATTCGGGGTTGGTGAACACGCCGCGTCGTAGGGGCGGGGTGGGGCAGGGCGGCATGGTCGGGCAGGGCGCGACCGTGCAGGGCGGCGGTATCGGGCAGGGGACATCCTGTCCGGCAGCCGGCAAAACAAAAACAAATAACAAAAGCGGGAACAGATACAGCAGGCGTTTCATGATGACCTCCGGTGTCCTGATCGTGTTTTCGGAAAGACCGTTCGGGTTTCTACTCATCAGGACGCCGGAGGCAGCGGTTTAGTTCCCGGCGGGTTTTTCCGGCGGCGTGAAGTTATTGTCCAGTGCTGCTTTCATGAAGTTTACGTCTTCGGCCAGATAAGCCGACATGTAAATACGCTCCAGCGTGAAGTCCGGGTCGTAAGCATGATCTACCAGAAATTCCTTAACGCCTTTCACCAAACCGGGGATGATTTCCTCGGATGGGCGTCCGCCGTGTCCCGCGCCGAAAATCGGCAGGATCAGACTTTCGAGCGGCTTATACTTGGCAGCCGCTTTTTGCTGCTCCTCATGTTCCGGCGTACCTTCCGGCGCGATGACGCCTTTAGCTTGATTGACATCTATTACTTTTTGCAGCGCCTTGCGGACGCAGCGTTTGATGCTGGCCTCGTTTAACACGCAGTCCATGTATTTGTCTGGGCCTTCGCCGACCACCGAAACAGTCGCCGCGTGGAAGACGTAGCGCGCCTTATGCTCTGTACGCATTACGCTTTTCGGATGCCCGGCGCTGGTGGCGATGACTGTCCCCAGGCCGACAGGCCGCGTTTTGAATTCAGGATTTTTGTCAATTATCAGGTCGAGTTCATCCTGAACGGTATCTTCCAGGATGCGCCCGGCATCATCTAGGTACGAGCCGTAATAACGAATGAGCGCCGAAATCGTTTTGGTCGAGTCGAAGACCCGCGCCATCTGCATATAGTCGTTTTCGGTGTTGACGTACACATCAATATCTTTCATATCGAACATATTTCCGGCGGCCAGATAGATGCGAAATTCTCTAGGCTTCTTGCCGTCCGCCTCAGCTTTGTAAGTATAAACAGCGTAGTCCTGGTTCGGCTCGTGGGGCTTGCCGCGCCGCCCGGCGACCAGTTTGTCCAGCCATTCTTTTTGCGTTTGCCGAGTTTTACCTTTTAGCTCCTCGATGGCGGTCACTAAATCTTCCAGTTCTGCTTCAGTACCGTTCAGCAGTTTGACATATTGGAGCGTTTGAAGATCGAAGCGTTCCAGCGCTGCTTTAATGTCAAAATCGCGGCGGGTCAACACCGGCAAAATCGTCACCCGCGCCCCCTTCGCATAATCCACTTCCCGGTTCACCCAGTCCGATTCGGCGGTTTTGCCGGTGATGAGCAGCAGCAGAATATCGCTCTGGGGGATTTCGTCATAAATCTGCCGGCTCCAGGGTTCGCCGGCTTTCAGGCTGGTCACGTCCATAAAAACTTTGTAGACCGGCTTGGGTTTGTCGGCTGGTGAACCGTTTTTGGCCGGGGACGGTTTTTCCAGGTACTGCCGGATGGTATTGGCGATGAAGTTCAGGCCGTCGTCTTCGCCGGTTTTGTAGCTGATGAAAATTCTGGTTTCCCGCGACATTCTATTTCTCTCCAAATATTTAGCGATTCCTGTATACAGGATTATAGTACCTATTTGCTTTTTCTAACGCGACTGTTGGCCGGAGGTATCGTAATAGTGGTATAGTTCAAAATATCGTGGGTGTCGCCGGTCAGGAAGGATGTTATGCCGAGGCGCGTTGAGATTATCGAAAAGGTTGTCGCCTATAAAAAGTTCTTCTTTAAGGTGGAGGAAGCCCGTTTCCGCCATGAGCTGTATAACGGCGAGATGAGCGACGAGATGATCCGCCTGAATCTCGAACGCGGCGACAGCGCAGCTGTCGTCATGTACGACCCGTCCACCGATTCGGTCATCCTCACCGAGCAGTTCCGCTATCCGACCTATGAAAAAGGCCCCGGCTGGATACTCGAAATCCCTGCCGGCACGATTGAAAAAAGTGAAAACCGCGACCCTACCGTCACGCTTCGGCGCGAGATCATGGAGGAAATCGGCTATACCACGCGGGCGCTGCGCCATGTCTGTACGTTTTACGTCAGTCCCGGCGGCACGTCGGAGCGCATCCACCTGTATTACACCCAGGCGTCGCCGAAGGATAAAACGGCCAAAGGCGGCGGTATCATCAGCGAGGGGGAGGATATTCGCGTCCTGACTGTTAAATTTGCCGAGGCGCTGGGGATGATCGCTGGCGGCAAAATCGTGGATGCCAAGACGATCATCGGCATTCAATGGCTGCAGCTGAACCGGGACAGGTTACAGACCGGGTAGTGCCGCGCGGTCGTGATGTTCAGGCGGGGCATAAGCGGGATATTGAGGTGTGACAGATGGCAAGCATTCCACTCACTGAAGGCGAAATCATTGAGCGATTAGCGGCGCTGCCTGGCTGGCAGCGAGACGGCGATAAAATCGTCAAAACGTATAAACTGCCCTCGTATATGGCCGGCCTGGCTTTTGCGTCCGCCGTTGGCACGCTGGCCGAAGGGTTAGACCATCACCCGGACATCACCATCGGCTGGAAAAAAGTGACTGTCAGTTTCACCACTCACGACGCCGGAAACAAAATCACCGCCAAAGACTGCAACGCGGCGGCAGCTATCGAGGCGCTGCCGTTTAAACCCGATTATTAACGGCGCGCCGTGAATATCCTCGTCCGGGTTTTTGGCCCCCCGCACGAATTTTTGCATCTGCTGGCGCTGCGGCTGATCGGGCGGCGGGCGGTTTCGTTTACCCGCAGCCAGGTCGAAATCCCTGCCGACCTCACCACGCGCCAGTATGTGTTCGTCGCCGGGCTGCCGGCGCTGGTGTTCTGGGGGGCGGCGGCGGCGGGGCTGCTGGGGATGCTGAATGCGCCGGATGCCGGGCGCTTCGCGCTGGCGCTGGTGGTCACGGCGGTCGCTGCGCTGGCCGGAATCGGCACGCTTGGCGACCTGCACCTCATCATCCTGCGCCTGCTGCAAGACCGCAGCCCTCGCATCTGAGCAGCTTGGTTCCCAGGTTTGTTGAAATAATCTCCGTAATTTAGTTTATGAGAAATCCGTGATAAATTCGTTTAGAATTAGTGAGTTAACTCAACCCAATCTCAAACTTTCCAGTATCTAAAAATTTCAAAAGGGGTGTTTTTATGAAGCGCGTTCTGGCTGCGGCTCTTTTATTGGGTGTGCTGTTGGGTTCGCTGACGGCTGCGACGGCTGCGCCTGCCGAGCAACAGGTGTTCGTGCCGGATGGCGTGCCGACGCACATCGTCGTTTTTAAGACCGGTGTTTCGACCGATACAGCCGTCCGGGGCATGATGCAGGCACACGGCCTGCGGGTGTCCAATATCTACCGCCATGCGCTCAATGGTTTCGCCGCCGTCATTCCTCCGGCACGCCTGGCTGCTCTGCGGAACGATCCTCGCGTGGCGTATATCGAACCTAATCAGGTATGGACGATTGCCGCCCAGACCGTGCCGACCGGTGTCCAGCGTATTTTTGCCCCCGGCAACGCCAATTTGGATATTGACGGCGTGGACGACCTGCGCGTGGATGTGGATGTGGCCGTGATTGACACCGGAATTAATTACACGCATCCTGATCTGAATGTCGTCAGGCGCGTGAACTGCGTGAGCTGGTGGCCTTGGTCGTCAAGCTGCACCAATAACTCCGGGGATGATGGGAATGGGCATGGCACGCACGTTGCCGGGACGATTGCGGCCAAAGACAACAATATCGGCCCGGTCGGTGTGGCGCCGGGTGCGCGGCTGTGGGCCGTGCGGGTGCTGAATAACCAAGGCAGCGGTTACACCAACCAGATCATCGCCGGGATTGATTATGTGCGCGCCAACGCGGCCAGCATTGAAGTCGCCAATATGAGCCTGGGCTGCGAGTGTTCCAGCGCCGCGCAAGATCAAGCCATCACCAATCTGGTTAATGCCGGCGTCGTCGTGGTTGTGGCCGCCGGCAACAGCGCCAAAAACGCCAGCACCTTCAGCCCTGCCAATCATCCAGACGTAATCACCGTCTCGGCACTGGCCGATTTTAACGGCCTGCCAGGTGGCGGTGCAGCCTCGACCTGCCGCACCGACCAAGATGACACGCTGGCCGACTTTAGCAACTTCGGCAGCCTGGTGGAAATCACAGCACCAGGTGTGTGCATCTACTCGACCTGGAAAAATGGCGGTTATAACACGATCAGCGGCACAAGCATGGCTTCGCCCCATGTGGCCGGCGCAGCGGCGCTGATTGCCAGCGTCTACAACCCCGCTAATAAAACCGATGTGCTGAATATCCGCGCCGCGTTGATTAACAACGGTAACTTCAACTGGACGGATGATTCCGGTGATGGCATTAAAGAGCCGCTGCTGGATGTAAGCAATACAAGCGTGTTTGCGCCGCGTATGGTGGCCGGCTCGCAGTAAACCGGCACGCAGGTTCAGGGATATGACCGGGGCGGCCCCGCAGCAGGCCGCCTCGCTGCTTCTACTTAGCCCCCGATTATGAGGCGACGATATGACCACCCCTTGAACGGCCATTGCAGCCAACCGCTCCCCCGACTATACTCATCCACAATTCATAATATATTGAGCAGGCTGCCTGACTTCGCTTGCCTATCTATTTTCGGAGTGCCTCTTATGCTTACAAAAACTACCGCTCGCCCCGGCCCGCAAGGGCAGGCGATTATTGCGCGCGATTCGGCCATCATGACCGGCGCACTCACGCCTCGCTACCCGTTTGTTATCGAACGCGGCTCCGGTTCGCGCGTTTGGGATGTGGACGGCAATGAATATGTGGATTTTGCGGCGGGCATTGCTGTAACGTCCACCGGCCACTGCCACCCGAAGGTGGTGCAGGCCATCACCGAACAGGCGCAGAAATTTATTCACATCGCCGGGACGGACTATTATTATGATGTGCAGGTGCGCCTGGCCGAAAAACTGGCGGAAATCGCGCCGTTTGATGAACCCGCCAAAGTTTTCCTCACCAACTCCGGCACGGAAGCGGTGGAAGGCGCGATCAAGGTCGCGCGCTGGTACACCGAACGCAAGCATATCATCGCCTTTTACGGCGCGTTTCATGGGCGCACCCTGGGCGCGCTCTCGCTGACGGCCAGCAAGGTCATCCAGCGGGATGGTTTCTTCCCGCTGCTGCCCGGTGTGCATCACGTTCCGTACAACAACCCCTACCGCTGTATGCACGGGCGACGTGAAGAAGACTGCCGCGAACACTGCATCTGTGCCGACTATATCGAGGATGTCCTGTTCAAGCGTGTCGTCCCGGCGGACAGCGTGGCGGCTATCATCTTCGAGCCGATTCAGGGTGAGGGGGGCTATCTTGTCCCGGACAAACGTTTTGTCCAGCAGCTTCGCCAGATTTGCGACGCGCACGGCATCCTGTTGATCGCCGACGAAATCCAGACCGGAATCGGGCGCACCGGCAAATGGTGGGCCGTCGAACATCACGGCGTCCAGCCGGACATCGTGTGTTCCGCCAAAGGGCTGGCGAGCGGGATGCCGCTGGGGGCGGTTATCGCCCGAAGCCGCGTTATGAGCTGGCCGCCCGGCGCGCATGGCTCGACCTTTGGCGGCAACCCGATTTCGTGCGCGGCGGCGCTGGCAACCCTGGAACTGGTCGAAAGCGGCTACATGCAGAATGCCGCCGAACAGGGGCAGTACATCAAGGACGCGCTGGAGGAGATGAAAACCGTTCACCCGGCGCTGAAACATGGCCGTGTGGACGGCCTGGGGCTGATGGTCGGCGCGGAACTGGTGCTGGACGAAAAACGAACCCCGGCCAAAGACCTTCGCAACCGGGTTGAACGCATCGCGCTGGAAAACGGCCTGCTGATCCTGGGCTGCGGCGAAAATACGCTGCGTTTTTGTCCGGCGCTGATGATCGAGCGGGAAACCGTGCAGCAGGGGTTGGAACTATTCGATCTGTCCCTGTCGCAGGCCGAGCGCGAGGCCGGGCTGCTGTAGTCCTCGCTTTTAACCCTGGGGCGCGCTGCCGGGCGCGCCTTTTGATTCTTCAGCAAATCTGTTTATTACAACCGGAATTTGTTAGAATACTAGTTTGCGGACAGGTTCTAACTGGTTTATCCATTAGACCGGGATTAAAAACCCTACATGGAGGGAGTGGAAAAACTGGTCAAGTGGCTAGTGTGGGCAGGCCGACAGCCGGGGATAATAGCAATAATTAACTCAAATATTTCGCCTCGGCGTTGGGAACAATCCCATGACTTCCATGATTGGTATTCTTGACAGCAACTTTGCCGGTTACGCTGCGTATAACACGGTAAGCACCAGATCAGCCGAGTTCTGGGCTGGGGCGGTAGACTACGTTGGGAAAGCAATGATGTCCGATCCAACCGTTTTAGAATGGGTGAGCGCGGCGCTCGAAGGCGACCAGGACGCCTTCGCCGAGATCGTGTATGCCTTCCAGGATGCGGTCTACAACCTCTGCTACCGGATGCTTGGTGAGCGCACCGAAGCCGAAGATGCCGCCCAGGAAGCATTCCTGCGGGCTTATATGAACCTCCAGCGGTATGATCCCTCACGTTCGTTCAAAACATGGCTGCTCAGCATCGCGTCGAACTACTGTATAGACCGGCTGCGCCGGCGGCGTTTGCAGTGGCTTTCGCTGGACGACGAACCGACCGAAACCGGGCTGGCGCTGAGCAGCGATGATCCCGAACCGGAGGACGTGGCGCTGCTTCGGGAACACAGCCAGGCCGTTCAGACTTTGCTGCACGAACTCAGCCCAGAATATCGGGCGGTGGTGGTTTTGCGCTACTGGTATGATTATTCGTATGCGGAAATCGCGGATATTATGGACACAACTGAAAGCGCCATCAAAAGCCGCCTGTTCCGCGCTCGGCAAACACTGGCCGAGCGGTTGGATACCCGCAGGCCGACCGCGCGCCCGATCAACCCATTACTGGAGAGTTTCTGATGGCGAACGAACAGCACCGGCGGCTGATGCAGGAGGCGCTCGACGAGCAGCTTTCGGCAGAGGCGCAGCACGAACTCCTCAAACAGCTCGACGAAGAACCTGAAGCGGCGGCCCAGTACCAGCGCCTGCGTCAGGTTGACCAACTGCTGCGTAGCGCCCCCCTGGAACGCGCCCCGCAGCGGCTGGCCTTGAGCATTATGGCGCGCCTGGCCGAAACGCTCAAAGCGAAAGAACAGCTGGCGCGCACGTCCGGGCTGGCGACGGCGCTGGGTTTGTCGCTGGTGGTGCTGCTGGCGCTGCCGCTGCTGGTGGCTTCGGCCTGGCTTTTCCTGAGCGCGGTCGGCAGCGCCGCTGCTTTAAGCAGCCTCATCCAGCAGATCGTCGGCCTGCTGGCGGTGCTGGTTGGAATCCTGGAAATTTTCGTTCAGAACGCGCAGATCATCGTCGCCGAATACCCGCAGGTGCCGGTTCTGCTGGTGGCGTTGGTTCCGGTGGCGCTGTTCTGGTTGATGCGCTACGCGCTTGACCAGCAGTCGGATGAGTCAGATCGAGAGCAGGGGTAGCGGTTTGCCGGATGCTGGCCGCCGCAAAGGATGCGGAGATGCGTAACGGTCGTAACCTGGTGATCTTTTTTGCAGCCGCCTTCGGCCTTTTGCTGCTGGCGGCGGCGCTTCGCCAATGGGCGCTGCCCCAAAACCCGCAGCCGCCCGATAATATCCACTTTATGACCGATTACGAACTTTCCGGCGTGGTAGATGACGCCCTGGTGGTGGTTGCCGAAACCGCACGGCTCGCGCCGGACAGCCGCGTTAAGGGGGATGCGGCGCTGGTGGGCCGGGGCGGCGTGCAGGTGGATGGGCAGGTTGACGGCAGCCTGACCGTGATGGGCGATCACCTGGTGATCGGGCCGGATGCGCGGGTGGCCGGTGACGTGGCCTTCATGGGGGGGACGATCACGGTTGAAGGCACGATTGAGGGCAGCCTGACCGCCATCGGCTCGGCGCTGAAAGTTGACCCGGAGGCCGCCATTACGGGCGAAATTATCGCCTGCGTCGGCACGCTCAACGGCGATTTTGCCGGGGCCACTCAAACGCGCCGGTGCAGCGAACACGATGCGCTGGGGATTTTTGCCCGGCTGCGGGCATTGGCCGAAGGGTCGGTCGCCTCCGGCCTGCCGGTGAGCAGTCTGGCCGGGTCGTTTCCGGCTGCTTTAGGTCTGGCGGCGTTATCCGCGCTGGCGCTGGCGATTTTCCCGCGCCGTTTTGCCCATATCGAGGAGGCCGTCCGGTCGGCTCCGCGCCATCTGGTGCGGGC
The DNA here is from genome assembly GCA_026645945.1 of Anaerolineae bacterium. Lineage (GTDB taxonomy): Bacteria > Chloroflexota > Anaerolineae > Aggregatilineales > Phototrophicaceae > CFX2. The sequence continues at coordinate 16,850 of JAPKMO010000096.1, forward strand.
GGGCTGCCTGGCGCTGCTGGCGGCCTTTGGTTTTAGCGCCGGCGTGGTGCTGCTGCTGGCGCTGACGCCGCCGCTGGGACTGGTACTGCTGCCGGTCGGTTTGCTGCTGCTGCTGGCGCTGCTGCTGCTGGCCGTCACCGGCTGGATTACGCTGGCGCTGCTGATCGGCAGATGGCTGGCACAGCGCCTCGCGGGGTCGGCGCTGCCGCCGCTGGTCGTGGTGCCTTTCGGCGGCGCGGCGCTGTTAGCGGTCGGTTACGCGCTGGCTTTGCTGCCCTTCGGCCTGCTGGTTAACCTGCTGTGCGGCGGGATTCTGGCGATGCTTGGCCTGGGGGCGGTGCTGGTCACGCGCGGCGGCACGCGCCCGGCGCGGCGGCGCGCCCTCGTGCCGGGGTGAGTTCCGGCAGGCCGTTTTTTTGCTCCAAATCGTTTATAATGAGCAGGGGTTAACCGGACGCGGATTGTGCCTGGGCATCAAACCCGCCGCGCCGCTCGAATAAACGAAATGGAGGCCTTCATGCGCTGCCGGATTGTTACCGCTGTTGTGCTGCTTGCGCTGTTATTCGCCGGTTCGGGGCTGCTGTCCGCGCAGGAGGCGGCCACGCCCACGCCGGAGGCCATCGAAGTTACCCCGGAAGCCACCGCCGAAGCCGCGCCGACAGCCGTCCTTGAAGATATAACCTACACGGTGGTCAGGGGCGACCGGCTTATCAAAATCGCGGAACAGTTCGGCGTAACGGTTCTTTGTTTGGCCCGCGCCAACCGCATCGTTAATCCGAACCTGATTTACATCGGCCAGGAACTGCTCATCCCGGCAAGCTGTCAGGGCGGCGGCGGGGGCGAGGAAACCCCGGCAGATGAAAATGCCGCCGTTCGTGTTTGCGCCTTCGACCGGAATGCCGGGCGCGTGATCCGCAATGGCATCTACACCGTACAGGTGGGCGACACGCTGGA
>JAPKMO010000097.1 GCA_026645945.1 Anaerolineae bacterium
GGCAGTCGCCCCAGTCTTCCACATGGCCGCGCCACTGCTGGCCGACGGCCTCGTTCATCTGATGGTAGCCTCTGTTCATCATATCCAGCCCCAGCTTCAGCAGGTCGGCGGTCGGCAGTGTTAACGAGCCGATGATCTGCGAGAGATTAAACGTCTCGAACTGCTGGCGGCGCGCCTGCTGAGCGGATACCCGGCCCACATGCCGCGTCAGGCTTTCCGCTCCGCGCCCAAAGAAGTTAATGAGCGCAGCGTTAAAACGAGCATAATCGCCAAAAGTGAGCTGGCTTTCCACTGCCACCGTGCGCGATGGCGGGTCTTCGATCAGGTGGCCCAGCCCGGCCTGCCGCAGAATGATCCGCAGGCTGGCCGCGCCGATGACTGCTTCCACTGCGTCCAGGGCCCAGCGCAGGTAAGCATCCACCAGCTTTAAACCCATCACCCGGTCAAGTTCGGGGCGGTCGGTGATTTGAATTTCGCCGGGAAGGGGCGTTTCTGCCGCCGCCTCGATATAGGGGGCGCTGCGGCTGGCGGATTCGTCGCCCGGCTGTTTGGACACCAGCCAGACGCCCGCCGGGTCGCCTTTGGCGCGGCATTCCACCTCGACCACATCAAAAAACGCGCCCAATGCCTGCCGGGCGGCTTCTTCCAGCATCCCTTCAAACAACCAGCCGATGCAGCCATTGGCGCGCAGCCCCGGACACAAGCTGCACGTATCGGCGATGACCGCCCAGTTTTCACCCCGGTCTTCAACCCGCATCAGGAATTCCTGCCCTCGGCGGCTCAACATCGTCCGCAGGCCGGCCACGATGGCCGACAGCCCCAGCTTCACGCGCGTATCGTCGGGCAGGTCTTTGGTAGCATCCACCGCCGCCATATTATAAACAGTGCGCTGGTAATCGAGGGCGCGGCGGGCGCAGTACTGGCCGATTTTTAACACCAGGTCTTTACCGGCCAGCCCGTAGATGCTCACCAGGGCGGCGCTGAACCGGGCATACTGGCCGAAGGTGACTTCGCCGCTGATGTGCAGGTCGCCCGCCGGGTAATTATTGATGAAGGCTTCCAGCCCGGCGCGGCGCAAAACGACGGCTAACGGTTCGTCGCCGATCTGCTCGCGGGCAGCCTCCAGCGCCCAGCGCATATAACCATCCACCATCCAGAAATCGGCGATGGGATCATGTCCAGATTTTGGGTTGATGTGCATAAGCGGCCGCGCCGGACTCCGTTTTTAAGGGCATTATAGCCGCCGGCGCAGCCCGGCACAAACGCTGCCTCAAACGGTCTGCCGGGCAGCCTCGACGGCAGCTTTGATGGCGCTGGCCGTCTGGTGCTGGTCGCACCTGAACTTAAAGACCACTGCTTCCTGGTGCGCCCCGGCCAGTATAAACCGGAGTTCGCCGTGATCGCTGAAGCGGCACTCAAAAAGCTGCACGCTCATGATCTCGCTGAAGGGCAGCACCTGGTCGCCTGAAAACATCCTGAGATAGACGTTTTTATGGTGGATCACTACCCGGTCGGGGTAAAGGTCGAGGACGTTGTGGATGCCGGGCAGTGTGATGGTGGGTTGATTTTGAACCGCTGCCATCGCTGCCTCCCATGAATACACTTACGGCTGCTTTTATTTTACCAGCCAAAACGCCGGCGGGCTGGTGCTAAACGACACCACCCCGCGCAACAAATGTCACAAACTGTGATTAGGAACAAAGTCCCATGACGTTTGTACCAGGTTGTGACAGGTTGTGTCACAAACATAAAAAATAACAAAAATACGGTTTGATTCTGGTTTGAGGTGTTGTCGCATATCTTGACACAATTTACAAAATCCCCCTATAATGCGAACAGACCTTAGGAAAAATGTTACGGTCGGTGGCCGAAAGGCGCGAGACAACTTACCATGAGTTATGTCAGCAACCGCGTCCTTAAAATCAACGTAGGCTTTCTGTTAGCAGATGGCCCCGGCCACAGCCGTGCGACACGTTTCGACGTTCCTGAGGTGAAGGTTGCCGAAGACCTGATGTTGAACTACGTGCGCGGGCCGCTGCGCCTCAGCCGCACAAAAGAGGGGATTCTGGTTCAGGGGCGGCTGGAAACCGGCGTTAACGGCGAGTGCTACCGCTGCCTGGATGCTGTGACACAAAATGTCACAATTGACCTCGAAGAGCTGTTCGCTTATCCCTTCCCGCACGGCGCCGAATTCAGCATCAACGATACCGCTATCCTGGATTTGGGGCCGCTGCTGCGCGCCGAAGTCCTGCTCTCCACCGCGCGCGGCCTGCTGTGCCGACCGGACTGCAAGGGATTATGCCCGAACTGCGGCGCGAATCTCAACCTGACCACCTGTTCCTGTGGGCCGGAAGCGGCTGACCCGCGTCTGGCGCAGCTCAAAAATTTCGTCAAGTAAACCTGTTTCGGGCGCGAGATACGGGGGATTTTATCTTGATAAATTACAGCCATGATTACGAAACTGGCCTGGATGTTACGCCGGAAACCGACTTTTTTGCCGATGACCTGGCCGACGCCGAACCGTTCGACGAGGTGGCTTTCGCGGGGGACGAACTGGACGACTTCGTGGAAGACGACTTCGAGGACGAAATGAACTTCGACGACGAGGAGCTGGACGACGATTACGACCTCATCAACCTGTCGTCAAACGATGCCGTTGGGCTGTACCTTAAAGAAATGGCGCGCGTGCCGCTGCTTTCCAACGAAGAAGAAATCGCCCTGGCGATGCGCCTGGAAACCGGCCTGGACTGCGAGCGCCGGCTGCTGGACGACCCGAACAGCCCGCACGCCCTGGAATGGCGCTTGCAGGTGGAAGACGCCATCAACGCCCGCGACCACCTGATTAAAGCCAATACCCGGCTGGTTGTTTCTATCGCCAAAAAATATATGTGCCGGGGCGTGCCGTTCCTCGATCTGATCCAGGAAGGCAACCTGGGTTTGATGAAGGCGGTCGAGAAGTTCGACTACCGGCGCGGCTTCCGCTTTAGCACCTATGCCACCTGGTGGATTCGCCAGACCATCACCCGCGCCATTGCCGACCAAGGCCGCACCATCCGCGTGCCGGTGCATATGAGCGACCGCATCCGCCGCCTGTACCGCGTGGCGCGCCAGCTTGAACAGGAATATGGCCGCAAACCCACCGCCGAGGAGATCGCCGAGGAGATGGAACTGGAGCCGCGCAAAGTCCAGTGGATGCTGCGCGTATCCTGGCAGCCGTTGAGCCTGGAACATCCGGTCGGCGACGACGAGGACAGCGAACTGGGCAACTTCATCGAAAACGATACCGCGCTGACGCCGGCCCAGTCCGCCTACGACAACCTGCTGCGGGAAAAAATCGAGCAGGTGCTGGCGACCCTCACCCCGCGCGAGGCGCGCATCCTGCGGCTGCGGTTTGGCCTGCAAAACGGGCGCTGCTATACGCTCGAAGAAGTCGGCCAGAAGTTTGGGCTGACGCGCGAACGCATCCGCCAGATCGAAGGCCGGGCGCTGCGCCGCCTGCGCCACCCCCGCCGCGCGCGCCAGCTTCGGGATTATTTAAGCTGAAAACCGCTTGTATCCGCTTCTATTGTTCAACCAACGCCGCCCACCAGCGGCGTTTTTGTATCCTCAAAATGAGCGCGCGCTGAATAAAACCATAGCGGATGCTAAGAGTCTGCCCATCCCCGGTTGACTCTGTTCGCCTTTTTTTCATATGATGTCTACTGTTCGTTCAGTTTTCTACTCGTGAGTAAAAATGCCAACCCAGTCGTTTAAGGAGCGCATGAAACAGCAGCGCGAACAGGAAATCCTGCATGCTGCCAGCCACCTGATCCGCGAACATGGTTACGCGGACATGAACATGGACACTCTGGCCGAGATGGTCGGCATCTCCAAGCCAACGCTGTACCAGCATTTCGCCAGCAAGGAAGCCCTGCTCATGCGGGTGGTGCTGCTCAGCATCGAGGCGCTGGAAGATCATCTGCTCCAGCACACTACCGGCGCGCCGCTGGAACGGCTGAAAGTCATTCTACAAACGCTCATCGAACGCGCGTACCAGCCGGATAGCATCCTGGCGAATCTGCGCGCCGAGCCGGTGTTGGAAGTTCTGCACGCCGGCCCAGTGGAAGAACCGCGCGCGCGGGTGATGGCGATGCTCTACCGCATCGTGGACGACGGTAAAACACAGGGACAGATTGTTCAAATGCTGCCGACGCCGATGATCATCAAGCTGCTGTTTTTTGTGCTGGGCGCGGTTGGCGAGTACGCGCGTCCACCGGGCGGAAGCCTGGATACCGCTATTCAATACGGAACGCAGCTTTTTATCAACGCGGTCGCTGCGCGCTCCGATTTTTGACCGCAGCCTATGGATTATCCAAGGAGTTCAAACCATGACGGAAATTTCGCTCCCGGTTTCAGTGTCGGCTGCTCCGCCATCGGAGGCAGCCGATAAACGCCGTTGGGCGGCGCTGCTGCTGCTCAGCCTCAGCCTGACGCTCATTATCATTGACAGCACCATCGTCAATATCGCCTTTCCGTCCATTCGGGCAACCTACGGCGCGTCCTTCGCCGATGCCGAATGGGTTAACTCGATTTACTCACTGGTGTTCGGTGCGGCGCTGATTACCTGGGGTAAGCTGGGAGACCAGTACGGGCGGCGCAATATCTTCGTGGGCGGCGCGGCGCTGTTCACGCTGGCTTCGCTGGGCATCGGCCTGTCGCCTAGCATCGGCTCGCTCATCTTCTTCCGTGCCCTGCAGGGTATGGGCGGCGCGATGATGTCCCCTTCAACGCTGTCCATTATTTCGGCCACTTTCAAGGGCAAGGAACGTGGCATCGCCTTTGGCGTGTGGGGCGCGACGGCGGGTGTGGCGGCGGCCATCGGCCCGATCCTGGGCGGCTGGCTGATTGAATACGGGACGGGCGTGGTGGCCGAATCCTGGCGGCTGGCCTTCCTGGTCAACGTGCCAGTGGGCACCATCGCCGTCATCGGGAGCTTTTGGGCCATCCGCGAATCACGCAATCCCTTCGCCAAGCCGCGCATTGACTGGGCCGGCGTGGTGCTGGCGACACTGGCGGTGGGCGCGTTCGTTTTTGGCGCGATTGAAGGCCAGAACTACGGTTGGGTGGAAGCCCGCGCGGTGTTCACCCTAGGGCCGATTGTTTACCCCAACGTGGCCGACGGCGTGATCCCAGCGGGAACGCCCTCGTTTGTGCCGTTCGTGTTCGGCTTCGCCGCGTTGATGTTCCTGCTGTTCATCTGGGTTGAACTGCGGCAGGAGCGGCGCGGCGGCGAACCGCTGTTCGAGTTCGGCCTGCTCAAATACCCCAGCTTCCGCTACGGTCTGATTACGGTGCTGATCGTGGCGCTGGGCGAGTTCGGTATCATCCTCACACTGTCGCTGTTTTTCCAGCTGGGCAAAGGGCTGGGCGCGTTTGAAACCGGCCTGCAATTCCTGCCCTTCGCGCTGGTGACGATTGTGTTTGCGCCCACCGCCGGCATCCTGTCCAACCGCTTCGGGCCGAAGTGGGTCGTTACGACCGGCATGACGATGGAAGCGGTGGCGCTGTTGTGGGTCAGCCGGATTATCTCGGTGGACGTGGAAACGCTGATCTGGCCGCTGATGCTCTATGGCGCGGGTATTGGCCTGGCGATTGCCCAGCTTGCCAACATCGTCCTGTCGGATATCCCGCTGGAAAAAGCCGGCGTGGCTTCAGGGGCGAATAATACCATTCGCCAGCTTGGGGCATCGGTTGGCATCGCCGTTATCGGCGCCGTGCTGTTCGGCACCTTTGCCACCGCCAGCAAACCCTATGTCCAGGACATGACTGTATTCGAGGATTTCGCCGCGCGTGTCCAAGCCAACGAGTCGCTGTCAAACGAAGCGCGCATCCTGGGCAGCCAGTTTGGTGCCGCCGGCAGTATCGTCAAGGAAGCCATCATCGAAGGGTTGGACAAAAACGAGGGTTACGACACCAGCGCCGACCCGATTGATATGGCGGTGGCGCAGATTCCGCCGATTGGCCGCGCGGCGCTGCGTTTGCAGGGCGTCAACCTGGACGACGAGGCGCTGGTGAGCCAGATCAAAGCCGAACTCGCGCCGGATGTCGCCATCCTCCAGACTGGCATCCAGCGGGCGCTCGGTCAGGGGTTATCGGAAGCGGCCCAGTTGGCGACGCTGCTGGGCGCGATCTTCGTCGGGCTGGGTGCGTTCAGTTCACTGATGCTGCCGCGGCGCAGCCGCAGCGACATGCCGGCGGAAGTTGCCGTCGCCGCGCACTGACACGACTTGAAAACCCACCTGCTGTTCGCCCTTTGACCCCATCCCCCAACCCCCTCCTTCAAGGAGGGGGTTTAATCGCCCCAGCAGCAACAACCGTTTGATGCATTTGATAGTTTCCGGTTAAAATGCGGTTATCCACCAAAACAATCGAGGCAGTTGCCGGATGCCTGTCGAAACGATCACCATTCCCGCAGCGTCGCGCTTCGGCGTGACGGTTTACAACGCCCTGCTGGCGCATGTCCCCCCGGCTGACCGGCTGCTGGTGCAGCTTCCGGGGAAGGGTTACACCTGTCACCACCCGCTGCTGTATTATCTGCGGCAGGCGGCGCTGGCGCTGGGCTGCGACGTGCTGAACGTGGAGTATGGTTTCCAGGCCGCCAATGCCGAACTAGATGTCCAAAACGTGGCCTACCTGATGGACGATGTATGGGGGGCGGTGCGGCCCGCGCTAGAACGGGGCTACCGGCGCGTATGTATCGCCGGCAAGTCATTAGGGACGCCGCTGGCCGGCGAACTGGCGCGCGCCCTGGAGATGCCGGACGTATCGCTCATCCTGCTGACGCCCATCGGCGGCGCGCTGCAAGGGCTGGACCACATCCCCACCCTGGCGATCATCGGCACGGACGACGCCCTGTATTCGCCGGAAGTGGTGACCGCCTTTGACCAACATCCCCGCATAACCTGGAAAGTGTACGAAGGCTTAAATCATTCGTTGGAAAGCGGCGGCTGGCGCGCTTCGCTGGCGGTGCTGCCGGAAATCATCGGCGTCTGTGAAGCGTTTCTGGAAAGCGAGCGTGCGTGATATGAATATGGAATCCCTGCCTCCCCACACCTGGAACGCCGACCTGTACGACAGCAAACACCACTTCGTGGCCGACTACGGCGAGCAGTTGATCGAACTGCTGGCCCCCAAACCCGGCGAGTCCATCCTCGACCTGGGCTGCGGAACCGGGCATCTGGCGTGTAAAATCGCCGCCTTTGGCGCGCGCGTGGTCGGCGTGGACAACTCGCCGGACATGATTCAACTGGCCTGCCAGAACTATCCCGATCTGACCTTCATCCAAGCTGAAGGCAGCGACTACTGCCCGGACGAACCGTTCGACGCTATTTTTTCCAACGCGGCGCTCCACTGGATGCCGGACGCGGAACGAGTGGCCGCCTGCATGTGGAACGCGCTCAAACCCGGCGGGCGGCTGGTGGCGGAGTTCGGCAGCCGGGGCAACATCCGCATCATCCTCACCGGCATCAACCAGGCCCTCCAGGCTTACGGTTATTATCTGCTCCAGGCTGCGCCGCCCTGGTACTTCCCTGCCCTGGGCGAATACGCCTCGCTGCTGGAAAAACAGGGGTTCCGCGTGGTGTACGCCGCTGATTTCGACCGCCCCACGCCGCTGGAGGGCGAGGACGGCCTGCGGAACTGGCTGGCGATGTTCGGCGGCAGTTTTTTCCAGCTCATCCCTGCCGACCAGACCGGCGAAATCATCGCCGACATCGAAACGCGGCTGCGTCCGATGCTCTACCGGGATGGCCGGTGGGTGGCCGATTACCGGCGGCTGCGTATCGTGGCTTTAAAAGAGCAGGCTGAATGATGAACCGGCGCGTCGGCTGCCAGATCAAACCCTTTTCGCCGGTGCGCCAGGTCACAGTCGAGGGCGGGCGGATGGCCGCGCAGCGGCATCCCATTCACGGCTTGATCGAAGTGGATGTGACGCGCCCCCGGCAGATTATTCAGGATTATAAAACCCGCACCGGCGAGACGTTTTCCTTCACCGCCTTTACGCTGTACTGTCTGGCGCGCGCCATCGAAGAACACAAGGACGTCCAGGCTTACCGCGACTGGCGCGGTCGGTTGGTGATTTTCGACGACGTGGATATAAACGTGATGGTGGAGGTCGAAATCGAGGGCCGCAAAGTGCCGGTGCCGCATTTCGTGCGCGCCGCCAACCGCAAATCCGCGCGGGACATTCACGACCAAATCCGGGCTTTTCAAACCGGCTACCGGCACAGCGGCGAACTCAAAGGGCTGCGGCTGTTCGCGGCGCTGCCCGGCCTGGTTCGCCGGGTGTTTTACGCCGCCGTTTTCCGTAATCCCTTCTGGCTCAAAAGCACGTTCGGCACGGTTGGCCTGACGGCAGTGGGCATGTTCGGGCGCGGGAACGGCTGGGCCATCCCGTTCCTGATGCACAGCCTGGAGGTCGCTCTGGGCGGCATCGCTCGCAAACCGGGTATTGGCGACGACGACCGTATCGAAATCCGCGAATACTTGAATATAACGGTCAGCTTCGACCATGACGTGATTGACGGCGCGCCGGCGGCGCGTTTTACACAGTGTTTTCGCGAATTCGTCGAAAGCGGGCGCGGCCTGGAAAGTCTGTTGTAAAGGTTTTCGCCGCCTCAGGCGCGGTTTTTCCGCCACCAGTCGCGGAAGCGTTCTTCCGGGAAAACCGGAAAATCGCGGTGATCCGTCCAGCCGCTAAGCGGGTACGGCAGGCTGTCCAGCATTGCGCTGCCGGCGTCTTCGCCCAGGGATTGCAGCGCCTCGATGGCGATTCTGCCGCCCAGGTCGTACAGCAGCGGGCGGCTTGTGCCGAAGCCGAACGCCTTCATGCCTATCTGCCAAAGTGGGTCCTGTTCGGCCTGCAAGTCCCGGCGCAGTTTGAGCAGCATTTCCGGCAGGTTGATGCCGACCGGGCAGGCTTCCTGGCACGCGCCGCACAGCGTTGAGGCGAACGGCAGCGGCGCGGCATTGGTTTTGCCCTTCAGCAGCGGCGTGATGACCGCGCCGATGGGGCCGGTATAAGTCGCGCCGTAGGCATGACCGCCCACGTTCTGGTACACCGGGCAGATATTCAGGCACGCGCCGCAGCGGATGCAGGCCAGCGCCTCGGCATACTCGCCAGCGTAAATGTCACTGCGCCCGTTGTCCAGCAAAATCAGGTAAAAATGTTGCGGGCCGTCCGGCTCGCCGGGCATCGCCGGGCCGTTGAATGCGTTGGCGTATACGCTCATACGCTGGCCCGTGCCGCTGCGGCACAGCAGCTGCAGCAGCGTGGCGAAGTCCTCCCAGGTGGGGATGACTTTTTCGATGCCGACGACGGCGATATGCACCGGCGGCAGGCTCGTACACAGCCGCCCGTTGCCCTCGTTGGTGACGATCACTACCGAGCCGGTTTCCGCGATGATGAAGTTGCCGCCGCTCATGCCAAAGTCCGCCCGCAGATATTTCTCGCGCAGCGTTTTACGCGCCCAGGCCGTCATACCGGCGGGATCGTCGGTGTAGGGCATGGCGAGTTTTTCCATGAACAGATCGCGTATCTGCTCTTTGGTCATGTGCATGACCGGCATGATGATGTGCGAGGGGTGGCTGCCGCTTAACTGGACGATGTATTCGCCCAGATCGGTTTCGATCATCTCGATGCCGTTCTGATTGAGGAAGGGCAGCAGGCCGATTTCTTCGGTCGCCATGCTTTTGCTTTTGACGCCGCGCCGCAGGTTATGTTCCCGGCAGATGTTCAGGACGTGCCGGTTGGCTTCACCGGCGTCCGCCGCCCACAGCACCTTGCCCCCCCTGGCGATGATCTGCCGTTCGGCCTGTTCCAGCAGGTCGGGCAGGTCAGCCAGGCCGCGCAGGCGGGCGGCGCGCCCCTGCCAGCGGATAGCGTCCGGGTCGGCCAGTTCGGCCATCGCCGCGCGGCGGCGGCTGTCGGCATTGCCGGTGCCGCGTTCCAGCGCGGTCTGGAGCTGAATGTCGTCCAGCGCGATCACGGCCTGTTCGAGAAACTGGTTGGGGGTTGTGTTCATCAGGCGCACCTTCCTGGTTGGACAGCCTGTTTCTATCTGCGGCTTTTACGCCCGTAATCTTAACGCTTTAGCACCAGAACTTGCCACTGGCGAGCCGCGAAAATCTGGCGGAAGATAGATTAAAGAACAGCCATCCCCAAACCTGGAGCGACTATGCCGGAAGAAAAACAGCTGCCCGAATACGCCCGGCTCGTGCTGGTGCCGCTGGCGAACCCGGCCACCGCGCCGGCCCTGCTGGAACTGGCGAGCGCCCTGATCGAACCGGAAGAAGGCCGCATCCTGGCGCTGGTCGTTTCCACCGGCAGCGCCGAGGAACAGGCCGCCACGCTCGATAAACTCAAGCCGATCATTGAAGCGCAGGAAGCCGGCGGCGTCCCGGTCAAACTGGTGGCGCGGGTCGCTACCAGCGTGACACGCGGCATCCTGGACGCGGCGCGCGAAGAAGGCGCTGACCTGCTCATCCTGGGCGTGCGGCGGCACGGCGCGTTCAGCCTGGGCGCGATTGTCGAAAATGTGGCGGCGGCTGCGCCCTGCGACGTGCTGATTTATCGCACTGGCAGCGGCGAGAATTTCCGGCGTGTGGTCGTCCCGGCCAACGGCAGCCCGGAATCGCGCGCGGCCTGCCGCATTGGGCTGGCGCTGGCGCACCATCATGAAGTCGATGCCGAAGCCATCTACGCTTCGCCCGGCGCGTATAGCCGATGGGAAGGCATGGCGCGCATCGAAAGTTCGCTGGCCGACCTGCGCGGGCGGCATATCTTTAAACGCACCGTCATCACCGCCGGAAACGCGGCCAGCGGCATCCTCGCCCGCCTCAAGCCGGATGATCTGCTGGTGGTCGGCCTGACCGACACCAGCCCGCTGGAACGCTGGCTGTACGGCGATTTTTCCAGCCAGTTGTTGAACCACGCCCCCGGCCCGGTAGTGGTGGTCGAACGTTCCGCCGAGGGTAATCATCTGGCCGACCGGCTGCGGCGCGGCTTAAGCCGCTTTTTAATCACGCTCACGCCGGTGGAGCAGGACGAAATTATGTGGCAGGGGCAGCGGCTGGCGGTCGCCAACCTGGACTTTTTCGTGCTGGTGGTCATCGCGGCCACGCTGGCTTCGCTGGGGCTGCTGCTGAACAGCCCAGCGGTCATCATCGGCGCGATGCTGGTCGCCCCGCTGATGCAGCCGCTCATCGCTCTGGCGGTCGGCCTGTCTGCCGCGCGCTTCGACCTGATACGACGCGGCGCGCCAACGCTGGTCGTGGGCATCCTGGTCGCGCTGGCCGTCGCTGGGTTCATCGGCGTCATCGTCCCCACCGCCATCCCTACCCAGGAGATGTTAAACCGCACCAATCCGTCCCTGGCGGACATCGTGGTGGCGCTGGCATCCGGCTTTATCGGCGCGTATGCGACGGCGCGCAAGGACATCCCGGCGGCGCTGGCCGGGGTGGCGATTGCCGCCGCCCTCATGCCGCCGTTGTGCGTGGTCGGCCTCAACCTCACTTATGGTAACATCTATTTTGCCGAACGCGCCGCCCTGCTGTTCCTCACTAACATCAGCGCCATCACCGGCGCAGCCTGGCTGTGTTTTTCGTGGCTCGGCCTGCGCCCCAGGGGAACGCACATTTTAACGCGCCGCTGGGTCGGCATGGCGATTAGCACCGCTTTTACCGTTCTGGTCATCGCCCTGACGATGAACCTGATCGTGCGCGCCAATGACCTGCCGCTCGTCGAACGGCGCTTGCACGAACATCTCGCGCCCGCCGAAGTGGTGTCCTTTGAACTGCTGCCCGGCAGCCCGACCCGTCTGGTGGTGACGGTGCGCGCCAGTGAAGCGGTCAGCCCGGAGGCGGTGCGCGCCCTGCAGGACGCGCTGAGCGCCGATCTGCCGCAGGGGGTTCAGGTTGAGGCGGTGGTTTTAAACGTCGTCCGCCCTGTTGCGCCATAAAGCTTGACTCCATACACTGTCCGCTGTATAGTTGCGAAAGAATATATGAGCGATCGCTCATATATTGAGACATGGTATCTTTTATCGAGCAACCTGACTATGGCTGAAAAAACCTATCGAATCGGCGGTATGGATTGTGCCAACTGCGCCCGCGAGGTGGAAACCGGCGTCGCTAAACTGAGCGGCGTGAACGGCGCGCGGGTGGACTTCGCCACCGCCAAGCTGCATCTGGACGGCGACGTGCCGTTTGAAGTGTTAAAACAGCGCGTCGAGGCGCTGGGCAAGACGATTGAAGACCCCGCTCTGAATCCCTCCCTACATAATGGAGATGGACTTACTCGCCAAGTTATGGGCCGGGGGCCGGGGGGAGGGGTTTACGGCTTCGTGCGCTACCTGCTGGCGCGGCGCGAAACGCAGCTTGCCGTCGTGGGCGGCGCGGTTTTGCTGCTGGCGCTGGCGGCGCGGCTGCTGTTCCCCGGCCTTGCGCCTGTTTCGGAGGCTCTGTGCGTGCTGGCGACGGCGGTAGCCGGCTATCCCATCGCCCGCAGCGGCCTGCGAACGCTGTTCATCAACCGCGATTTTAATATCAACCTGCTGATGACGATTGCGGCGGCGGGGGCGATTTTCATCCAGGAAACCGCCGAGGCCGCCACCGTCATTTTCCTGTTCGCCATCGGCGAGGCACTGGAAGGCTACACCGCCGACCGCGCCCGGAACAGCCTGCGCGGCCTGATGGAACTCGCGCCCGCCCAGGCCGTCCGGCTGAAAGCTCTGCCCCCAACCTCACATACAGAACGTCTTGCCTCTCCTCGCCCTGAGGGAGAGGGGGTGAGGGCTGAGGAGGTCGTGTCGGTGGAGGATTTGCGCGTGGGCGACCGGATTTTGGTCAAACCGGGCGAACGCATCCCGATGGACGGCGAGGTGGTGGCCGGCGAAAGCGGCGTTAATCAGGCCCCCATCACCGGCGAAAGCCTGCCGGTCGCCAAAAGCGCCGGCTCGGAGGTGTTCGCCGGCACGGTCAACGGCGAAGGCGCGCTGGAAGTCCGCGTCACGCGGTTGGCGGCGGATAACACCCTCAGCCGCATCATCAAACTGGTCGAGGAAGCCCAGAGCGTGCGTGCCCCCAGCCAGCGGTTGATAGACCGCTTCGCCCGCATTTATACGCCCGGTGTGGTGGTCGTGGCGGCGCTGGTGGCGCTGCTGCCGCCGCTTCTGTTTAAGGCGCCGTTTTACAGCCTGCCGGACGGCACGCAGGGCTGGCTGTACCGCGCGCTGGAACTGCTGGTGATCGCCTGCCCATGTTCGCTGGTCATCAGCACGCCGGTGACGATCATCAGCGCCATCACGGCGGCGGCGCGCCGGGGCGTGCTGATTAAAGGCGGCGCGCACCTGGAAACGCTCGGCCAGGCGCGGGTGGTCGCTTTCGACAAAACCGGCACGCTGACCATTGGCTGCCCGGTCGTTACGCGGTCGCATTCAGTGGATGGCGAAAGCAGCCCCGACGATGTGCTGGCGCTGGCGGCGGCGGTCGAACGGCGCAGCGCGCATCCTCTGGCGCAGGCCATCGTGCGCGCCGCCGAAGCGCGCGGCCTGCACGACCGTTACGCGCCCGCCGAGGCGGTTACAACCCTGGCCGGACGCGGCGTAACCGGGCGCGTGAACGGCAAGACGATCACCATCGGCAGCCACAGCCTGTTCGACCGGGAACATCCCCACGCCGCCGACCTGTGCGACCGGATTGAAGCGGCGGAAGCCGGCGGCCAGACGACCATGCTGCTGTCCGACGGCGACCGCGTGCGCGGTTTTATCGCCGTCGCGGACGATGCCCGCGCCGAAAGCGCGGCGGTTGTGCGGCAGCTTCGGGCGTTGGGGCTGCATACGGCCATGCTCACCGGCGATAACCAGGCCGTCGCCGAGGCCATCGGGCGTGCAGTCGGCGTGCAGGATACCCGCGCCAACCTGCTGCCCGCCGGTAAAGTGGACGCCGTGAAGGATTTGCAGGCGCGCTACGGCGCGGTGGTGATGGTCGGCGACGGCGTGAACGATACGCCCGCGCTGGCGGCGGCGGCGGTCGGCGTGGCGATGGGGGGAGCAGGCAGCGCGCAGGCGCTCGAAACGGCGGACGTGGCGCTGATGGCCGATGACCTGGCGCAGCTTCCTTATGCGGTGCGGCTGTCGCGTTTCGCGCGCGGCATCATCCGGCAGAACATCACCTTCAGCCTGGGCATGAAGCTGATTTTTATGCTGCTGGCGGTGGCGGGCCTGGGGACGATGTGGCTGGCGGTGTTCGCCGACATGGGCATGTCGCTGGCGGTCACGCTCAACGGGATGCGCCCGCTGCGGGTGAAGTGAAAAAGGCAAAAAGCGTAATGCAAAGGTGTAAAGGGCCGAAGACGCGGAGAAAAATATAGGGGCGAGGTACGGCCTCGCCCGCTGCGAACACATGCGCGGGGCGGCGAAAGACTCAGCCCTAAAGGCGCGAAAATGATTCTGCCAAATGTCGAACGGGCGATTGTGCCACAGTCAAGAATCGCGGCATACCTGCTGGACGAAACACACCGGGAAGGCGGTGGAAAAGCCCTGTTTTTTTATCCATTTCGGATTTTCTGTGGCAAAATGGGAAGTGTTGGCAAACGCGCTGCGCCGCTATGCCCACCAGCATGAGGTTGCGAAATCGCAGCCGACCCGACCTGCCGGAATACGGCCTAAAAATGGGGGATAATGACCCGCATCCTGCTGTTTCCTGCCTTTCTGTTAACCCTGTCGCTGGCGGCGGCCATCGGCATCATTCGCGCCCGGCCTTACGATGCCGGCGACCTGCGCGCGTTTTTGCTGCCCTCGGAAGGCTGCGCGCCGCCCTGTTTTATGGGCATCCGGGTCGGCAGCATGACCACCGGACAGGTTATCGAATGGCTGGAGCAGCATCCCTGGGTGGAGCGTGTGCTGCTGACGGAAAATTTTGCCGCCACCCGGCGCGGTTTCGTCGGCTGGAAGTGGAACGGCCGGCAGCCCGGCCTGCTCGATGGCAGCGACTCCGGCGCGCTGTGGATCCGCGATCATGTCGTGCGCTTCGTGCGGGTGCAAACAACCATCCCGTTCGGCAGCCTGTGGCTGCTGCTGGATGAACCCGCCAGCGGCACATTCCGCGTCGAGCGTGATTTTATCGCCGCCAGGCCGGTTATCGTCCACTATGCGGCTTTTCCCAGCGCGGCCTTCACGGCTCAGCTCACCGTCTCCTGCCCGCTGCGGCCCGCCGAGTTCTGGCAGAAGCCCGTTTTGCTGCAATATTATGTCGAGTTGAGCGAACAGTTCAGCGATTATGATCTGCGCCGCTGGATTCACGAATCCGCCTGCTGAGGGGTCATGTCCCGGCTGTTAAGGTCTGCGCTGGCGCTGGTGGCCGGTTTGACCGCCGCCATCCTTTTGATTCGCGCCCGCCCTTTCCAAGCGGAAACTATCCACGCCTTTCTGCAAGCGCCGCCCGGATGCCCCGCCCCCTGCTGGCAGGGCATCCGCCCCGATGTAACCGACCTGGATACGGCGCGGCTGCTGCTGCGGGCCAATCCCTGGATTGAAAGCCTGGACGAACGGTTTCACCTGGGCAATGCCAGCGGCTGGCTGACCTGGCGCTGGAGCGGCACGCAGCCGCCCCTGAACGCGCGTTCCGGCTACGACAGCCTGGGTGTGAGTTTTAGCACCGTTAAAAGCATCAGCATCCAAACGCGCATCCGGTTCGGCGAGCTGTGGCTGGCGTTCGGCCCGCCCGACTGGTGGAAACGCACGCTGGATGAAGATACGCTGCACCTGGAAAGCGCCTGGCTGGACAAGTCGTTTTTGGCGCGGCTGGAACTGCCCTGCCGCGCACATTCCGCCGAGCTGTGGTCGGCGACCGTGACGCTGCTGTGGGTGAATGGCATCCCGGTGAAGGGCGGCGACGGGCCGCCGGCGGCGCTGCCGCGCTGCGATTTTTAGCGAAAAAGGCCCTGCTGCTGGGGCGGCCACGCCAGGCCGCCCCAGGATGTATTGACAATTATGGCCGCCGCCAGGCCAGCGGGAAGGCGAACCGCTGGTTGGTCACTTTGCCGTCCACAATGTCCGCCCCGGTGAACCAGGTGGCTTTTTCGCCGCTGTCGGCATTGATGATGACCATGTTCAGGTAGGCCGGTTCTTTCGGGTCATCGGGAATCTGCCAGTCCGGGATGGCGACCACCGAGCCGATCACCGCCAGCCCGTTCCCAAAACGCCCCCGGCTGAGGCGGCTGCTGCTGCCGGTAGCCAGGTCTACGCTGAACAGCGAGTTATCGGCAGAGTTTACACCGCCCGCCACCGCGAACAGCCGCGCGCTGTCGGCAGTAAAGACCATCGCGGACAGCACATCGCCCCGGCTGCCCGCCGAAAGCGTGATCGGCGCGACCCCCGGATTGGCGAGATCAACGATATTAAGCGTATTTTCGTTGTTCGGCGTGGTGACGACCAGCGCCAGCCAGCGGCCATCCATTGAAAGCTGCGGGAAGGCGTTGGGCGCGCCGCCGAAGTTCGGCATCACGGCCTGTTTTTCGATCACGTTGGATACCGACAGATCGGCCAGGTTGATCGCCTTCAGGTCGGCGGTGTAGGCCGTCACGCCGTCCGGCACGGTGAAGTAGGCGCGGCTGCCGTCCGGCGAGAAAAAGATCGTATTGGTGCCGGCGAAAGGCGCGAATGCCCCGGCCTGGAACTCGCTGGCGGCCAGGGTGGCGCTGCCCGCCGCCGGGTCTACAACATAAAGCTGCCACTGCGTGCGCGTATCGCCGGTTTTGCACCGCTGGCCCATCACGGTCACGAAGCGGCCATCCGGCGCGATGATGATCTGCCCGCTGACGAAGCGGCAGCCTTCGCCGGTCGGAACCAGCGTGACGACCTCGCGCTCGGTGCTGCCGTTCCACCACACCACTGCCGCCTCGTCGGCCTCATTGCGGTTGTTGGTGAACAGGCTGATATAAGCCGCGCCGTCGGCGTTCAGGTCGAAGGCGGTGACGTTTTCCGCCCGGAACAGCCGCTCCAGCGAACTGGTGTTAACCACCCGCAGGAAGCCGTCGGCGAATTCGCTCTGGGCAGCGCCCGACTCGTAGGCGATGTAAGCCAGGCGGTCGCCGGCGAAGGCGGCCTGCCCCGGCCCCAGGCAGGTCAGCGCCGGCACGTCGTCCACTTTCACCGGGGCCTGCGCGCCGCGCATCAGGTACAGCGCGCCGTTGTCCAGACCGATGTAGTAGGCCAGCAGCGTCCCGTCGGATGAAGTGCCGCATGGAACCAGCCGGCTGGTCTGCGGCGGGATGTCCAGCAGGGGCGTGGCGCTGCCGTCCGCAGCCACCAGCGCCAGCTGCCCCGGAGCCTGCGCCGAATGTTTGCCGGGCGCAGCGCCGCTGCCTACCCAGGCCAGCAGCGGCTCGTTGGGCATCTGGAAGCCGGCCGCGCCGACCAGCGGCGGGGCGGCCTCGCCTGCCGGCGGCTGCGACAGCACTTCATCCTGGACGGCTGCCGGGCTTTCTGCCGGACGCGACGACATGAACAGGAAGGCTGCCGCCAGGAACAGCAGCAGTAGAATGAACAGGATAAGAAACGACCTGCCGGAAGATGATTTTTTGGCGTTCGGAGAAGAAGTCATAACCATACCCATGTATAAAACTCCTGTTTGAGCGAGTACATCAACAAGATGAGAATGCCTGCCTCCGACAGTGGGCTTAAGCCCACTGTCTAGTTAAGCCCACTGTCTAGTTAAGCCCACTGTCTAGTTAAGCCCACTGTCTGGTTAAGCCCACTGTCTAGT
>JAPKMO010000098.1 GCA_026645945.1 Anaerolineae bacterium
TCCGAGGCAGCGCGCGGTCAGGGCGTGGGCAAAATGCTGTTAAACGCGCTGGTCGCCGCGTCGGAGCAGGCCGGACTATGGACGCTGCAAGCCGGGATTCTGCGCGAGAACGCCGCCAGCATCGCCCTGCACGAAGGCTGCGGTTTTCGTCTGGTCGGCTGTCGGGAGAAAATCGGACAGCTTGACGGCGTGTGGCGCGACGTGGTGCTGATGGAACGGCGGAGCAAGGTGACGGGGGTATAGAAATCAATGACTCTGGTGGATATGATGTTATCACTTCGACAGCGACTGCTCGATGCGCGTGAGCAGGAAGACCGAGCAAGCCTGGGTGTTTTGTAGACCACCTTTGGTGCGCTAGTCGAAGCATCGTATGGGACGCAGGAAGATGCACTGGTTGAGATTCTGATTGCATTAGAAGACGCTGTCCGCGATGCGACAATGGGGTTAGGCTGGAAAAGCGACATACCCTCTGTGCAAACCATTCAAGAGGCGTTCTAGAAAACTACGGATAACTGAAATGGATAGAGCTGTTAATTATGACCGTCATCCAAACCTCTACAACCCCCGTCCCTGATGAGCGCGGGTACTTCGGCGAGTTCGGCGGGCGCTTCGTGCCAGAAACGCTCATCCCGGCGCTGGACGAACTGACCGCCGCTTATCACGTGGCGATGGCCGACCCGGCCTTCCGGCAGGAATTGGCGCAGCTTCAGGCCACCTATACCGGGCGGCCTACGCCGATCAGCTACGCCAAACGCCTGTCGGAACATTTAGGCGGGGCGCAGATTTACCTCAAGCGCGAAGACCTGGCGCATACCGGCGCGCACAAAATCAACAACGCGCTCGGTCAGGCGCTGCTGGCGCAGCGTATGGGCAAACGGCGCGTGGTGGCGGAAACCGGCGCGGGGCAGCACGGCGTCGCCAGCGCGACGGCTTCGGCGCTGCTGGGTCTGGAATGCCATGTGTATATGGGCAGCGTGGACATCGCCCGCCAGCAGCCGAACGTGTTCCGCATGAAGCTGCTGGGCGCGGAAGTCATCCCGGTCGAAAGCGGCAGCAAAACGCTGAAGGACGCCATTAACGAAGCCATCCGGGACTGGGTGACGAACGTGCGCGATACGTTTTACCTGCTCGGCTCGGCGCTGGGGCCGCACCCCTACCCGATGATGGTGCGCGACTTCCAGAGCGTGATTGGCCTTGAAGCGCGGCGGCAGATCGTGGAGATGGCCGGACGCCTGCCGGATGCCTGTGTGGCCTGCGTGGGCGGCGGCAGCAACGCCATCGGCCTGTTCCACGCCTTCCGCGATGACGAAAACGTGGATCTAATCGGCGTGGAGGCCGGCGGGCGCGGCCTCGAAGGCGGCGAACATGCGGCGCGTTTTGCCGACCCGAACCTGGGACGCCCCGGCGTATTACACGGCACGCGCTCGTTTGTGATGCAGGACGCCGACGGCCAGATCGTCAACACCCACAGTGTTTCCGCCGGGCTGGACTACGCCTCGGTCGGGCCGGAACATTCATATCTGCGGGCGCAGGAACGCGCCTACTACACCTACGCGACCGACGAGGAAGCCTTAGCCGCCTTTCAGACATTGTGCCAGCTTGAGGGGATTATTCCCGCGCTGGAAAGCTCGCACGCCGTCGCGGAGGTCATCAAACGCGCGCCGGGTATGCCGAAAGATTCGATCATTCTGGTGAATCTGTCCGGGCGCGGCGACAAAGACCTGGATACCGTCATGCGGGAGTTGGGGTTGAATGGCTGAACGTCCTCGAACGGTGAGTGTTTTCCTGCGTAATGCGGAAGGTAAAGTCCTGGCGCAGCTTCGGGATGATAAACCGGGCATCCTGTTCCCGGCCTGCTGGTCAACGCTGGGCGGCGCGATTGAGGATGGCGAAACGCCGGACGAGGCCGCGCGACGCGAACTGCTGGAAGAAACCGAACTTGCTCCGCCGCTGGCCTTCTGGCGGCGCTTCGATCACCGGTTCTGGTTGAATGGAACGCCTGTCGACGTGGAGATTTACGGCTATGTGGGTGGGACGGCGGTTAGCGCGGGCGAAATAAGCCTGCATGAAGGCCGGCGCGTCGCCTATCTGGACGTGGAGGACATCAACCGGCTGCCGTTCGCCTTCGGCCTCGATCAGCTTTTCCGGGCGTTTTTTGCCGAACAGCCGGGTTTAAACCCGCGCATCGTCCCGGCAGCGCCCGATGATGCGCCGCTGGTATACCGCATCATGCGCGAGTCGTTTGCCGAATACGACGGGGTTTTGCAGCCGCAGTCCGGCGCGAACCGTGAAACGCTTGAGGACGTGCAGGCGGCCATGCAGCAGGGCGGGGCGGTGCTGGCCTGGATGGGCGATGTGCCGGCGGCCTCGGCGCGCTACCGGCTGGATGACGACGCGCTGTATGTGGGGCGCGTGTCGGTGCTGCCGGACTACCGCCGGCGCGGCATCGGCAAGGCGGTCATGCGGTATATGGAACAGGTCGCCCGCCGGCACGGGTACAGCCGGGTGCGCGTCGGGGTGCGGATGTCGCTGCCGGCGAACGTGGCGCTGTATCAAAGCCTGGGTTACGAGATCGCCGAAATAACCGATCACCCCAAAGGCCCCGACCGGGTTGGCACACTGGTTAAGGAACTGCCGGAGGAGAGCGGCCTATGACGGTTGTACTGGCGACCACCTTTAACCCGCGCGGTGAAATCGGGCGGCTGCGGCGTTTGCTGCCGGAACTGTTGGTTGTCTACGAGCGCGTGATCGTGTCGCTGCCGCCGACGGCGGCGCCAGAAGACGTGGCCGCGCTTCAGGCGTTGAGCGGCATCCATGCCTTCGTCAACGACGACTGGCAGCACGGGCGGTACAGGGCGCTCCAGGCCGCGCTGGAAACGCCCGCCCAGGCCGTCCATTATGCCGACATGGATCGCCTGCTGCGCTGGGTGGAAACGCGCCCGGATGAGTGGCGGCAGACGGTCGAACAGGTGCGGCGCGCCGACTGTCTGGTGATTGGCCGGACGGCGGCGGCCTGGGAGACGCACCCGCGTGCCATGTTCCAGGCGGAGGACATCATCAACCGCGTGTTTTCGCACCTGCTGGGGCAGACGATGGATTTTGGCGCGGGGTCGAAAGGCTTCAGCCGCCGGGCGGTCGAGTTCCTGATGGCGAATACCCGGCCAGAGCGCGCGTTGGGCGCGGATACCGAATGGCCGGTGCTGCTGCACCGGGCCGGATTTGCCGTGCAGCCGGTTTTCGTGGACGGCCTGGATTGGGAGTCAGCGGATCGTTATCAGGAGCAGGCCGCCGATGCGGACATCCAGCGGCGATTTGCCCAGGCTTACGACGAAGCGGCACAGAACTGGGCGATGCGGGTGGCCGTCACGCAGGAAATCATCGAGTCCGGGTTGGATGCGCTGCGGCGTCCGCTGGTGGCGAACGCAGCCAGCCTACGAACGGTCGAACTGCGGCGGCATACCATGCGGGTCAAGCCGGGGCAGCGTTTGTCACAGGCGGGCGTGGAACTGGCGCGGCGGGTGGGCAGCGCCGCCGGGCCGTTTGACCGGGTTATCACCAGCACCATTCCCCGCGCTTACGAAACGGCGCTGGCGATGGGTTTCGCGGTTGACGAGCAGCTTGAGGCGCTGGGCATGGTAGACGACGGCGTTGAGGATGAAGTCGCCTGGGACGCCGGATTTGCGGCCTGGGCAGCAGCGGCGCGGTTGGGCGGGGCGGCGGCGCGTTACGTACAGAAGCAGGCCGCGTTCGTGCGCGAAGTGGCGGCGGCGCTGCCCCCCGGCGGGTCGGCGCTGGTGGTTTCACACGGCGGCATCGTCGAGGCGCAGGCGGTCGGCTGCCTGCCGGATGCCGATCATGCCGCCTGGGGCGGCGCGTGCAGTTGGTGCGAGGGCGCGCGGCTGATGTTCGACGGCGAAAAGTTCGTGGATGCCGAAATCCTGCGGGTAGGGGGCATATAATCGTGGCGGAGACGATTCGAGTGTTTGGGATAAAAGCCCTGGCGGCCATGTTCAGCCGCGCAAAAGAAGAAAGTCGCGCGGCCTTTCTGCCGTATTTTCCGGTCGGGTATCCCACCTATGATGCCTCGCTGGATGCGATTCAGGCGATGGCCGAAGTTGGCGTGGATGGTTTCGAGATCGGCGTGCCGTTCAGCGACCCGCTGGCCGACGGGCCGACCATCCAGGCGGCGACCCAGGTCGCGCTGGAAAACGGTATCACGGTCAGCAAGTGCCTGGACGCGGTGCGGACGCTGCGCGGGCGCGGCGTGATACAGCCGATGCTGCTGATGAGCTACCTCAATCCGCTGCTGGCTTACGGCCTGGAACGGTTCGCCGCCGATGCCCGCGCCGCCGGGGCGGACGGCGTGATCGTGCCGGACCTGCCGCCGGAAGAAGCGGAAGCGTGGTCGGAAATCTGCCGGGGCGCGGGGCTGGCGACCGTGTTTTTCCTGGCGCCGACCAGCGACAGCCGGCGCATTGAACTGGTCAATCGGCATGTGACCGGGTTTATCTATGTGGTGTCGTTAACCGGCGTGACCGGCGCGCGCGCCGATCTGCCGCCCGACCTCACCGGCTTCATCACGCGGGTGCGCGCGCTGGCCGATAAACCGCTGGTGCTGGGTTTCGGCATCAGCACGCCGGAGCAGGCGCGGACGATGAACGGCCTGGTAGATGGGTTCATCGTCGGCAGCGCGCTGGTAAAAGCCGGCAGAGACGGCGCGGGGCCGGTCGGCGCGCTGGCGGCCCGGCTGCGGGAAGCGGTTAATGTTTAACACAAAGACGCTGAGGGGCAAAGGCGCGGAGAAAAGTTAAGGCGTGTTTTTTTTCGTTTAAGGCGCACAGATGATGTTGTGCAGCCTGAACGGATTTTGAAGGGAAGGCGGAATTTTGCAGCCGGAAATTTGACAGTTTCGATGACCTTGTGTTAGGCTTTGCGCCATACCAGTATGTTTCCGGTTTTTTTAGCGTGAACACTCTGCACAATTTTCGCTACACCTACTATTACTTTACGGGCCACATAAAAACGGGTGGGGCGTTGCGTGCTGGATGGGTGGTAAGCGGCTGAATTAAAGCAAAGTAAGCGGGAACCACAAGGCGCAGAGCAAACGCTCCGCGCCTTTTTTGTTATGTCAGCTGACGAAAGGGGTAGCGATGACCATGATGCTGCGAGGCGTGCGCGGGGCGACCACCGTTCAGCAGGATACGGCGGAGGAAATCCTGAACGCGACCGGAGAACTGTTACAAGCGATGATCGAAACCAACGGCATAAAAGAAGCGGATGTCGCCAGCGTGCTGTTTACCACCACGCCGGATTTACACGCTGCCTATCCGGCCAAAGCGGCGCGTGATCTGGGCTGGCGGCAGGCGGCGCTGCTGGGTTTTCAAGAGATGGACTGCATAGATGCCATCCCGCGCTGTATTCGTATCCTCATTCACTGGAATACGACTCGCAGCCTGGAAGAAATTCGCCATGTGTATATGCGGGACGCGCTGGTGTTGCGTCCCGATCTTTACCCGGACAACAAAATCGTTTTGAACGGGAGGGTTTCGCCGTGATTGTCGTGATGAAACCAAAAGCGACTGCCAGGCAGATTTCCGACGTGATAAATCGCGTCCAGGCCGACGGCTACCGGGCGCACCTGTCGGAAGGCGAGCAGCACACCATCATCGGCGTGGTGGGGGAAAGCCCGACGCCGCTGCGGGAAGAAAACTACAGCGTGATGGAAGGCGTGGAAAAAGTGATGCGCGTCTCCGTGCCGTACAAACTCGCCAGCCGCCACTTTCACCCCGCCGATACACTGGTCCCGCTGAACGGCGCGTTAATGGGCGGTCAAAAGGTGCTGGTGATCGCCGGGCCATGTTCGGTAGAAAGCCGCGACCAGATCATCGAACTGGCCTGCGCGGTCAAAGAGGCCGGCGCGACGGCACTGCGCGGCGGGGCGTTTAAACCGCGCACGTCACCGTACAGCTTTCAGGGATATGGCGAAAAAGCCCTGCAATGGCTGGCGGAAGCCCGCGAACGCACCGGCCTGCCGGTGGTGACGGAAGTGATGGATGCGGCGCTCGTTCCGCTGGTCTGCCAGTATGCCGACGTGCTTCAGATCGGGGCGCGCAATATGCAGAACTTCACTCTGCTGAACGCAGCGGGCGAAAGCCAGCATACCATCCTGCTCAAACGCGGCATGAGCAGCACGGTCGAGGATTTGCTGATGTCCGCCGAATACATCCTGGCGCAGGGCAACAAACGGGTGATGGTCTGCGAACGCGGCATCCGCACGTTTGAGAAGGCCACGCGCAATACTTTCGATGTGAACGCTATCCCCGTCCTCAAGGCTGCCACGCATCTGCCGGTGGTCGCCGACCCCAGCCATGCGGTCGGCTTATGGGAATATGTCGAGCCGATAGCGCGCAGCGCCGTCGCAGCCGGGGCGGACGGCCTGATCGTTGAAGTTCACGCTAGGCCGGAGGAAGCCGTGTCGGATGGCCGCCAGAGCCTTAAACCCGACCGCTTTAAGGCGATGATGGAGCAGGTGCGCCGGGTGGCGGAAGCCGTCGGGCGCACAGCCTGAGAGGGAGCGGCAAAAATGTACATCCGACGGGCGACCGCCGCCGATGCTGAAATACTGGCCGAACTGAACCGCGACGTACAGCAGCTTCATGCCGACGCTGCGCCGCACCTATTCAAACAGCCCGGCGATCTGTCGCCGGCAGCTGCCGATTTTCTGACCCGCGTGCTGGCCGACGCCGATGGTTTTACCTTCATCGCGGAGGATGAAAGCGGGCCAGTCGGTTATATTTACGCGCGGCTGATGCAGCGCCCCGAAAACGCCTATAATCATGCATATCGTTTGCTGCACATTGACCAGATTTCGGTCAGACCGGCCAGCCGGGGCCGAGGCTATGGCCGGGCGCTGATGGAAGCGGCCTATGGCCTGGCGCGGGAGGCGGGCATTCAACTGGTGATACTGGATGCCTGGGCATTTAATGCCGATGCTCTGGCGTTTTACGCGCGTCTGGGTTTTAAACCGATGGTTTACCGCCTACAGTTAACCGAGGCAGGCGGCTGAGTATGGCTTCAGGCAGTTTTACGAGCCGTCATCTGGCCGTCGTCGGCCTGGGGTTGATGGGTGGGTCGCTGGCACTGGCGCTGCGGGAGCGCGCGGACACCATCATGGGGGTTGATCTCGACGGCGAAGCGCGCGCCTATGCGCTTGAAATGGGGATGGTGGATGCCGCCACCGACGATTTACAAAAAGGCGTGGCCGAAGCAGATATAGTCATTCTGTGTGCGCCGGTTCGTGCCATCCAGGCGATGGTGGAGCGGCGTATCGGGTCTTATTTACGCTCCAATACCCTGCTGCTGGACATCGGTAGCACCAAACACGACATCTGCGAGGCGATGGGGCGGCTGCCGGTGGGTATTCAGGCGGTGGGCGGTCACCCGATGACCGGCAAGGAGAATCCCGGCATTCGCTACAGCGACGCGGCGCTGTACCGGGGGCGGCCATTTGTGTTATGCCCCACCCGGCGCACGACACCGGCGGCGCGGGAACGGGCACTGGCGCTGGTGGATGCACTGGGCGCGGTGCCGTTCGAGATGGAGGCGGAGCGGCACGACCATCTGGTGGCGGCCATCAGCCATCTGCCGTACATTCTAAGCGCGACGCTGGTGGCGACGGTGGCGCAGCAGGGGCAGGCCGACCCGACCGTATGGGAACTGGCGGCGGGCGGTTTCCGGGATATGTCGCGGCTGGCGTCGCAGGACGTGCAGATGATGGGCGACATCCTCAGCACCAATACGCAAGCGGTGGCGACGCTGCTGGCGCTGTTCCGCGTGCAGTTGGCGATGCTGGAAGCCATGCTGGTATCGCGCGACGATCAGAAGGTGGCGGAGTTCCTGAAACCGGCGCGGGAAGCCCGACTGAACTGGATTCAAAAGTACGAAAACGGGTATAAAAAATGACCACAGGCGATTGTTTTCTCGTCAGGCCGGGGCAAAAGCTGGCCGGTACGACCGCCGTCCCCGGCGATAAATCCATTTCGCACCGGGCGGTGATGTTCGGTGCGCTGGCGAACGGCATCACGCGCGTTAGAGGTTGGCTGGCGGCGGGGGATACTGAAGCATCGTTAGCCGGCATCCAGGCGTTGGGAGTACAGATTGAACGTCACAGCAGAAATGATCTCACGATTTACGGCGGGCAGTTCCAGCCGCCGGACGCGCCGCTGAATCTGGTCAACGCCGGGACGGGCATCCGGCTGCTGGCAGGGATGATGTGCGGGCAGCCATTCCCCAGCGTGCTGGACGGCAGCGAGCAGCTCCGCCGCCGCCCGATGAAACGCATCATCACGCCGCTGCGGATGATGGGCGCGGACATCAGCGGCGTCAACGACCGCGCGCCGCTGACCATCCGGCCTGCCGATTTGCAAGGCATTTATTACGAAATGCCGGTTGCCAGCGCGCAGGTGAAAAGCGCGGTGCTGCTGGCCGGGCTGTTTGCGAAGGGCGCGACGGCGGTTGTGCAGCCCGGCCCGGCGCGCGACCATACCGAACGGATGCTCCGCGCGATGGGTGTGGACATCAGCACCGAAGGCAGCCAGATTGTCTTAACGCCTAACAGCGACCTGAAACCGCTGGATTTGACCGTTCCGGGCGATATTTCTTCGGCGGCCTTCCCGCTGGTGGCGGCGCTGCTGGTGCCGGGCAGCGACATCACGTTAACCGGCGTGAACCTGAACCCGACGCGGACGGGGTTGCTCGACGTGCTGCGGCGTATGGGCGCGGACATCACCGTGACCGAAACCGGCTTAGAAGCCGGTGAGCCGGTTGGCGCGATTCGCGCGCGTCATAGTATGCTCAGAGGCGTGGAGGTTGGCGGAAGCGTCGTTGTGGAGATGATTGACGAGTTCCCGATTTTGATGGCGGCGGCGCTGGCGGCAGAGGGTGAAACGGTGGTGCGGGACGCGGCGGAACTGCGCGTGAAGGAAACCGACCGCATCAGCGTGATGGCGGCGGAACTGGCGAAGCTGGGCGCGGACATCACCGAAACGCCCGACGGCTTCATCATTCGCGGGCCGCAAACGCTGAAGGGCGCGACGGTAGACGGCCACGACGATCACCGGATTGCGATGAGCTTGAGCGTGGCCGGGCTGGTGGCCGATGGTCAAACAACGGTGCTGGATGCCCGGTGTGCGGGCGATTCGTTCCCCGGTTTTGCCGAGACGATGGCAGCGCTTGGGGCGGACATAAACGTGAGGGCTTTAACCCATCCTTGAATTTTCCTTTAAGACACGGCTCTATGACGACTCTAGAACAGATTCAACAGGTTGAGCCGGATACCTGTCCGGTCTGCGGTGGGGCGGGCGTGTGTGAGAAGACGTATGTTTTCAAGCCCCGTCACCGCTACGACATCATGGGCGAAAGCCAGCCGCACGCCGAGCCGTGCTGGTTTTGCGGCGGCGGGCCGATCATGCCCCAGCAGCTCATCGAGTGGCAGATGTTTGCGCGTTATCCGGTCTGCCCATCCTGCCAGGGGACAGGCGGCAAACGCACCTGGCGCTGGGGCGAAAGCGAAGACGAATCCGAGCGGGTGTTCAGCTTCGCGCCCTGCGGGCTGTGCGGCGGCAAAGAGCGCGTTCCGCCGGATGCGCGGCAGCGTTACGAAAACTTGCGGCGGCAAATTCAGTTTGTGACGCTGGTCGTTGTGCTGGCGGTGGTGAGCTTCGGTCTGTGGGGCGCGACGGCGCTGGTGTCGGCGGTCATCAGCCGGACTCCGGCCATCCTGTGCTGCCCGCTGCCGATCATTCCGGGGGCGGGCGCGTTGGGTTTGATCGTGCTGAAAGGTCTGCTGTGAATCGAGTTGGATTAATCGGCTGGCCGGTGACGCACAGCATCAGCCCGGCCATGCACAACGCGGCTTTTGCGGCGCTCGGCCTGCGCGGCTGGTCGTATGAACTGGCCGCTATTCCGCCGGACATCATCCGGCAGGGCTTACGAACGCTGCGTGACGAAGGCGGCTTTATCGGCGTGAACGTGACCGTGCCGCACAAACAGGCCGTGATGCCCTACGTCAAACCGGACGAGCGGGCGCGGGCAGTTGG
Organism: Anaerolineae bacterium; assembly: GCA_026645945.1. Taxonomy (GTDB): domain Bacteria; phylum Chloroflexota; class Anaerolineae; order Aggregatilineales; family Phototrophicaceae; genus CFX2. The sequence goes on from JAPKMO010000098.1 coordinate 10,098, forward strand.
CGCGGTCAACACAATTGATTTCCGCGATAACACGGGTACAAATACCGATGTGCCGGGTTTCCTGGCCGATTTGCAGGCGCACAGTATTCCCTTGTCCGACCGGCGCGTGATCGTGTTGGGGGCGGGCGGCGCAGCGCGGGCGGCGGTTTACACGCTGGCGCGGGCAGGGGCGCGCGTGACGGTGGTCAACCGCACGCTGGAAAAAGCCCAGATGATGCTGGCCGATCTGTCGCTTTCGGCGGGTATATGGGGTGTGGAGGCCAAAACGCTGGACGAAGCGGCGGAGGAAGCCGGCGTGTCGTTGATTGTGAACTGCACGACGGTGGGTTTGTGGCCGCATATGGACGAATCGCCCTGGATTGACGGCGTGCCGTTCCCGCGCGGCGTGACGGTCTACGACATGGTGTATCGCCCGGCGGTCACGCAGCTGATGCGGCAGGCAGAAGCTGCCGGCGGGCAGGCGATTGGCGGGCTGGGAATGCTGGTGCGGCAGGGCGCAGCAGCGTTTGAAATCTGGACGGGGCAGCCCGCGCCAGTCGAGGTGATGTTCGAGGCGGCAAAAAGCGCGCTAAAAGAAAGTTCCAAGTGACGAGTTCCGAGTTTTGAGTGATTAAACCAAATCTGTACAGCTAATCGCCAGAGGCCAAACGCATGATACGCTTCCTCACTGCCGGAGAGTCGCACGGGCCGATGCTGACGGCCATCATCGAAGGGCTGCCCGCTGGGCTGCCGCTGTCGCCGGAGGACATTAATGCCGATCTTTTGCGCCGCCAGCAGGGTTACGGCTCCGGCGGGCGTATGAGCATCGAGCGCGACGAAGCGCGAATCACTGCCGGCGTGATGAACGGCCACACCACCGGCGCGCCGGTGGCGCTGCTGGTCGAAAACCGCGACTTCAAAAACTGGCGCGAGAAGGACATCCCGCCCATGACCACGCCGCGCCCCGGCCATGCCGATCTGACCGGTGCGGTCAAATACGGCTATCGTGACTTGCGGCTGGCGCTGGAACGCGCCAGCGCCCGCGAAACAACCATGCGTGTGGCCGTCGGCGCGATCTGCAAAAAGCTGCTGGCGGAATTTGGCATCAGCATCGGCGGTTACGTGGTGCAGGTGGGGGATGTGAAGGCCGATATTTCGGTAGAAATGCCATACTCGGAGCGTTTTCGGCGGGCGGAAGAAAACGACGTGCGCTGCCCGATTGATGACACGGTGGAAGCTATGCACGAGGCCATCCGGCGGGCAAAGATTGACAAAGACACGTTGGGCGGTATCTTTGAAGTGGTGGCGCTCAACGTGCCGCCGGGGTTGGGGTCGCACGTGCATTATGACCGGCGGCTGGACGCGCGCATCGTGGCGGCGCTGGTCAGCATCCATGCCATGAAGGGCGCGGAAGTCGGCCAGGCGTTCGAGAGCGCGGGCAAACGTGGGTCGTTGGTTCACGATGAGATTTTTGTCGGCGAGGCGGGTGAACTGGTGCGCCGCACCAACCGCGCCGGCGGCATCGAAGGCGGCATCAGTACCGGCGAACCGATTGTGGCGCGGGCGGCCATGAAGCCGATAGCGACCCTGCTGCAAGGGCTGGAGTCGGTCAACTTGGCGACCGGCCAGCTGGAACGAACCACTTACGAACGCAGCGACTTCTGCGCACTGCCGCGCGCCGTGCCGATCGGCGAGGCGATGCTGGCGATTGTGATTGCCGACGCGCTGCTGGAAAAACTCGGCGGCGACAACCTGGATGAGATGCGCCCGCGTTTTGCGGCGCTGCGGCGCGCGCGGCTTGATGACCTGCCGATGGATGGGGTGGAGTGGCGTTTTGGGTATGAGTGATCGCAATATCGTCCTGACGGGTTTTATGGGGACGGGCAAAACGACGGTTGGGCGGCTGGTGGCCGAACATCTGGAGCGCCCGTTTGTAGATACGGACGCGGAGATCGTCAAACAGGCCGGTAAATCCATCGCAGAGATTTTTGCGACCGAGGGCGAGCCGGCCTTCCGGCACATCGAACGGCGGTTGTGCCGTTTTCTGGCCGCGCAAAGCGGGTTGGTGATCGCTACCGGCGGCGGGATGCTGGTGGATGCCGGCAACCGCGAGGTGATGCTGGCGTCCGGCATGGTGGTCTGCCTGATGGCCGACCCCGAAACCATCCTGGCGCGGCTGCAAGATGACCCGACCGAACGCCCGCTGCTGCGCGGCGATTGGCGCGCCCTGCTGGAGCAGCGCCGCCAGGCCTACGAGGCTTTTCCCTGCCAGGTGATTACAACCGGCAAAACGCCGGAACAGGTGGCTGATGAGGTCGTGCAGTTATGGGCTGTATCCGTGTAAACGCGCCCGGCGGCGGGTATGACATCCTGATCGAGCCGGGGCTGCTGCGGCGCTTCCCCGCTGTGGGTGAGCCGCCGGTTTTCCCCCATGCGGACGCTAAAATCGTGATTGTGACCAACATCACGCTTGCTCCGCTGTACGGCGAGGCGCTGGTAAAAGCGCACCCGGAAGCGGCGCTGGTCGCGCTGCCGGACGGCGAACCGTATAAAACGCTGGCGAGCGCCGCCAGACTGTATACCGATTTTGTCGCGGCGGGTTTAGATCGGCACGGGACGGTAGTCGCGCTGGGCGGCGGCGTGGTGGGGGACGTGGCGGGTTTCGCTGCGGCGACCTACCTGCGCGGCGTGCGGCTGGTGCAGATGCCGACCAGTTTGCTGGCGATGGTGGATTCCAGCGTGGGCGGTAAAGTCGGCGTGGATATGCCGCAGGGGAAAAATCTGGTCGGCGCGTTTAAACAGCCGGACGCGGTGCTGATTGACCCGGAGGTATTAAAAACGCTGCCGGAGCGGGAATGGCGCTGCGGCCTGGCGGAGGCTATCAAACATGGCCTGCTGGCCGACGAAGGGCTGCTGGAATTGATTGAAGCCGGGCGGGCAGCCGTACAGGATGCGGCGGAACTGGTGCAGCGCGCAGTGCAGGTGAAGGTGGATGTCGTCCAGGCCGACCCCTTTGAACAGGGCGTGCGCGCCCATTTAAACCTGGGCCATACCTTCGCCCATGCTGTCGAGCAGGTGTCGGGTTACGTCTGGCCGCATGGCGAAGCGGTCGGCGTTGGGCTGCTGGCGGCGGCCTGGCTGTCGCACCGGGCGGGATTGTGCGGCGCGGCGCTGCCGGAGCGCGTGGAGCGCATCCTGGCGAGGGTCGGGCTGCCCACGCGCCTGGGCGAACTTGAGCCGGAGGCGATTTACGGGGCGATGGGGACGGACAAAAAGCGGCGGGCGGGGCGGCTGCGATTCGTGCTGCTGTGTAGTGTCGGCCAGCCGGTCATCGTGGACGATGTGCCGAAAGAGATGGTTCTCGATGTGCTGCGCGCGCTTCAATAATTAGTACATGAACCAGCTTAATCTGCATACTGGCAGTGGGGCAGTGGGCTTAAGTGGTGACATGCTTGTGGTGGGCTGTGTACCTGGAGAGTGGGCAGTGAGTGGGGTGGGACAGCAGTGGGCTTAAGCCCACTGTCTAGCAGGCTTATTCTTTTCCGTTTATCCGGTTATCCATTATAAGGTTTTATTATGATTATCTTCGGGGCATCGGCCAGAACGAAAACCATCGGCGAAGGGCAGTTTTACTGTCCCGCCTGCCAGGCAGAGCGCCGGTACGAACTTAAACAGTCCCGACAGTATTTCAGCCTGTATTTTATACCGCTGATTCCGCTGGGCGAAACGGGTCGTTTCGTGCAGTGCCAGACCTGCGGCATGGCCTTTAAACCCGACGTGCTGGAGATGAAACCGAAAGAAAAACCGCTTGATCTGGCGGGACTCATCAATACGGCTAAAACGCGGCTGGAAGGCGGGTATCCAGTAGAATATCTGGCGCGCGACCTGAGCGCCGCCGGGCTTGAGCGCGAGATGGCCTGGACGATCATCGGCGCGGCGGTTGGCGCGGCGCGGCGCAAATGCCCGAACTGCGACCTTTCCTATGCCACAACGGTGACGGCCTGCCAGGAGTGCGGGCAGCCGTTGGAGGGATGAGGTTATGTCCAGAGAGATTTTGCTTTTACACGGGCCGAACCTCAATCTGCTGGGCAGCCGCGAGCCGCAGGTTTACGGCCACGTCACGCTGGAGCAGATCAACGATTGGGCGGCGGCTTATGCCCGGCGGCGCGGTGTCGGGCTGCGGGCGGAGCAGTCGAACCACGAAGGCGCGCTGGTGGATATGCTGCATATCGCGCGCAACTGGGCTGAAGGGGTGGTTTTTAATCCCGGCGCATATACGCATACCTCGGTTGCCCTGCGGGATGCGATCAGCGCAACCGGGCTGGCGGTGGTAGAAGTGCATCTGTCGAATGTCCATGCCCGCGAGTCGTTCCGCCATGTTTCGATGACCGCGCCGGTATGCGTGGGGCAGATCAGCGGTTTTGGCTGGCGCAGCTACCTGCTGGGCATAGACGCGCTGCTCGGCCATCTGGGGCTGCTGCCGAACCCGGAATGATTGTTTGCCCTGGACAAGCGAGCGCCCGAAATTTTGGCAGGCTGCGCCCTGGTAAGGCTGCGTTCGGGCGGTTATATTCACCGCTCCGATAAAAAAATGCGGGAACGCCGATCTATATCGCGCCCCGATTGTGTTTGAAAGGCGGTTTATGACGACCCAAGAAGCCGTCCTGGCGGCGGTTGAAAAAAACGGCGTCCGGTTTATTGACCTGTGGTTTACGGACATCACCGGCATGGTGAAAAGCATCACTGTGCCGGCGGGCAAACTGGCCGAAGTGATGGATTTTGGCCTGCACTTCGACGGCTCGTCCATTGAAGGTTTTGCCCGCGTGGCCGAAAGCGACATGATCCTCGTCCCAGACCTCGGCACGTTCACCGTTCTGCCCTGGGAAACGCGCGAGTCCCGGACGGCCTGTTTGATCTGCACCGTTCATACCCTGCAAGGCGACCCGTTCATTGGCGACCCGCGCAACGTGCTGGTGAAAGCCTTAAAGCAGGCGGAAGAGATGGGTTTTGTCTACAAAACCGGCGTCGAACTGGAATTTTTCCTGTTCCACGCCGACGGCCAGCCGGTTTTGCCGCTGCGCCCGCAGGATGATGCCAGCTATTTTGAACTGTCCACCGATATGTCGCAGTCGGTTCGCCACCAGATGCTTGACACGCTGGCGGCCATGCAGATTCACGTTGACTCGACTCATCATGAAATCGGCTCCGGCCAGCACGAAATTGATTTTCAGTATGACGATGCGCTGGCGCAGGCCGACAAAATTCTGATGTCGCGGGTGGCGCTTAAGGCGGTGGCACAGCGCAGCGGCCTGCACTGTACGTTTATGCCGCGTCCCAGCATGGACTTGCCGGGTTCAGGGATGCACACCCATCAAAGCTTGCACGACGCCCGCGATGGGCAGAATGTGTTCGCGGACGTGGGCGATGAATACGGCTTGTCGGAAACGGCGCGGTACTTCCTGGCAGGGCAGCTTGCTCATGCGCGCGCCATGTGCGCGGTGCTGGCCCCGCTGGTCAATTCCTACAAACGGCTGGGGACGAGTTTTGAAGCGCCGGTTTATGTCACCTGGGCGCACATCAACCGGGCGGCGTTAATTCGCGTGCCTCACATTTCGGTGGGCAAAGAAGCTCATACGCGCCTGGAACTGCGCTGCCCCGACCCCAGCGCCAACCCCTACCTTGCCAGCGCCGTGATGCTGATGGCCGGGCTGGACGGGATTCGCCAGCGGATGCCGCTGCCTGACCCGCTGGAAGAAACGCTGGTGCGGCACGACCGCACCCGCCTGCGGCATCTGGAGGTGCTGCCTACATCGCTTGGCGAGGCGCTGGATGCGCTCGACCAGGATGATGTGATCCTGGCGGCGCTGGGGCCATACATTAGTGATCGTTACAGCGCGGCCAAACGGCAGGAATTTGACGAGTATAACCGGCAGGTGACGGCTTGGGAACTGGAACGCTACCTCATGCGCTACTGAGAATAAGGTCGTGGATGGTCAGCAGCGCCCGTTCGCTGTTTTCTGCTTCGACCACGATAGACAGGCTGCACCGGGAAGGCGCCTGGCTTAACCCCAGGATGCGAATGCCGTTAAGCGCCTGGATGATGCCCGCCGTGAGGCCGGATGTTTCGTCAATGTGATCTCGAATCACGGTAATGATGCTTACCGGCTTCACCGTCCAGCGCCCGATTTCCGGGTTGTCTTGCAGGCTGTCTTCCAGCTCGGTGCGAATGGTGTGCAGGGCATCCGGCCCGGCGCTGGTAGGAACCAGAAAACAGGCAAAACTGTGGGTTGCTGACTGCGATGCGATCATCACGTCGGCGCGGTTGTGGGTAGTTGCGAACAGCGTTTGATCCACCAGCGTCGAGATGGGGCCAAGCGGGCCGTTATGCGGCGCGGACAGCCCCAGGCCAGCAATAGACGTGACGGCCTTGAGACTCTGGGTCGGGTCGGGGCGCGAGTCGTGGATGAGCGTGCCGGGCAGTTGGGGTTTAAACACGTTTTTGATACGCAGGGGGATGTGCCGCTCGCGCAGTGGGCCGATCATGCGGGCGTGAAGCACGCGCGCGCCGAAGTAGGCCATTTCGGCCACCTCGCCATACGACAGCTTGGGAATCACGCGGGCATGGGGAACTTCGCGCGGGTCGGTGGTCATCATGCCGTCCACGCCGGACCATATCCACACTTCATCGGCATTGACGCAAACGGCAAAAACCGATGCGGTATAGTCGCTGCCGCCGCGCCCCAGCGTGGTGGGTTTGCCGGACGGCGTGCTGCCGATAAAACCGGTGACGACCGGCATGATGTCGCGTTCCAGGCTGGGGAGCAGGTTTTTTTCGATGCGTTCGCGGGTCAGTTCCAGGTTGGGCATGGCGTTGCCAAAAACCTCGTCGGTGATGACAAGATCGCCGGTATCCAGCGCCACGCTGCGGATGTCCTTCTGGCGGAGCAGGGCGGCGACCAGACGCGCGGCCAGTTTTTCGCCAACGCCGATGGTCGAGTCTACCAGATGCGGTATCGGCGTTTCGGCGGGGGTGTTGGACATGACCTCGTAAATATCGAGCATGTCGAACAGCAGCCGGTCAATGTCGGCCTGGAGCGCCGCACGTTCGGTGGGGCTGAGGGGCAGTTCTTCGATTAAAGCCATATGGCGGGTTCGCAGGTTGGCGACAATGCGCCGGTAGCCGCGCTGGTTGCCCAGGTGCGCCAGGTGGGCGGCTTCGATGAGCGCGTCGGTGACGCCATCCAGGGCAGAGACAACCAGAATGATACGGTCCCACTGCTCGCGTTCCGAAAGCACGATGCTTAAAACCTGGGTCAGGGCGGTTTTTGTGCCGACGGACGACCCGCCGAATTTCATGACCAGGGTTCTCATTTGTCCCCCTGCCGCATATACAACGACGATGGTAATATAATCTAGTATCTGGATTGAAACACCCTGTAGGTGGGTGAATTACGGCTGCGGCTTTTTGAGACTAGCATTTTGCTGAATTTATGTCAATATTTTGCCAGAATCGCCCTCCGTGCCTTATGATGTAAAGAGTCAAGGATTTCAGGTGTTCAGG
>JAPKMO010000099.1 GCA_026645945.1 Anaerolineae bacterium
CTTTGTCCGCGTAAAAAGCGTCCGGGTGGCCGCTCAGGTCAGCCAGGAACACGTCAGCCGGACTCCAGTCTACCTCGCTGGGTTTGTCCGGCGGCAGCGCATGGGCCGGCGGGGGCGTGCGAAGCTGCTGCCGAAACCGCAGCCCTGGCGGGGAATCCACCCAGGAGACGCGGTGGGTGAAGTGCGCGTTTAACAGGCGGCGCAGGCGGTCGCTGATGGCGGCAAAGAGGCCGCTGCGAAGCCAGTCCAGCTGCATCTGGTAGATGTTCACGTCCCAGTATTCGTAATGCCGCAGGTGGGCAGGGGCGTTCCGCAGGTTTTCGATGCGAACGTCGGCCAGCAGAACCGGGTCATCGCCGTAGGGGGCGTAAACGCGCCGCGTCACGCGGATGTCCCGGTAGGTGGTTTCCGTCTCGAAGTAGCCCATGCCAAAAACCCGGCGCGTTTGGGCGCGGGCCGGGCAGTAGCGGAAAGCCGTCGCCCAGACTGCGCTGCCGTCGTCCAGATAGCTAAAACCGCCGGCGTAGGTATAAGGCACGCTCAACGGGTCACGCTGGGGAGCAGGCGCGTCGGCGCTCTGGGCTTCGACGTGCTGCGTCAGCACTTCCGGCGGCAGGCTGCCGCGCGGCGGAACCTGGCCGCCCTGGGCCGCCACCCCCTGCGCGGCGAACGCCTGGAGCTCGGCAGCCGGGGGTTGGGGGCGCGGTTTTTCCCGCGAGAGCCAGCGCGCCAGCGACATCACCAGCCGGGCGACCAGCAGCTTGAGGCTGAAACGCGCCGGGCGGTGGTATTCCCAGGCTTCAAACCGGTTGAGCAGCACGCCGCCCCGGTCGCCCAGGTAAGCCTGCACCAGGCCGTCGTTGGACGCCAGGCCGGTGACACGAAAATTACCGACCTGATGCCAGTGGTCGCGGCGGTCGAGGTTTTCCGTGTTGGGGTAGCGGGCGCGGTCGTCCTGGTATTGATCCATTTCGTAGACGTAGGCCGGCAGGCCGTCACCGTCCAGCGTCCAGCGGCCAAAACTACCGCTGCCCTCCGTGTTCTGCCAGAAGCGGCGGGGGTCGTCGCCGGCCTGGGCCGTTGGGGTATCTGCGGGCGGCGGGGGCGGCGCGGGCCGGCCATAAAGCAGCCGCTGCAGGCGGCGCAGGCGGCTTTCCGGCGGGGCGGCTGCCGCTTCTAAGAAGGTGGAACGCTCAGGTTGATACGCCATCAGCAGTCCTTCTTTAGATGAACCGATAATCCCTGTGCTTTTTAACACATTTCCGAACGATTGCCCATGAAGCCGGGTTTTTATCCATAAGAAAATCGTGAAATCCGCCGGGGCGAGCGAGGAGATGTGTTACAATAAAAAGCGTCACGTCAAAGCAACGGTACGCCACCATGCAAGAAATCCCGCTTTTTCCACTCAATACGGTGTTGTTTCCTGGTATGCCCCTGCATTTGCACATCTTCGAGGAACGCTACCGGGCGATGATCGCGCGCTGCCGGCAGACGGGCGAGCCGTTCGGCGTGGCGCTCATCCGGCAGGGGCAGGAAGTCGGCGGCCCGGCAGAGCCGCATCTGGTCGGCTGTACAGCTTATATCACCCAGGTTGAAACGCTGGCCGATGGCCGGATGAACATCACCGCCGTCGGACACGAACGCTTTCAAATTTACGCGCTCAAATACGACCGGCCTTATCTGGTGGGCGTGGTCGAGGGTTATCCGCTGGCGAGGCCGGCCCTGGAGCGGGTGGAGGCGGCCAGCCGCGCCCTGCGCGCCTGGATGCGGCGTTATTTGCAGGTGCTTTCCCAGGCCAGCGAAACGCCGCTCGACATACAGGAACTGCCGACCGACTGGCAAAAACTGGCCTATCTGGCTTCGTTCCTCATCCAGCTTCCCCCGGCGCAAAAACAGGATTTGCTGGTCATCAGCCAGGGCGAGGAACTGCTCAACCGGCTGCGGGTGCTGTACCGCCGCGAGGTAACGCTGCTGCAAACCATGCTCGTGCCGCACGAGGAGGACTCCATCGGCCTGTTTTCGGCCAATTAATCATGTTTCGTCTCAAACGTCTGCTCAATCTGGCCGGGTGGGGCATCGCGCTCGGTTTTCTGGCGCTGGCCTGGCAGCGGATTTTCGCCGGCCCGGGCGGCTGGTCGCATGTTTTCGCCGGCCTGGACTGGCGGCTGCTGGCGCCGGCGCTGGCGGCGCTGCTGGCCGGCCAGGGTTTGCTGGGGCTGTCTGGTTATGTCGGCCATCGCAGCCTGGGCCGCTGCCTGTCGCCGGGCCGCTCGTACCGTTACTGGTTCGTGTCGCAGCTTACCAAGTACATCCCCGGCGGCGTCTGGCAGGTGGCGGCGCGGGTGGTGCTTTACCGGCGGGACGGCCTGCCGACGGCGGTCGCCGGCGCTTTGACGGTGTGGGAACTGGCGGCGCTGCTGCTGACCAGCCTGCTGCTCAGCCTGACCGGCGGCGTGTGGGCCAGCCCGGAACTGGCGGCGCTGGTGGCGGTCTGCGCCGCGCTGATCCTCGGCCTGCTGCTGCTGTCACAGCATGACCGCTTCTGGCGGGCGCTGCGGCGGCTGGGCTGGCGGGGCGCTGAAACGATGCTGGACGCGCACCGGCGGGTGGGCGGCGCGCCGATGCGCGTTTATTTGTCGCTTGGCGCGCTGTATGTCCTGGCCTGGCTGCTGATCGGCACCGGGTTTTACTGGCTGGCGCTGGCCGTACCGGACGTTTTGGGGCTGCCCTGGTGGCAGGCTGTGACCAGCTTCACGGCGGCCTGGGCGGTCGGCTTCCTGGTGATTATTGCGCCGGTCGGCATCGGCCCGCGCGAAGCGGTGCTGACCATCTTGCTTGCGCCCCGGTTTGGCGTTACCATCGCTTTTTCGATTGCCATCGTCGCGCGCCTGTGGTGGACGCTGGGCGAAGCCCTGCACCTGGGCGCGGCGCTGCCCTGGTACTGGACGCAGAGAACGCACCATGCCGCTGCCGAACCAAGCCCATCTGTCGGTCGTGATACCGGTCTATAACGAAGTCGAAAGCCTGCCCATCCTGCACGCCAGGCTGACCGGCGTGCTGGAGCGCCTGGGGGCGGGCTGGGAAATCATCTACGTAGACGACGGCAGCGACGACGGCTCGACCGGGGCGCTGCTGGCGCTGCAAGCCGCCGATGCGCGGGTGACGGTGGCCGTCCAGCGCCGGAACTTCGGCAAAAGCCTGGCGCTGAATGCCGGTTTTGCCCTGGCGCGCGGGGACGTGCTGGTGACGATGGATGCCGATTTGCAGGACGAGCCGGACGAAATGGAACGGCTGCTGGCGAAGCTGGACGAGGGGTTTGACGTGGTTTCCGGCTGGAAAAAAGAGCGCCACGACCCGCTTTCCAAACGCATCCCGTCGCGCATCGCCAACCGGGTGACGGCCTGGATGACCGGGCTGCACCTGCGCGATATGAACAGCGGTTATAAGGTTTACCGGAGCGAAGTCGTGCGCCGCCTGCGAATCTACGGCGACCTGCACCGTTATATCCCGGTGCTAGCCCATTATGCCGGCTTCCGCGTGACGGAAGTACCGGTCACGCACCACGCGCGCCGCTTCGGGCGTTCCAAGTACGGGCCGGGGCGGCTGCTGCGCGGCGGGCTGGACCTGGTGACGGTGCTGTTCCTCAACCAGTACGGGCGGCGTCCGCTGCACCTGTTCGGCGGCTTGGGCGGGCTGCTGCTGCTGGCCGGTTTCCTCATCAATCTGGTGTTGAGCATTGAATGGTTTATGGGTGTGCGCCCCTTGAGCGAACGTCCGGTTCTCTTTTTGGGGGTGCTGCTGATGCTGATGGGTGCGCAGTTTTTGACGATGGGGCTGCTGGCCGAATTGATCGTTTCCCATATGCAGCGCAGCGAAGACCCCCTGGTGACGACCGCCCGCGTTTACCGCGTGGAACAGCCCGCCGGGGAGGCACAGCCGCAGTGACCACCAGCACCAACCAGCAAAAACACCAGTCCAATAATCCGTTCATGCGCTGGGCGATTTCGCGTTTTCACGGCCAGGTGCGGGCGCTGCTGCCGGCGGACGCGGTCAGTTTGCTGGAGGTCGGCTGCGGCGAGGGTTATTCGGCGCTGGCGGTGCTGGATGGGCGCAGCCTGCGCGCGTATGGGGGCGATTTAAACGCGGCGGCGGTCAGCCAGGCGCGCGGGCGCTGCCCGGCTATGTCCTATGCTGTGTTCGACGCGCTCCGGCTGCCGTTCCCTGACCGCAGCGTGGATGTGGTGCTGTCGCTGGAGGTGCTGGAACACCTGCCCGACCCGGCGGCGGCGCTGGCCGAATACCGGCGCGTGGCGCGGCGCGCCCTGTTGTTGAGCGTGCCGAATGAGCCGATTTTTCGCCTTCAACGCCTGCTGACCGGCAAGGGCGTGCGCCTTTTGGGCGACCACCCGGAGCATGTCCAGCATTGGTCGCTGGCCGGTTTTCGCCGCTTCGTCGAAAGCCAGGGCATCACGGTGATCGCGGCGGTTTCGCCCCCGCCGTTCGCGTGGAGCGTGCTGCTGTGCGCGCTCTGAATCAGCAGCCGCGCCGGTAGATTTCGACGGCGTGTCCCATAAATTCCAGCCGGTCGCACACGTCGAAGTTTTCCCGCTCCATATACGCCTGTAAACCGGGGTCGAAGTGCATTTCGTTTTCGATGTACACGATCACGTCCGGCCTGACCTGATCCCACACCTCGATTTCGGCGGCGGCCACGCCGCGCCCCACCGACATGCCGCCCGCCGCGTGGCTGACCAGATCGGCGCGCGGGAACGACCAGATGAGCTGGTGCGTGCTGACGATTTTTTCGCCGGGCTGCAGGTACGGCTCTAACACCGGGCCGATGGCTTCGTACAAAAAGGGCGGCGTCTGGCCGGTGCGGTAAAACGTCAGCGTCCAGGGCGAGATCAAAAACATGCCCGCCATCTGCGCCAGCAGCGCGGCGAACAGCGCCGCCGTGCCGAGCGCCGTCCGGCGGCTGTCGTCCGGTGGTTGGTTGGCTGCCCGCAGGCCATCGGCTGCCGCCGCGCCAACCGCGATGACCAGGAAAACGCTGAAGGTCGAACGGTAGCCCTGGGTATCCAAAAAGACCGAAACCAGCGCCAGCGCCGCCAGCACGCCGAGCAGGAAGCGGTCGTTTTCGTTCCGCCGCCACAGGATGTACACCAGCCCGGCGGTGAACAGGAAACCTTCCAGAACGCTGCGCCATTCCAGCAGCGCCCGCAGGAAGGGCAGCGGGTGTGACCGCCCGCTGCGCTCGCTGGCAAGCCGCGCCAGATATGCCTCCAGGCCGCCGACCGGCAGGATGTTGAAGACGAAATAAACCCCCGCCCCCAGCCCTGCCCCCAGGCTGAAAGCCAGCAGCGGCCAGAGCGAGACAATCCGCCGCCCCCGGTAGGAGAACCATAAAAGTTCGCCCAGGTAGAGCAGAAAAAACGCGCCGGTAAAAATCATGCCGCTGGCATGAGCCTGCATGGACAGCGCCGCCAGCAGACCGCAGGCGAAATCCCAGGGGGCGCGCCGGGGGCTGCGGCGGGCCTGCGCGGCGGCCAGTGTCATGAAGGCGGCGAAGGTGTGCATGTACAGGTTGCCGCGATATTCCACCACCGGGATGAAGCCCTGGCTGAGAATCGCCGCGCCAGCGGCCAGCGGCGCGGCGGTACGCCCGTACAGCCGCCAGGCCAGCGCCGCGATTCCGGCAAAAGCGACCAGATAGCTGATGAACTGAACCGTTCGCCCGATGATGAGGTGAAAACCGAAGGTGTGCAGCAGCCAGCCGTAGCCGGCGTTCAGCCAGCCGTAACCCGGCGTAATCACCTCCGGCGGCCACAGATGCGTCCGGTTGTACAGGCCGCCGGCCGAAAAAACGGCCTCCGTTCGTTCGGCCCAGGCGGCTTCGTCCGGCTCGAAGCGGCGGTCGGAAACCGCGCCGATGTACAGCGGAATCAGCACCAGCAGCAAAAAGGCCAGCGCCGCCAGCGGCCAGCGGCGGAAGCGCGGCGGCGCGTCCGGCAGGGTGATTATCAGCATGAGAGAGGCCAGCAGGCCGTTGAGCGTAAAATACTGCTGAAGCACCGTTTCGATCGGCAGCAGCCACAGCGCGAAAACCGCCAGCCCGATTATGAAGAGCAGGCCATAACGCCCGCCCGCCGGCAGCCGCTCCAGCCGCCGCGTGATGGGCGCGTGCCGCAGCGCCGCCGCCAGCCAAGCCAGCGCCAGCAGCAGGTGCAGCGCCAGCGCCAGTGTATAACGCGGGCTGTAACGTTCCAGCAGCAGCCCTTCGCCAATGCTCTGATGCCCCCACAGGGCGGGGGCGCAAAAAAGCTGGGCGGTTAAACCCGCCCACAGCACGATTCGTGGCGTCAGTGTTCGAGCAGTCGGCGCGGCAGAAACAGCGGTCATGGCGTTTTACTCCTTCGGTGTGGGGGCGATTATAACATCAGGGCTTACGCATGAAGATACTTCGTCTCGATAAGCGGGCTTTCGCCTTCTAACCCCTCCCCCCAATCCCCTCCCCCCTCCTCAGGGGATATACATCCCCGCTTGGGTCGCCAAATTCAGAGAGGGGGCTTAATGCGAGTCTTACTCCCCCTTTCTCCATGCAAAGGGGAAAGGGGGCCGGGAGGATAGGGGTTGATATGACATAGTTTGATGCGTAAGCCCTGGATTTTGGGCGCGCGCCGCTTGACGCCGCCGCCGATGGGCATTAAAATGACGTGCATGATCTACTTTACGCTGCACACGGTTTTTACGATTTCGCTGCTCACACATACGTTGGGCGCGCCTTAGTTCAGCGCGCCTACCGCCCGTGTAAGATTAGCGTAGTTTTCGTAATCATTCGACGGCCACAGGTGCGCCTGTGGCCGTTTTGATTCCCGCGTTGGACAGCAGGCAGCCCAGGCCCCGCCTCCGGCTTTGAGGAGAGCTAAAAATGCACATCATCCATCTTGATCGTATAACCATCAGCCACGCCGGGCGCGAAATCTTCCGCGACCTATCCTGGGCCATCGGCGACCGCGACCGGATAGGGCTGGTCGGGCCGAATGGGTCGGGCAAGTCCAGCCTGCTGAAGGCCATCACCGGGCGACTCCAGCCGGATACCGGCGCGATCACCATCCAGCGCGGCATCAGCGTGGGTTATCTGCCGCAGGACGTGGAACTGCCGCCCGGTCGCGGCCTGCTGGACGAAGCCATGACGCCGCCGCCTAAACTGGCGCGCATCGAGGCCGAACTGACCCGCCTGGAAAAACGGCTGGCCGACCCGGACGTATACGGCGACGCCGCCCGGCTGGAGCGCGTGCTGGCGCAGCAGGAAAAGGCGCTGGAAACTTACGAACACCTGGGCGGCCTCAGCCACGCGGCCAGGGTGAAGGATATGCTGGCGCGGTTGGGCTTCGCGGCGGGCGATTACGATCTGCCGACCGAAACGCTCAGCGGCGGGCAGAAGAAGCTGGTCGCCCTGGCACGGCTGGCCGCCGAAACGCCGGATGTGCTGCTGCTGGACGAGCCGGATAATCACCTTGACCTGAATGCCAAACGCGCCCTGGAAGCCTTCATCCGGGATTACCCCGGCGGCGTGGTCATCGTTTCGCACGACCGCTACCTGCTGGATGAGGTGGTAACGGCCATCGCCGAACTGGAAGCCGGCGCGCTGACGCTGTTTCCCGGCAGCTACTCGACCTATGCTGAGGAGCGCGCCGCCCGCCGCCTGCGCCAGCAGCAGTTATACGTCGCCCAGCAAAAACGCATCACGCAGATCGAAACCTTCATTCACGAGTCGGAACTGAAGGCCAGAGCCGACCTGGGCGAACGCCACGCCCGCCAGGCGCGCAGCCGCCGCCGGATGCTGGAACGGATGGATGAACGCGGCGAAATGATCGAGCGCATGACCGAACGGCGCGCGATGGGGCTGGAAATCAACGGCTGGCGCGGCAGCACCAAAGCCCTGGAGATCGTCAACCTGGCGATGGGCTTTGACGACCAACTGCTGTTTATGGACGTGAACCTGCTGCTGCGGCACGGCGAACGAGTCGGACTGATCGGCGCGAACGGCGTGGGCAAGTCGGTGCTGTTCCGGCTGATTCTGGGGCAGCTGGAACCGCTGGATGGTCTGGTGAAGGTCGGCCCCAGCGTGCGAGTGGGTTACTACTCGCAGGAACACCAGACGCTTGACGGCTGGCTTGACCGCTCGCCGCTTGACCTGGTGCGCGACGTTAAAGCCATGAGCGAGGGGGATGCGGTCGCGTTCCTGCTCAAGTTCCTGTTCAGCTACGAACAGGTGCGGCTGCCCATTCGCGGCTTCAGCGGCGGGGAACGCAGCCGCCTGCAGCTGGCGAGCATTATGCTGCAAAACCCGAATCTGCTGCTGCTGGACGAGCCGACCAATAACCTGGACATCCCATCGGTGGAAGTGCTGGAAAGCGTGCTGGACGATTTTGAAGGCGCGATCCTGGCGATTTCGCACGACCGCTACTTTCTCGACCGGGTGATTGACCGGGTGGCGGCGCTGGACTCCGGCGGGCTGCGGCTGTACGAAGGCGGCTACAGCGACTATCTGGCGGCGGTGGGGCGGGCGTGAAGGGATGGAACTATTGTCTCAAACGCGCGCGGCGCGAATCTTTTGATTCAGCCGGTCGTTCCGCCTTTATACTGGGATAAACGGCAGAACGACGAATGGATATTTTTTATGGGCATCAACCTGGACTGTCCGCACTGCGGGCAGCGCATGACGCTGGATTTCGCCACCACGACCGTTTCCTGTAAAAACTGTGGTTACGTGCGGACGACCGGCCTGGAAGCGCGCGCGGAGGAGATCAAAGCCAAAGGCCGCCGCCCGACCGTGCGCCTGACCCACGCCGGAGAGGTGAATCCCAGGGCGCTGGCGCTGTTCCATACCGGCCACGATTATCTGTTCCAGGACAAAAAGGCCGAGGCGCTGCGGGCTTTCCAGGGCGCGGCGGACATTCAGCCGGATTTTCTGGACGCCCACCTGTGGATCGCCAAAGTATCCGACCAGGAGGCGGTCAAACGCGACCACCTGAGTACTATTCTGGCGCATAATCCGGGGCATATGGAGGCCACGCGCCTGATGATGGTGCTGAACGGGCGGCTGACGCCAGAGCAGGCGGAGCGGGCGCTGCGCAGCGAGGGGCCGGTTGTGCAGCGGGTTGAAGGCCCGGTCAAAACGCAGACCACCACGCTCAAGTGTCCTGTCTGCGGGGGCGACCTGACCGTGCAGCCGGAGACGGGGCGCGTGGAATGCCGTTTTTGCGGGTATACCGGCCAGCAGCCGGTTTATAAAACCGATACCAGCGACTCGCTGGTGGCGGCGCTGCTGGAACGCAAAACGCAGCCGGTACGCTGGGTGGTCGGCGAGCGCCTGCTGCATTGTAACGAATGCGGCGCTGAACGCGCGCTGGCGGCCAACCAGCTTTCCATGCGCTGTCCATTCTGCGGCTCAAACCACGTCATTGAGCAGGATGCGCTGGGGTCGTTCGAGCAGCCCAGCGGCATCGTGCCGTTTCGCGTCAGTCGGGCGCAGGCCGGGCAGGCCATCAAAGAGCGGCTGCAGGGCGTGTCGGAGCGGCTGCGCGGATTGTTCGGCAATAACAAAGTCGCACGCGCCATGCTCAGCGGGTATTATCTGCCGTTCTGGGTTTTCGATGCGCTGCTGGAAGTCACCCGCACGCGCATTGACAACCGCCCGTCCCGCGACCGCGCGCGTTTTACCGCGCCGCCCTATACGCGCACACAGTTTAACGATGCCCAGTACGACATCGAAGTGTGTGCCGTCAAATCGCCGCCCCCGGTGCTGACCAACCAGCTTGGCGATTATCACCTGCGCGAAGTGGTGGATTTTCGACCGGAACTGCTGGCGAAGTACCCGGCGCAGCTTTACAGCGTGGATTTCGACCAGGCCGCTCTGGAAGCGCGCGGGCTGGTTTCCACCGCCATGCGGATCAAATACGGCCAGCGGGAACTGGGCAGCGATGACGTGACCATCAACGTTTTCACCAACATCCAGCAGATGAGTTTTCGACTGCTGCTGATGCCAGTATGGATCGCCACCCTGGTCGAAAAAGACGGAGATGTTCGCACCGCGCTGGTTAACGGCCAGACCGGAAAAGTGGCGTTGGGCAAGGCGCAGAAGCCGGGGTAAACTATCCGCCCTGTGAATGTGTATGCCGCTCAACCATAGGAAAAACCCCGATGATAACTCTATTTAACTGGCTGGTGATTGCCGTTTGGCTCATCTGGTTTGTCCTGTATTGGGGGCCGGAAATCCGGGTGATGCGAGATGTCCGGGAAACGTTGTTGAAGGCCAGCAACTCGCGCCTCGATCAGATATTAGTGATCGGGCTGTCGTTGGCAATTCTGGCGCTGTTTTTCGTGGCACTGATGGTCACGCTGGGGGCTGCCGCGTTTCCTCAGCACGAAGCGGCGGGCGCTGCCGGGGTCATCGTCGCCGCCGGGGGACTGGCAGGGGCGTTTTATGCCCGGCATTTCCTGGGGCGCTTCTGGACGGCGGTGACGACGGTGCAGCGAGATCATCTGGTGGTGGACAAAGGGCCGTATGGGTGGGTGCGCCATCCCATCTACACCGCCACCCTGGCGATGTATCTGGGGACGACCCTGGCTTTCCCCAGCGCAGGGACGGCGCTTTTGCTGCTGGCGCTGATCGTGTTTTACTCGCTGAAGGCGCTGGACGAGGAACGGTTTCTCACCGCGCAGTTAGGGGCGGCGTACACCAATTACTGCCAGCGCGTTCGTTACCGGCTAATTCCCGGCATCTGGTGAAACTGGAGCCGGTTCGACCAGCCGGCCTTTGAGCGAAGGGTCAACCTCCTGAAGAAATTCCAACGCTTCCGGCATGGTTTCGATGACGCGGAAGCGTATTTTGCTGACCTGGGTTATCACGCCGCCGAAAAAACGAATGATCGGGTTCACCTTGCCCACGATGATAAGCCATCCCATCTGGGGCGAAGCGAACGTAACCGAGTTGGAAACCTCGTTGATTTTGCGCGGAAAGCCGGTCATTTCCTCAATGTTGATGAGATGATGAACCAGGGGGGTAGCCCAATCGCTCAGTTCGGCGTTATCAATCATACCGACCGCGCGGTCGTTGAGCGCCCGAATCTCATTGGTGTCCATTTCGCCTTTGACGCGGGTGAGGATGACGCGGTTTTTGAGATACCAGTCGGTTTCAAAAGGCATGTTGGCCTCCTCGATAAATAACTTTTTCAGTATATCATTGAACAACTGCCTGAAGCATAAATCTGTCGGGCTTCGGCTGGCATTCAAAATCACAGGTATATGACGCTCTGCTGCGGCGAAAGCCGCGCAGCTTCTGCCAGCGCCACATCCTCAAAAATCCTGCCGCAGGTCGAGCAGCTTTTGGACGTGTAGGCGGGGTCAACAAACACTGCCAGACGACCAGCATCCGCCGCTTTGTTCGTCAGCAGGCGTTTGAAGATACCCCATCCCGCGTTAAAGCGCTCTTGCTCAGGTTCTCGTAGCAGCTTTCGCGGGATAAAGCCCGTTTTCTGTAAGGCGCAGCAGGGCGCTTTAGGGAGATGTTAGCCCGCCGGGATAAGGTGTTCAACAGAGGGGTAACGAAGGGTGGAGGCTATGCGACGACTCGTGTTTTTGATCGCCAGCGTGCTGGTGAGCGGGCTGTTTTTGTGGCTGGCGCTGCGGGACGTTCCACATCAGGAAATCATCGAAAACATCCGCCAGGCCGATCTTGGTTGGGCGCTGATCGCCCTGGTGACGGTCGGGCTGGGGCTGTGGACGCGCGCGGTGCGCTGGCGCGGGCTGGTCAACTATAAAGTCACTACCATGCAGGCTTTCCACATGCTTAATATCACCATGCTGCTCAACCAGCTTCCGCTGCGCGCCGGCGAGGTGGCCCGCTCCCTGCTGGCGACCCGCTCCGGCGTGCCGTTGATGACCGCCGCCACCAGCATCATCGTGGAGCGGCTGCTGGATACGCTGCTGGTGGTGATCTGGCTGTCGGTGGCGCTGACGCAGGCCCCCAACGCGCAGCCGGATGCGGTGCGGCTGGCGGTTTTATTCGGCGCGGCGGCGGTGGCGGCGTTTATCGTTTTGATCGTTTTCGCCCGCTACCCGGCCATCGCCCATCGTATCCTGGCTTTGGTGGAGCGCCTGCTGCCGTTCATCAAACGGCTGAACCTGGGGCGGCTGCTCGACCATGTGCTGGACGGCATCCAGCCGCTCACCCACTGGCGCAGCGCCATCCATGCCATCGGCTGGACGATCATTTCGTGGGCGGTTTCGGCGGTAACGTTCTGCTGCATGATGCTTGCCATCGGCATCCAGGATAACGTCGTATTGATGGCGATTCTCTCGCTGACGCTGGCATCCTTCAGCATTGCCATCCCGGTCAGCGTGGCGGCGCTGGGGCCGTATGAAGGGGCGGTGCGGCTGGCCGGGGATGCGGCGGGCGTCAGCCAGGTGCTTTCGACATCGGCGGGTTTCCTGTCGCATGGAATCAACATCCTGGGGTATGCTATTCTGGGTACGATTGGGATGCTGGCGATGGGTATTTCGTTAGGCGACGTGATGAAGGCCAGCGAGTCGAAAAAAGAGGAGTCGGCGGATGTCGCGGCTGCCGAACCTGGCGGAGGTTAAACCATGCCGTTTGCGGATTTAAAAACCGGCGCGCGCCTGTTTTATGAGGAACGCGGCCAGGGCGAAAAGCTGCTGCTGCTGCACGGCCTGTTGGGGACGGCGCGCCGCCACTTCACCCGCGTGATGGATTGGCTGGAAGCGGATTACCACCTGTACGGCCTCACGCTGCGCGGTTACGGGCAGTCCACGCCCAAACCGCGCGATTTTCCGCCCCGCTTTTACCACCGGGATGCGGACGACGTGCTGGCCTTCATGGATGCGGTCGGCATCGAACGGGCGCACGTGCTGGGATACTCCGACGGCGGGGAAACGGCGCTGGTGGCGGCGGGACAGCAGCCGGAGCGGTTTCTGTCGGTGGCGGCCATCGGCGCGGTGGGCGTGTTCGATCCGTCCATCCGCCCGCGCGTCCAGAGTATGTATCCCGGTTCGTGGATTAGCGACGAGGAAAAAGCCGAACACGGCATCCCGGACGCCGACGCTTTCGTGCTGGGCTGGATTCGCTCATTTTCGCATTACCTCGACCTGGGCGGCAGCGTCAGCCTGGATACCGCGCCAAAGATCGCCTGCCCGGTGCTGCTGATGCTGGGTGACGGCGATACACTGAACCCGGCGGCTTTCGCCCGCATGTACCTGGAGCGCGTGCCAGATGGCCGGCTGGAGGTGTTCGCAGACTGCGGCCACCCGGTACACGAGCAGAAGTGGGACGACTTCGCGCGGGTGTATGGGGCATTTTTGAACCGGACATAGAGAATAAAACGCATGAGCCATCGTTTAAGTGCCGCTATCATCGGCGCGGGCGCGGCGGGATTAACCGCCGCCTGGGACCTGAGCCGCGCCGGGTTAGATGTGGAAGTGTTCGAGGCGGAAAGTGCCGCCGGCGGGCTGGCCGCCGGTTTCCGTGACGAAAACTGGGACTGGTCGCTGGAAAAGTTTTACCATCACTGGTTTGAAACCGACACCGAAGCGATCAAGCTGGCCGGCGAGATCGGTTCTGCCGACAAAGTGCTGTTCCCGCGCCCCAAAACCAGCTATTGGATCAACGGCCAGATTTACCGCTCAGAGATGAACGCCTCGACGCTCAAACTGCCGCTGTCGTTTTTCAGCCTGTTCCGGCTGGGGCTGGCGGGGGTTTACCTCAAGTTCATCACCAAAAACTGGCGCGCGCTGGAAAAAGTGACCGCCCACGACTGGATGCGCCGCTACATGGGCGAGGAAGCCTACAACCGCCTGTGGCGACCGCTGCTGATCGGCAAGTTCGCCGACCGCTACCAGGACGTGAACATGGCCTGGATGTGGGCGCGCATTTATACTCGCAGCGTGCGGCTGGGCATTTTTGAGGGCGGCTTCCAGGCCTTTATGGACGCGCTGGCCGACGCGGTGCGCGGTAAGGGCGGGGTTATCCACTTCAACACGCCGGTTCAAGGTATCCGTATTCAGGACGGCAAACCAGCGCTTACGGTCGGCGGCCAGACGCACGCCTTCGACCGGATCATCAGCACAACATCGCCGGCGCTGATGCTGCGCCTGACGCCTGATCTGCGCGACACACCCTATGGCCGGCAGATGGCGGACTTGCAGAGCATCGGCGCGATCTGCGTGGTGCTGGCGCTCAAACAGTCGGTGCTGACCGACGGCACCTACTGGCTGAACCTGCCGGCCACCAGCGCCGACAAACGCGCCAGCGAGTTTCCCTTCCTGGCGCTGGTGGAGCATACCAACTGGCTGGACAAAAGCCATTACAACGGCGACGTGCTGGTGTACTGCGGCGATTATGTGCCGCCCGACCACGAATATTTCCGGCTGGATGACGACGAACTCATCGCGCGTTTTCTGCCGGCTTTAAAGAAGGTCAACCCAGCCTTTTCGCCGGACTGGATTCGCAAAACCTGGGTCTGGCGCGCGCCCTATGCTCAGCCCGTGCCGGGCGTCCGCCACAGCCAGAAGATTCCGCCGCTGACTACGCCGCTGCCGGGTGTTTACTGGGCCAGCATGAGCCAGGTCTACCCCTGGGATCGCGGCACGAACTACGCCATCCTGATCGGGCGCGAGGCAGCGAAGCTGGCGCTGCCGGGGTAGGGGGCGCTTCTGACCTCGGCACTCAGAATGCATGGATAAACGGAAAAGAATGAGCCTGATAGACAGTGGGCTTAAGCCCACTGTCTGCTTAAGCCCACTGTCTGCTTAAGCCCACTGTCTGCTTAAGCCCACTGTTCTGCTATCAGATCAATCGGTTTACGGGTAGATACTTAGCCCACTGGCAGCGGGCTTCAGCCCGCTGTCCACTCAGGATCAGGCACAGTCTAATGGGTTTATCCATCAGCACTCGGAACTTGCATTAAGGTTTCCGCAAGGCGCGCGGCTTACGGTTGCCTGTGTACCGGCAAAATTTTCACCTGCATACCCTCATGCAAAGGTAGATTCTCTGTTCCGGTTGCGTATAAATTTCACTACAATAAACATTAAACCGCTGTTTTTGGGTGGTACGCTTAATACACACTCGCCAAGAGGAGAAACCATGAAAATTCTCGTCGCTGGAACCGGATTTGTGGGCTTAACGCACGCTGCGGTAATTTCGGAATATGGTCATGAAGTATACGCCTATGATGTGGATGAAAAGAAAATCGCGGCCTACTGCTCCGGCGATCCGAAGCAGATCGAGGAATACGTCAACGAACCCGGCCTGTCAGAAATTATCGCCGAAAATCTGAACCGGTATCTGTTTTTCCTGCACGCCAACGACATCGAAAATATCATCGAAGGCACGGACGCGATTTTCCTGTGTCCGCCCACGCCGCCTAATCCTAACGGCTCGTCTGACCTGAGTTATTATCTGGAGGTTGCCAACCATCTGGCGCGCCTGCTGGCGAAGCGCCACGATCAGCGGCGGGTGGTGCTGATTAACAAAAGCACCGTACCCATCGGCACGGCGCGCCGGCTGGAAGGTGTGCTGAAGCAGCACAATGTCCCGAACGCTGGCGTGGCCTCCAACCCCGAATTTTTGCCGGAAGGCGACGCAGTGGAGAAATCCCGCCGTCCTGACCGGGTGGTCGTGGGGGCGGATGCCGAGGATGACTTCAAAATCATCCGGCGCATTTATTCGCAGTTCGTCAACCATGTGCGGATTCGATACATCGAAACCACGCCGGAAACCGCCGAAGCGATCAAATATACGGCCAATACGCTGCTGTTGACGTATATCTCCTTCTGGAACGGCGTCGGCGCGCGGCTGGGCGAGGCGTTCCCCAACATCCGCATGGAAGACCTCAAACGCGGCGTGACCGCCGACGGGCGCATCAGCACCTGGGGGTCGTATGTTTCCAACGGGGCGGGCGGCTCGTGTTTTGGCAAGGATATACAGTCGCTCATTTACCAGTTCAAAAGCGCCGGCCAGCCCGCCGACCTGCTGCAAGCCGTTTACGACATCAACGAATTTCAGAAGGTTTATCTGGTAGACCGCGCCATCCAGGAAGCCGGCGCGAACTTCAACAACCGGACGGTGGCGCTGCTGGGGCTGGCCTTCAAACAGCGCACCAACGATATGCGTGATGCGTCGTCACTGCAAGTGGTCAACGCGCTGCTGGGGCGCGGCGTGAAGTCCATCCGCGCTTACGACCCGCTGGCGATGAACGAAGCCCGGCGTTTCTTCAACCCTGACCAGAATCACCTGTTCGAGCGCATCAGTTATCACAACTCGCCCAGGGAAGCCATGCAGGGCAGCGATATGCTGTTTATTTCCACCGATTGGGAGGAATTCCGAGGGCTGTCCCGCACCATCGAACAGAGCGTGCAGCCGCCGTACCTGGTGATTGATGGCCGCCGCATGATCCCGGATTATATGGAGCTGGTCGAACGCGGTTATGGTTATCTGGCGGTCGGCTCGCCGTACCTGCACAAAAACGCCTCGTCGTAGTGGAGGCGCTCGAACGCGGTTTGAGCCAGACAGGGGACGCGCGCTCCTTGTTTGATCTTTTGGAGGACGGGAACGGGCTAAGAGTTTATCCGTAAACCCACTAGACAGTGGGCTTAAGCCCACTGTCTACTTAAGCCCACTGTCTACTTAAGCCCACTGTCTACTTAAGCCTACTGTCTACTTAAGCCTACTGTCTACTTAAGCCCACTATCTGCTTAAGCCCACTGTTCTGCTATCAGATCAATCGGTTTATGGATAGGTTCTAAGCCAAATGGACGAATTGGGTATTC
>JAPKMO010000009.1 GCA_026645945.1 Anaerolineae bacterium
CGACCTGCGCCGGGCGCTGGTTTCCGCGCTCGACCAGCTTCAGCCGGAGCAGCGCGACCTGATCGAACTGGCCTATTTTTACGGCCTGACGCATACCGACCTGGCCGAAATGCTGGGCATTCCGCTCGGCACGGTCAAAACCCGCCTGCGCCTGGGGATGCAAAAACTGCGGCAAATCTGGCTGGCAGAGGTAAAACCGGCAGAGGGCGATTCGTCGTAATAAACAGCAATGGACTTTAACCATTGGCCGGTCACAAGGCGGCCATTCCGACAGCGAAACAGTGAACAATGAACCGAGAAGACCTGTTCGACCTCATTCCCGCCTACGCGCTGGGGGCGCTCGACCCGGACGAACGCGCCGAAGTTGAGGCGCTGCTGGCCGCCGACGCCGAAGCGCGCCAGCTGCTGGCGGATTACGAACGCATCACCGGTGCGCTGGCGCTGGCCGCGCCCGCCCGCCCCGCGCCCGCCGGTTTGCAGGACGACCTGCGCCGTCGGCTGGCCGCCGACCGTGCCGCGAATCCCCAACCGCGCGCGCGCCGCTCCTGGCTGCCGGCGCTGGTGGGTATGGCGGCGGCGCTGCTGCTGGCGTTGGGGGCGCTGGCCGTGCTGCGAACGCCCGCCGACCCCGGCGCGGCGCTTTACCAGCGCATTACCAGCGAATCCGGCGCGCGCCGCTACCCGCTTGAGCCGGGTTTGCAGGAAACCACCAGCGGCGAACTGGTCGCCAGCGCCGACGGGCGCGCTGCCGTCATCCGGGTGCAAACGCTGCCGCCTATCAAGGCCGACCAGACTTTCCAGCTCTGGTTGGCGGACGCCGGGGGCGTTCGCAGCGGCGGCCTGTTTCGCTTTGACGACCCGGCGGGGACGAATTACCTGATCGTGCCGCTCGATAAGCCGGTGGACGAATACCGGGCTTTCGGCCTTTCGCTGGAGCCGGCGGGCGGCAGCCCCTACCCCGACCGGCCTACCGGCCCGCGCGTCCTGCGTATCGAGCTGAACGCCTGAGCGTTGCGAATCCGCGTTTTTCCGGCCATACTCTGTAGGACGCCTCGTGTCCCTACAGGAGCGCCGCCATGCATGTAGATGAACTCGAAACCCCCAGCGTCCTGATAGACCTCGACCGGATGGAGCGCAACATCGCCCGGATGCAGGATTACTGCGACCAGCATGGGCTGGCCTTCCGCCCGCACATCAAAACCCACAAATGCCCGGAAATCGCCCGCTTGCAGATCGAAGCCGGCGCGGTCGGCATCGCCTGCCAGAAGGTCAGCGAAGCTGAGGTGTTCGCCGGCGCGGGCTTTAACGATCTGCAAATCCCGTACAACATCGTCGGCGCGGCCAAAACCGCCCGCCTGGTTGACCTAGCGATGTATAACCGGGTGGCCGTTTCTGCCGATCACCTCAGCGTCATCGCCGGGCTGGCCGATGCCGCCGCAGCCGAAGACCTTACCCTGCGTGTGATGGTCGAACTGGCGACCGAAATCGAGCGGGCAGGCGCGCCGGTGGATGAAGTCGTGACGCTGGCGCAGCGTATTGACGCCGAACCAAACCTGCATTTCGCCGGACTGCTGCTGTATCCCAGCAGTCCTTCTATCCGTCCGGTGCTGCAAGAGGCCCTCGACCGGCTGAACCATGCCGGAATCGGCGTGGATGTGGTCAGCGGCGGCGGCACGGGCGCCGCCTTCCACGCCCACGAAATCCCGGAACTGACCGAAATCCGCGTCGGCACGTATATTTTTAACGACTGGGCAACCGTCTCGAAAGGCTGGGCGGCGCTGGACGACTGCGCGATGGCCGTCCTGGCGACGGTCGTCAGCCGCCCCACGCCCGACCGCGCCATCCTGGACGCCGGCAGCAAAACGCTGGCGCTGGACAGCGTGAACGGCCTACACGGTTTCATCCTGGAATACCCCGACGCGCGGATTTATAAACTCAATGAAGAACACGCCTACGTAGACCTGAGCGCCTGCGACGACCGCCCGGTAATTGGCGACCGGCTGCATATCATCCCGGCGCATACCTGCGTCGTCAGCAACCTGCACAACCGGCT
Organism: Anaerolineae bacterium; assembly: GCA_026645945.1. GTDB lineage: Bacteria > Chloroflexota > Anaerolineae > Aggregatilineales > Phototrophicaceae > CFX2. The sequence continues at coordinate 2,054 of JAPKMO010000009.1, forward strand.
GTACGGCGTGCGGGACGAGCAGATCGAAGTGGTGTGGCCGGTGGCCGCGCGCGGCAGAGTGTGGTAGGATGCCCCGCGCGCCCCGCAACCGCACCCTGACGCTGACCGAGGCCGAGCGGCAGTTTTACGGCGCGCGGCTGCTGCGGCTGTCCGGGCCGGTATCGCCGGGCGACATCCTCAACCGCACCATCCAGGGGGACTTGTTCGCCGTCCTGGACTGGCTGCCCGCCGGTTTTGTTGATCTGCTGTTCCTCGACCCACCCTACAACCTGACCAAAACCTTCAACGGCGCGGTTTTCCGCCGCCGCTCCACCGGTGACTACCGGCGCTGGCTGGAAAGCTGGCTGCCGAAGCTGGCGCGGACGCTCAAGCCGACCGCCTCGGTTTATGTCTGCGGCGACTGGCGCTCGGCGGCGGCGATACAGATGGCGCTGGAGCCGCTGTTTATCCTCCGCAGCCGCATCACCTGGGAGCGCGAAAAAGGCCGGGGCGCGAAGGCTAACTGGAAAAACTGCTCCGAGGACATCTGGTTCTGCACCATGTCGGACGTCTACACCTTCAATGCCGGCGCGGTGCGTCTCAAACGCCGGGTGATCGCGCCCTATACCACGCCGGACGGCCAGCCGAAGGATTGGCAGCGAACCGAACAGGGCAGCTTCCGGCTGACCGCGCCTTCTAACTTGTGGACGGACATCACCGTACCGTTCTGGTCTATGCCGGAAAACACCGACCACCCCACGCAGAAGCCGGAAAAACTGCTCGCCAAAATCATCCTCGCCAGTTCCAACCCCGGCGGCGTGGTGTTTGACCCGTTCCTCGGTTCTGGCACAACGTCGGTGGTGGCGAAAAAACTGGGCCGGCAGTATGTTGGCATCGAACTGGACGCGTTGTACGGCTGCCTGGCCGAAAAACGCCTTGATCTGGCCGACGCCGATGCAGCCATCCAGGGGTACGCCGGCGGCGTATTCTGGGAGCGGCACACCGCGCACCTGATTCGAAAATAGCTTTTGGATGCGAGTTTAAAAAATGGCCTATACCGTACAACTGCTTAACCTCAAATGCCTCGAAGCCCAGGAAAACAACGGCGACGAGGTGATCGTCAAGTTTAACGGGGCGAAAGTGTGGTCGTCCGGGCGTTTTAAGATGCACCACCGTCCCCAGAAAGAAAATCAGGTGAGCGAGTTCGACTTCGCCGGGGGGCGGCGGCTTGGCCCGGAGGGCTGGCAGATGTTGATGCCCTATAACCCCAAAGATTTCGAGTTCGCCGGGCAGATTGGCGAATCTTACCTGGAACTGTGGGAGGAAGATTTTTTCCGCGACGACTTTTTAGGCCGCTCGCCTATCACTGCCGGGGACGCCGAACGCGGCCACATCACCATCGCTTTCGTCCGCGACGGCGCGAGCTACCTGCTGGCATACCGGGTCATCGCGGACTGATCGCCTCCCCTCCACTTTTGGCTAGTGTCCCCCTCGCCAAAGGGCGGATGTGCCGCTGCGCCTTTCGTGCGACCATAAACTTAACCTGAAGCGCCCTGAAAATCCCTGAATGCATACAAGGAGGATAGAATGTCCGATATTTTGCAAACGCTTTCCGACGCGATGGCCGACGCCGTACAGCAGGCCGGGCGCAGCATCGTGCGCGTGGAAGCGCGCCGCCGGATGCCCGCCAGCGGTTTCGTCTGGTCGGCGGACGGGCTGATCGTCACCGCGCATCACGTCGTCGAACATGAGGAGAACATTCGCATCGGCCTGCCGGACGGCAGCCAGACGAAGGCCGCCCTGGTCGGGCGCGACCCGAATACCGACCTGGCCGTGCTGCGCGCCGAAACCGGCGGCCTGACCGTCCCCGCCTGGGCGGAAGCGGATGCCGTGCGCGTGGGGCATCTGGCGCTGGCGGTCGGGCGTCCGAGCGGACAGCTCCAGGCCACGCTGGGCGTCGTCAGCGCGCTCAGCCACAGCCCGAACGAAAATCACTTTTTCGCCCAAACCGACGTGGTAATGTACCCCGGCTTTTCCGGCGGGGCGCTGGTATCCGCCTCCGGCCAGATCATCGGCCTGAACACCTCGGCGCTGATGCGCGGCGCCAGCCTGACGGTGCAGACGCCCACGCTGCGTTTTGTGGTGGAAAGCCTGCTCCGGCATGGCCGGATGCGCCGGGGCTACCTGGGCGTCGGCGTGCAGCCCGCCCGGCTGCCGAAGGCGCTGGCGGAGCAGATCGGCCAGAAAAGCGGTGTGCTGGTGATGTCGGTCGAGCCGGACAGCCCCGCCGAACGCGGCGGCTTGTTCATGGGCGATACCATCCTGGCGGTGGACGGCCAGACCATCGAAAACGGCGAAGACCTGGTATCGTCGCTGGGCGGCGGGCGCATCGGCCAAAGCGTGCCGGTGCGAATCCTGCGCGGCGGGCAGGTGCAGGAGCTTCAGATCACAATCGGCGAACGGGGGTAGGCTTCGGGCAGTGCCGAGTGTCAAGTTCCGAGTGCCGAGTGAGAACTTGGCTGACGGCTGAACTGCCCTTTTAGCGGGTGAAATGCGGTATGGACAACAACCTCTTGCAACAACTCAACGATACATTGGCCGATACGGTTGAGCGCGTGCAATCGAGCCTAGCGCAGATCGTCAACGGGCGCGGCGCGGGGGCCGGCACCATCTGGCATCCCGACGGGCTGATCGTCACCAACGCGCACGTCGTCCGGGGACGTCATGGCCTGCATGTCGTCCTGCCGGGCGGCCAGCGCCTGCCGGCGGCGGTGATCGCCTACGACGAACCGCTTGACCTGGCGGCGCTTTCGGTCGAAGCCGCTGGCCTGCCAACTATCGCCGTGGGCGACTCGCGGCAGGTGCGGCCCGGCCAGTGGGTGATGGCGGTCGGGCATCCCTGGGGCGTGATCGGCGCGGTCACGTCCGGCGTGGTCATCGGCGCGGGCGCGCAGCTTCCCGAAGTGGGGCAGATGCAGCCGGGGCGCGAATGGATCGCGCTTGACCTGCACATGCGCCCCGGCCACTCCGGCGGCCCGGTGGTGGACTCTGCCGGGCGGTTGATCGGCATCAACACCATGATTACCGGCCCGGATGTGGGTTTCGCCATTCCGGTGCATGTAGTCAAGGCGTTTTTGAAGGAACGGCTCGGCACGCAAAAAATGGCCGTGTAGGACGGGAAAACGATGAACCACGCCGATCACGTTAATCTGTTACAGGGCGGCATTCCAGCGCCGGGCGGCGTGTGGGCGGACTTCGGCTCCGGCGCGGGCGCGTTCACGCTGGCGCTGGCGGAACTGATCGGCGCGGACAGCACGATCTATTCGGTAGACCGGGACGCGGGCGCGCTGCGCGAACAGGAAGCCGCCGTCCGCGCCCGTTTCCCCGGCGTGCGGCTGGTGACAATGGCCGCCGATTTTACGCAGCGGCTCGACCTGCCGCCGCTGGATGGCGCGGTGATGGCGAACGCGCTGCATTTCGTCCGCCGGCCGGAAGGTGTCGTGCGGCTGCTGTACGATTACCTCAAACCCGGCGGGCGGTTCATCCTGGTCGAATACAATACAGACCAGGGCAACACCTGGGTTCCGTATCCGCTTTCGTATGCCACCTGGGAAAAGCTCGCCCGGCGGGGCGGCTTCCGCGAAACGCGGCGGCTGGCGGCGCGCCCCAGCCGCTTCCTGCGCGAAATCTACAGCGCCGTCAGCCTCCGATAAAATTTATTCATCCCCCGCTGTCCAGGTCACGTCCGGCACGCCAGCCTGATGGTTTTCCCAGCGCGCCAGCACGAACAAAAAATCCCCCAGACGGTTGAGGTACGGCAGCACATGTTCGCCCACCGGCTCATATTCCTGCAAGGCCACCACGATTCGTTCGGCGCGGCGGCAGACCGTCCGCGCGATGTGAATCATGGCCGCCGGCGGCGAACCGCCCGGCAGGATGAAGTTCTTCAGCGCCGGCAGCGCCGCCGTCATCTCGTCAATGCGCGCCTCCAGCCACAGCACCGGCGCGGCGTCCATCCGCACTACCCACCCGGCTTTGGCGTCCGGCGGGGTCGCCAGGTCTGCGCCCAGACGGAACAACTGCTGCTGCACCCGCGCCAGCCATTCGTCGGTCTGGGCGGTAGGGTGCTGCGCCCGCGCCGCGCCCAGCACCGAGTTTAATTCGTCTACCGTACCGTAAGCCTCCACCCGCAGGTGCGTTTTGGGGACGCGCCCGCCGGAAAACAGGCTGGTAGTGCCGTCATCGCCGGTTTTGGTGTATATTTTCATCAGAGATTCGTGCCTCAGGAGTTGTCTTTTTAGAACACATGTGCTAGAATTATCTGGCACATACCCGCTCGATATTTATCATATACAGGAAGCTGGTAAATTGGCAGAATCAGATTACCTCGAAACAGATTATCTTGACGGCAATTCGAGCGAAGAGACGGCTCCCGCTCCGGCAGAAAAGAAAGGGAAAAAAGTGGCAGCCAAGAAAAAAGAAAAAGCCGACGATGCGGCAGCCCAGAATCTATCGTTCGACGATCAGGGGCGCGTGAAGGCGCTGGAAGCTGCCCTCAGCGACCTGACCAAACGCTTCGGCGACGGCACGATTGTGCGGCTGGGCGACGCCACCCATCTGGCGGTAGAGGTCATCCCCAGCGGCTCGCTGACGACCGACATCGCGCTGGGGGTGGGCGGTATCCCACGCGGGCGCATCACCGAAATCTACGGGCCGGAAAGCTCTGGCAAAACGACGCTGTGCCTGCACGTGATCGCCGAAGCGCAAAAACGCGGCGGCCTGTGCGCCTTCGTGGACATGGAACACGCGCTCGACCCGGCCTATGCCGAGCGCATCGGTGTGAACGTGGACACGCTGTACGTATCGCAGCCGGACACCGGCGAGCAGGCGCTCGAAATCACCGAGGCGCTGGTGCGTTCCGGCGCGCTGGACGTGGTGGTGGTGGACAGCGTGGCGGCGTTGGTGCCGCGCGCGGAAATCGAAGGCGAGATGGGAGATGCGTTCGTCGGCCTGCAAGCCCGCCTGATGAGCCAGGCGCTCCGCAAGCTCTCCGGCGCGATCAAACACTCCAATGTAGCCGTGTTGTTCACCAATCAACTCCGCGAAAAAGTGGGCGTGATGTTTGGCTGTTTCCACTCCAGCGCGCGCGTGGTTCTGGCAGACGGCACAACCGAAAAAATCGGCAAAATTGTTAACCAGAAGATGGACGTTGAGGTGTTATCGTACCACGTCAAAACGCGCGAGTTTGAACCCCGGCGCATCGCTAACTGGTTTGACAACGGCCCAACAGACCGCTTTCTAAAGTTTACTGTGGCCGGGCCCGAGGGCGGTGTGCGAGAGTTCCAATGCACACCTAACCACCTGCTGCTCACTGCTGATGGTTATGAGGCTGCTGGTGAATTAGAAATCGGTGAACGACTGATCGTTGCCGCACCGATATTGGAGTTAGCGGCAGTTGGCGGCTTTGACACCGGACTGCATTTCAACTATGAACCAGTAGGTATGCCTATCCTCGATATTCAGCGTGTTGAATCTACGGAAGACAATCATCGTTTCGACATTGAAGTAGAGGGTAATCACTGCTACGTGGTGGATGGCGTTGTTGTACATAATTCGCCCGAAACGACCAGCGGCGGGCGGGCGCTCAAGTTTTACGCCAGCGTGCGGCTGGACATCCGGCGCATCCAGAGCATCAAACAGGGCGGCGAAAGCATCGGCAACCGCGTTAAAGTCCGCGTCACCAAAAACAAGGTGGCCGCGCCCTTCCGCGAGGCAGAGTTCGACATGATGTTCTACGAAGGCGGCATCAGCAAGGTGGGCGAAATCGTAGACCTGGGCGTGGAACTGGGCATCATTGACAAACGCGGCGCGTTTTTCCGCTACAACGACGGCCTGCTCGGCCAGGGGCGCGAATCCGCCAAACAGTTTTTGCTGCAAAACCCGGCGGTTTCCAACGAAATCGAACAGGCCATCCGCCTGCACTTCGGCCTGCCGCCGATCAGCTAACGCGCGCAGCCGGCGAAAACACCAAAGGAACAACCATGCGCCGTTTGATCGTCCTGTGTTTGATGGTAACGCTGATGGCCGCCGGTGGGGCGCTGGCGCAGGAGGCCGCCCCCACCGCCACCCCGGTCGGCCCGCTCTGGGTTCCAAGCGCGACCTTCACGCCGTCGCCCACGCCGGGTTTCACCCCTTCGCCAGAGGGGGACGACCCGCGCCTGGTGGTGTGCGGCGCGCCCTTCCAGCGTGGCTGGTTTCCCTACCGCGTTTACCGTCACGACCGGCTGGCCGACCTGCTGGTGGGCGTGGACGGGCTGACCATCACCCAGGTGGCGGCGCTCAACTGCCTGGACGATCCGGCGGCGCTGCCGGTGGGCGCGGTCATCTGGCTGCCGCCGGGCGCGGCTGCCGGAATCGCGCCGGGGGAAGCGGGCGACCGTCCCACCCGCCGGGCGACTATTTTTGAGTTCAGCGCCAGCGCCAGGCAGGTTCAGAACATCGGGCCGGGTATATCCTTCCGCTGGCGGGCGGAGGGGCGAACGGCCTATTTTTACATCTGCCCGCCGGAGCCGGAAAAAACCTGCGAACGCCCGCTGGACGCCAGGCCCGTACCGCTGGAATACGTCACCCCGGCCATCGGCGGCTTTTATTATGCCGGGCCGGTCCGCTACCGGCTGGAAGTGCTGGCCGGCGATGATTATACCGACCCCTACACGTTCGAGGACGTGATCGTGGAAGTAGTCTGCACCCACGATGCGATGGGCGAAGTGGCCGGGTATCAAACCTGTCCGGTCGAGCCGATTCGTTACGTGCCGGCGGCCTGGCAGGCGTTTGAAAACGGCGTGATGATGTGGCTTGGCGACCGGCGCGAAATCTGGGTGATGACCTACGACGGTCACCTGCGCGTTTACGCCGACCGCTACCAGGAAGGCGACCCCGACCCGACGGCCACCCCGCCGAAAGGGCTGGCCGTCCCCATACGCGGTTTTGGCCGCCTGTGGGCGGAACTGGGCGGGGCAGAAAGCGTTCTGGGCTGGGCAACAGGCGGCGAGCGCGGCTACCAGGCCGGGTGGCAGGCCGCCGGGCGTTATTCGTATACCACCTATGTCGGCGGGGCTTCCGGCATCATCTATGCCATCACGCTGCCGCCGGGCAGCCAAACCGGCTACTGGGCGCAGGTGCGCGGTTAGCCGCTACCGCTGGAACACACTGCGGACGAAAAACCACAGGTTCGCCGGGCGTTCCGCCAGCCGGCGCATAAAATACGGATACCAGGCCGCGCCGAACGGCACATACACGCGCACGGTGTAACCCGCCCGCGCCAGTTCTTCTTGCCGCGCCGAACGGATGCCGTAGAGCATCTGGTATTCGTAGCGGTCGGTACGAATCTGCCGCTGGCGGATGAAATTTTCGGCGTTGGAGATCATCTTTTCGTCGTGGGTGGCAAGGCACAGGTAAGCCGGGGGCGGCGCCTCCAAATATGCCCGCGCCAGTTTGATATAATTGGCGTCCACGTCGGCTTTATGCGGAAAGGCCACCTCCGCCGGTTCGAGATACGCCCCCTTACACAACCGGACGTGCGCGCCCTCGGCGGCCAGCGCGGCCATGTCGGCCTCGCTGCGGTACAGATACGCCTGGATGACTACACCCACGTTATCGCAAGCGTATTCGTCACGCAGGGTGCGGTACAGGCGCAGCGTGCGTTCGGTGTAGGCGCTGCTTTCCATGTCAATCGTCACCGGCACGCCGCGCGTTTTAGCGTCCTCGACAACGGCGCGCAGGTTGCCCACGCACAGGTCTTCCGCGATGTCCAGCCCCAGGTGTGTGAGTTTGAGGGAAATGCTGGCGTTTAGTTGGTCGGCGCTGATGCGCTCCAGCACGGCGCGGTAGGCGCTGACGACCTCAGCGGTATCTTCCGCTTTCGTGATGCTTTCGCCCAGGCAGTCCAGCGTGACAGCCAGGCCTTTGTCATTGAGCGCGCGGGTGACACGGGCGGCCTCGTCCAGCGTTTCCCCGGCCACAAAACGCCGCGCCACGCGCCGCGCCAGTCCCCAGCCGGTGACGATCCGCCGCGCCCAGACCGCCGTCGAGAGATACAGAATCAACCGCCGGAGCATGATGTTATCCTTTATCTGGCGAGAAATCCACGAAGGTTTCGACTTCTACGATTCTATTGTAGCGCCGTTTGTGGGTTTTGAAATTATGATCTTACGCGGCAGGTGGGGTATCCAGTAGATAGTGAGGCTTCAGCCCACTGTTGGCTTTAGCCCACTGGCAGCGGGCTGAAGCCCGCTGTTGGCTTTAGCCTACTGGCAGCGGGCTAAAGCCCGCTGTCCACTCAGGATCAGGCACCGTCTAAATGGGTTTATCCATCGGCCTGCATCGGGCAGCGCGCCCGGCTGGACGGCGGACGATCGGGGAACGGATGGCCTCAGGCGGATTTTTCCGCCGCCGTTTCGGTCAGCGTGGTCTGGCAGCTGCCACACACCCACAGATGCACCAGCGGGCCGAGTCCGGCGGCCTGCGCCACCTGGGGCGGCCAATGCTGCTCGCCGACGAAAGTGAATCGGGCCACCTGGGCGCAGGTCGGGCAAAGCCCAACGCGAGTCCGGTATTTCAGGTCGGTTGTTTCACAACGTTTATCCATGCGATTTCCCACCCGGTAGACCCTGATAACCGCCGCCGCAGGCAGTATGATTAAAAAGCATGGGGCGGTTCCGGCTTGTGATTTGATTGTACCGGCGGTTTGCGCTGAAAGTTGTCAGAAAACGATAAAATGTTGTGAAATCGGTGTAAAGGTATGCCGCAAATAAACGCGCCGGGGGCGTGTGTAAGCCCCCAGCGCTGTTGACCGAGGATTAGATCGGGAGCAGGAGTTGTTCCGAGCTGTCATTCGATGTTGCGCTTACTGCGATTTTTCCCCGCTGTGCAACAGTTTGGCGAAGGTGGTCAATATTCGCTTTACCTGTTCCCGAACTTTTGAGAAGCGGATGTGCGCCATGTTTTAGAAAGTATTCGTTTCCGGCTGCGCTCTCGCCAGGTGTCTGATACTGAGCGACATAGAGAGGGAGTTTTAATCGAAGGGCTGCTTTTCCGGCCTCAAAAGTGCCGCCTTCTAAACGCGCTTCGACTAGAATCATAGCATCGGAAAGCCCGATGATCGTTTTGTTACGGGTCATGGCGCGTCCCACACTCCAACCAACTTTTGGTTCAAACTCTGAAATGACCAGGATATTCTCAGGCTTGGCAATCTGTTTCAGTTCGCGCCGCAGTTTGAAACGCGATATGCCCTCTGGTGCTACAATGATGGTGCTGCCGCCGTTTTCCAGTGCCGTGCGGTGCGCTGTGGTATCTACTCCTCGCGCATGTCCGCTGATGACCACCCAGCCTTGTTCCACAATCTGCCTGGCGGTGTCGGCGGTCACTTCAATACCTTTGGCGGTTGCATGACGCGAGCCACAAAAGCCAACTGCGGGGCGGTCCAGGAGATCAAGGTTGCCCCATACATGCAGAACGGGAGGGGCTTTGTCTGCAAGCAGTTCCTCAAGTCTTTTGGGATAACCGGGCGTACCGCGTTTCAGGATTTTGAATCCGCTCATTTCATCTTCGGCAGGCGGAACAGCCTCAGATGTTGAGATCGCTTGAGCAACCTGTTCAGGCACTTTGAAAGTAACCGCAATTTCATCAGCGGGCATCTGGAACAGGTCATCTAGCGAGCTTCCCAGCTCAGCCAGTTTGTTCAAGATGCTCGAATATCTTTTGGTGCCAATACCTTTAACATTTCTAAGCCGTATGGAATTTGATTCGTTCATCTTCAGCTTCTCTAATCAGGGTCTTTCAACGTCTTTGTGGCGACAAGCCCTTGAACAACTGCGCCTGCATTTTGCAGAGTGGTTCCAAGTTCATGTAAGGTGGAGCCAGATTGATATATATCATCAATAATGGTCACAAGTTTGTTTTGGAGCGATGCTTCATTCAAAACTCTAAAAGCTCCCCGGATGTTATCGGATTTTTCTTTTACAGTCTTGCAGTCTTTCATAGGAGATGAACTTCGCACTTTGGAAACGAATCCCTGTCCGTTTTGAATACCGAGCTTTTCCGATAGCTGCTCAACCAGGAAAGTTGGTAGATCAAATGGCTTTTGGTCGTGAGGCGGAACGGCGATAAGAAAATCTGACCTCAGGTAGGATGGATGGCATCGAATAAATTTCTCATAAAGCTCCACTAATCTTACAGCCGCCTGTTTATGCTTTTCGGAAGGAGAACGATGATAAGGTTTGGCTTGATAGACTAATTCGCCTATTTCCGTTCTGCCGATACCCTGAAAAGTGGATTGGCTGTGGTAACTTAACGCGAAGGTCTGGGTCAGCGCATCATCAATAAAAACGGCATTTCTGAATAATTCCAGCAGATCAATAACTCGCCGACGATCTTCTTCATCTATATCATAGATGTATGTTCCCCAGTCATATCTATTCCGATTGTCATCGAAGGCACGGCTGAAGTGATATGTGTTAAATGCATGTCTCAGAATGGAATAATACTGCCTCGTCCCGGAGACCAGCACCACCGCATTTCCCGCACGAGCATCATTAACTTCATATCCCACTAATTGAAAATGATCCACCACTCTCATTCCCTCATTGTTCAATGATAGAACAAAAGTTCTTAACTAGCAACTGTCCTGGGTTGTTTGAATGGAGTATAACATAAAACAGCGCCGCGATTTGCTGTCCCAGCGCTGTCCATTTCCTGACTGAACAATTACAGACTGTGGACTCGGCTACTCAATCAGCGTCAGTTCGGCCCAGCGGCCCTGGCTGGCCGCCGCCGCGCTGATGGCCTCGATGCTTTGCAGGTCGTCGTCGTCCTCCGGTTTCTCGAACACCTTCAGCACGTCGTAATTGGTATTGCGCTGCGCCGGGATGAACCCGGCCTGGCGAATCTGGCGGTGAATTTCGCGCGGCAGCATCACCGGGCTAACCTTCGTGACCGCGCCCGCCGCCGAAACGACGTTTTCTTCGATCATGGTGCTGCCGAAGTCATCGCAGCCGAAGTGCAGCGCCATCTGCCCAACCTTCGCGCCCTGCGTCGGCCAGCTTGCGCTGATGTGAGGGATGTTATCCAGGAAGATGCGGGCGATGGCCGTATGGCGCAGGTACTCGGTGCTGGTCGCGCCGTATTCGCTGGCGAAGCGGCTGCGCGCCAGGGGCGTATTTTCGATCTGCACCGACCAGCTAATGAAGGCGTTGAAGCCGCCCCCGAAGCGCAGCAGGCTGTCGTCCTGCTCGTCGCGCAGGCGTTTCAGGTGATTCATCCGGTGGTGCAGTTCCTCGCGGAAGCCGATCACCATCGTCGCGGTCGTGATGAGGCCGAGTTCGTGGGCGACCTTCATCACACCGAACCAGTCGTCGGTCATGATCTTTTTGGGGCTGACGCGCTTGCGAATCTCATCATCCAGGATTTCGCCGCCGCCGCCGGGAAGCCCCTGCAAACCAACCGCCTTCAGCCGGCTCAACACCTCGCGCCAGCTTAAGCCGCTGATTTCACCGATATACTGGATTTCGCTGGGCGAAAAAGCGTTGATTTCGATGGTCGGGTAGGTGCGGTGAATCCAGTCCACCAGATCAAGATAGTAGTCCAGCGGCAGATCGGGATTGTGGCCGCCCTGCATCAGAATGCGGGTCGCGCCCAACGCCAGCGCCTCTTCGATCTTCTGCCCCAGCACGTGTTTGCTGTTGACGTAGCCTTTTTGCTTATCGCCCGGCAGCGCGTAAAAGTTGCAGAATTGGCAGTCGGTGACGCAGACGTTGGTATAGTTGATGTTGCGGTCAATCAGGTAGGTGACCAGATCGCCGGGGACAAGCTGCTGGCGGCGCGCATTGGCGGCGTCGGCCAAGTCAAGCAGGTCGGCGTGCTGGTACAGCAGCAGGCCCTCGTCGTAAGTGATGCGCCCGCCTTCGTGGACGCGCGCGAGAATATTCTGAATCTGCCCTTGAGTATCGTTCATGGTGTTATGCTTTCTTCTCCAACAACTCCAGCCGGACTCCTAAGGCCGCCGAACTATCCAGATAACTGTACATGCCGCCTGTAAAATAACCCTGCTGTTCTAACGGAATATCGTGCCGGCCCAGGAATCGGACTGCCCCATCAGTATCTAACACCCAGAAGGCGATATGATGCACGCCCTCGCCGTTTTCGTCAAGAAAGGCCTGCCAGGTACTTGGCCCGCCGACCGGCTCGATCAGTTCAATGTCCACCTGCCCCAGGTGGAAAAACGCCAGCTTCGCCCGCGCCGGGGTCGGCTGGCCGTTGTAGGTCGTGCGCGCTTTATCCGGCTCGTCGGTGAGAATCACTTCCGGGCGCGGCAGCCCCAGGATCGTACAGTAACGGCCTACCGCCGCTTCGATGTCGCGCACAACGATGCCGATCTGGGTCACAATCGTGCTGCCGATACCCTGCTCGCTCATACGCAATGCTCCTCTATTATCGGTTTAACCGCCAGGACGCCAAGCGCACCCCCAAAAGCCGAGAATTAAAACCCTGGCGTCCTTTGCGTCCTGGCGATTCGATTTTTATATCGCCAGCGGCTCGCGCTGCCAGAAGTGCAGCCGTTCCCACTCGAAGCCGTCCAGCGCCAGTTCCAGAAACAGCCGCAGCCCAGCCAGATCGTCCTCGGCCAGATGGTAGCGCAGGTCGCGCAGGTAGCGGCGGCATACGCCCGCCGGCAGCCCCAGGCGCGCCGCGTAGGTGTCCGCCAACCTGTCCCGCTTTTCGTCAGTCAGGCCGATTTCGGTCGAAGCGTACAGCGCGTCGAACACACCCGCCGCGTCGAGTTCGTGAGCGCGGTCTTTGCGCGCCGCCCACACCGCGAAGGTAAACGGCAGACCGGTCATTTTCAGCCATTCGTCGCCCAGGTCATAGATAAAAGGGGTGCTGAGTACTGAGTGCTGAGTGCTGAGAATTGAGTTCCGAGTTTCTGAAGACGGTCCGAAGACTGAAGCAGCGACATCGGGCGGGATGAGCGCGCGGTGCAGCGTGCCTTCCACCAGGGCATCGTCGCCGATGACCAGCGCGCCCTGGTGCGCCGCCAGCATACTGGGCAGGTGCTGTTTCACCACCGTGAAGTGCGGCTCGATGTGGTAGCGTTCGCGGCACAGCACTTGCAGCAGGGCATTGCTGGTGGCGGAATGGTCGGTGAGGGCGACGCTCTGGCCGTCCAGGTCGCGCATGTCCGCCGCCCACGAAAACAGCAGCACCGTCCGCACCGCGCCCAGGCTGGCGATGCTCAAACCTGGCAGCACCACCACCTCGTCGGCGTAACGCGCTGCTTCAATGGCCGAAATGGGCGCCAGGTCAATCTCGCCGGTGCGGATGCCCCGGTTCATACGTGACGGCACGCCGCGCTCGAAATGCACGTCCACGCCTTGCAGCCGTTCCGCCAGATCGTAGTGAAACGGCATGGTGTTCAGGTAATCAATCAGGCCGATTGTGAGGCTCATCCTCCTTGCCTTTCAGTGATGAGGCATGAGTGACCAGTTTTGCCCACTCATGCCTCGCACCTCATATCTACTGGCTCAGCGCCACCAGAATCGCTATCGTTATCAGCAGCGGAATCAGCGCCGCCACCATCAGGGACAGGATTTGCGCCGGGCGCACGACCAGGTTGCGCGGGTTCAGGCTGTCCACCGATTCGTCGTTAATCTGCCAGATGTTCTGCTCGCCCAGGTAGATTTTGCAGCCCAGCATCCGCCCCAGCGAGCGCCGCAGCCAGGGGTCAACCACCTGCCAGTAAATCCGCATGGTGACAGCCCCCACCACCAGCAGGATGACCCCACCGAACAACAGCGCCATACCACCGTCAATCATCTTTTGCCCCCTTTCTCGCCGCGAACCCCATTTCGGTGTTAATCGCTGCGCCGGCCAGCGCCGCCGAAACGAGCGGCTGGCCGCCTTTAAAAACGCCCGAACGCGCGAACCGGCTGCCGTCGTGACGGTAGACTTCGGTGACTTTTGCTTCCGGGTCTACCGGCCAGTATTCGCGCACGCCGTCTTTTTCGTAGACCTCGAACTTCACGCCCTGGTCGTTAAAAGCGGTTGAGGGTGACAGTATTTCGATGGATTCACGACAATTTCCCCCGCGATCAGTTGGACGATCTGGCTTGTCTTCGACAGGGCATCGTATAACGATAGACTGTCCAATCAATCAGCTATCCTCGGCTTCCCAATCTTCGATCTTTAATCCAGCGATACGCCCAAACTCGCGGGTATTATGTGTGACCAGCGTCAAATCGTTCGCCAGCGCGATGGCGGCGATCATCAAATCGTTACTACCGATCGGTATGCCTGCCATTTCCAGTTCAGCCCGGATACGTGCGTAGTGCAGAGCCGCTTCGTCGTCAAATGGCAGCGAGCGAAATCGTTCTACAAAAACCTGCTGCTTCCTCAATGTCGCCTCTCTGGTGCGGCTTTTCATCGCGCCAAGATAGAGTTCTCCTTTGACGACAGAGCAAACCGCTATACCGGCATCATCAACGGCATGTAAGTGAGCAGCAATGGTGGCAGATCGTTGATTGAGATGCCGTATACAGATGTTGGTATCGAGCAAATATCTCATTCCAGCGGCTCACGTTCTTCAACAGGTGGCTGCGGCGGGCGTTCAATCGGATCATCAGCCAGAATGCCTGCCGTTTGTTCAATGAATTCGTGCCAGGACATGCGCTGGTAGGCTTCTACTTCCAGGTTGTGCCGTAAAGCCGCACCGAGATGCTCAATCAAGCGGGCTTTGTCCGCCAGGGGCAGTTGATCTGCCAGTTCAACAACCGTGTGATAGTTAATCATGGTCGTTTTCCTCCGTGCCATACTCTGTTTTGTCGGCAGCACTTCACTGACCGGCTGCCCAAATCGAGGACAAAGGCCGGAAACTTTTATCCCCTGCACGCTCCTTACGCGAACACCTCAATTTCATTATAAACGGTGTCGCGCTCGACCGGGGTATAACCTGCCGCGCGGATGAAAGTTTTTAGCTCCTCGACGGTCATAGCCTGCTTTTTGGCGCCAGCGTCCTGGTAGATGTGTTCCTCGATGATCGTGCCGTCCATGTCGTTCGCGCCGAAGTTCAGCGCCACCTGCGCGAGCTGCGGCGTCAGCATCACCCAGTAGGCTTTGATGTTCGGGATGTTGTCCAGCATCAGGCGGCTGATCGCCAGCGTTTTGATGTCGTCCACGCCGGTCGTCCACTGGCGGTTGAGCTTGCGCCCCAGGTTGTTTTCTTCGGGGTGGAAGGCCAGCGCGATGAAGGTCTGGAAGCCGCCGGATTTATCCTGCTGTTCCCGCAGGGCGACCATATGATGCACGCGGTGTTCCGGTTTTTCGATGTGGCCGTAGAGCATGGTGGCGTTGGTTTTAAGCCCCAGCCGGTGCGCCGTGTCGTGGACGGCCAGCCAGGTTTCCATGTTGGCCTTCTCCGGGCAGATTTTACGGCGCACATCCCAATGAAAAATTTCCGCGCCGCCGCCCGGCATACTGTCCAGCCCGGCTTCGATCAACTGCCGCAGCACGTCCTCGTGGCTGAGGCCGGTCAGTTCGCGGAAGAAATCAATTTCGACCGCTGTAAAGGCCTTCAAATGAATATGGGGGAACTCACGTTTGAGGACACGCAGTACATCCAGGTAATAATCGAAGCCCAGTGTGGGGTGCAGCCCGCCGACGATGTGGAACTCGCGCACGCCGGCCTCCACCGCCGCCCGCACTTTGTCGGGAATCTGCTCCGGCATGTAGGTATACGCGCCGTCCTCTTTGTCGCTGGTGCGGGCGAATGAACAGAAGTTGCAGTGAAAAGCGCAGACGTTGGTGGGGTTGATGTGGCGGTTTTTGTTGAAGTATACTTTATCGCCGTGCAGGCGGCGGCGCACCACCTGCGCCAGTTTGCCGATCTGAATCACGTCGCGCTGCTCGAACAGCCACAGACCTTCGTCATAAGACAGCCGCGCCCCGGCGTGAACTTTTTCCCGAATCGTTTCCCAACTGCTCATGTGTTTTGTTCCTTATCCACCCTCTCCCGGACGGAGAGGCGACGGGGTGAGGGGTAGTTTTCACAACGTTTAGAATGTTCTGAATTTCACGATTTATTATAAGCCGCTTTTGAATAATTGTAAAGCGGCTTTGAACCAATTTTAAGCCCCTGAGCGTTTGCGGGATGGACGAGTAACGTTTAAATTCCATGCGCGTTTTATCATAACCATGATGTGCATAAACCTTGCTTGAGAATATTGGCCCCATGCCGCCCCCAGATGACGAAAAAACACTGGTAAACCGCGCCAAAAGCGGCGATAAAACGGCTATTGGGATGCTCTACAGCACGCATGTCCAGGCAATTTATAAATACGTGCGCTACCGCGTAGATACAGATGCGCTGGCCGAAGACCACGTGCAGCTCCGGCAGGCGCTGCAATCGCTTTCGCCGGATTATCAAAACACGCTGATTCTGCGCTTCATCAACGATGTGCCTCATGCTGAAGTGGATGAATTTGTTCAACAGGGCTTTTGCCCCGAAAAAGCTGCGCCGGGCGGCTGTCAAAGATGCTGCTGGCGCTCGCGTTCCAGCAGCGCGGCCTTACGCGCCAGCCCCCAGCGATACCCGCCCAGCGTGCCATCCTCCCGCACCGCCCGGTGACAGGGGATGACCAGCGAAACCGGGTTGTGGGCGCAGGCGCTGCCCACCGCCCGCGCCGCCTTCGGGCTGCCGATGCTGGCCGCGATCTGGCTGTAGGTGCGCGTTTCGCCGGGCGGAATAGCCTGGAGCGCCTCCCACACCCGCCGCTGGAAGGCCGTCGCCCGCACGTCGAGCGGTAGTTCCGGGTGCGGCTGCCCACCCTCCAGGTAGCGCAGCAGCGGCTTCATCCATGCGCCCAGGCCGGCGTCGTCGCGGGTGATGGCAGCGGCGGGGTAATCCGCCCGCAGCGCCGTTTCCAGATCGTCCGGCGCATCGCCCAGGCTGACGGCGCACACGCCGCGTTCGGTGGCCGCTACCAGCAGCCAGCCCAGCGGGCATTCTGCGACCGTATACCGGATGTCCATATCCCTGCCTCCTTTACGATAAACGGCGGGCGTCATGCCAAGCTGCCCCGGCGCGCGTTCGTACAGCCGGCTGCTGGAACTGTAGCCGACTTCGTACAGCGCGTCCGTCACGGCCTGGCCGTTTTTAAGCCGCGCTTTCAACCGTTCCAGGCGGCGCGCATCGGCGTACTGCCGGGGGGAAATGCCCAGCGCGCGTTTGAACACCCGCTGGAGATGGTGCGGGCTGAGTCCCGCCGCCTGCCCCAGGTCGGCCAGCCGGGGGTTTTCGTCCAGGTGGCTTTCGATGTAAGCGCAGACCTGTTCCACCACCGCCGCCTCAAACGCCTGCGTGTTCGGGCTGCACCGCTTGCAAGGGCGGAATCCGTCGCGTTCCGCGTCCGCCGGGCAGGCGTAAAAGGTGACGTTCTCGCGCCGGGGATGCCGGGCCGGGCAGGACGGGCGGCAGTAAATGCCGGTCGTATGCACCGCCGTAACGAACGCGCCGTCGAAGCGCGCGTCCCGGTCAAGGACAGCCCGCCAGCGGTCGGCGTCGTTCAAAACCTGGGGTCTGTCGAGGGTCATTTTGCCGCGCCTCCTGTCGTCTTTTCACTCAGCACTCAGCACTTACCTCTACCATACCGGAAGGCGCGGCAGCCGTCTATCCGCTTCTTGCGATCAAAGGCAGCGTTGTTAAAAGATTGAAAAGCAGCGGCTAACCATTTGGTGAGAAATCCTGCTCCCGGCGCTTTTTCGCCATTATAATGCTGGTATAGACAGTGGGCTTAAGCCCACTGTCCGGCTTTCGCCTACCGGCGGCGACTCAAGCCCGCTGTCCGGCTTTCGCCCACTGGCGGCGACTCAAGCCCACTGGCAGCGGGCTAAAGCTCGCTGTCTACTCAGAGGTCAGGCACAGGTAGGGGCTGTTATGTACTTTGCCATCACAGCAGGGCGATGAAACTGCTTTTCACTCCCGCCAGCCTTTTGCCCTCACCCCAACCCTTCTCCCGGCTGTGCCTTCGGCACTGGGAGCGGGGCTAAAACACACCCAAACGATTTTTCATTCCCCTCTCCAAGCCACCAAGTGGCGATTGGGAGCGGGGGAACAAGGGGGCGAGGGCAAACTGAGGGCGCAAAAATGCAGAACACGCTCTAATCGGTTTATCCATCAAAACTCGGCACTTGAAACTGATCTTCAAAGGAGCCATGCACAGGAAATGATGAAAGACAAAGTGGTGTTGATTACCGGCGCGACCAACGGTATCGGCAGGGTAGCGGCGCTGGAACTGGCGAAAATGGGCGCGCGAGTGGTGGTCGTCGGGCGCAGCCACGAAAAGACCGAAGCCGTCCGGCAGGAAATCCTGGCCGCCGGGGGATATGCGGACGGTTTGCTGGCCGACCTGTCGGCCCTGGACGAAGTACGGCGGCTGGCCGCTGAGTTCCGCGCCCGCTACGACCGGCTGGACGTGCTGCTGAACAACGCCGGGGCGATCTTCGCCCGGCGGCAGATAACAGCGGATGGCCTAGAAAAAACCTTCGCCCTCAACCATCTCAGCTACTTCCTGCTCACCCACCATCTGCTGGGCGTGTTAAAAGCCAGCGCCCCGGCGCGTATCGTCAACGTTTCGTCGGACGCGCACCGTTCGGTGCAGATGAACTTCGACGATTTGCAGCACGAAAACAGCTACGGCATGAACGGCTTTCAGGCTTATGGCCGCTCCAAGCTGGCGAACGTGCTGTTCACCTACGAACTGGCGCGCCGCCTGGCCGGAACGGGTGTCACGGCCAATGCCTTGCACCCCGGTTTTGTCGCCACCGGCTTTGGCCGCAACATGCCCGGCCTGATGAACCGTGTCATGGGCATCATGCACCGCTTCGCCCTCACGCCGGAGCAGGGCGCGCAAACGCTCATTTACCTGGCGTCCTCGCCAGAAGTGGAAGGCATAACCGGCAAATACTTCGACAAAAACCGCCCGGTGCGTTCGTCCCCGGCTTCTTATGACGAAACCGCCCAGAAACGTTTGTGGGACATCAGCGAGCGGCTGGCCGGCCTTCAGCCTGCTTCCGTCTAACCGGTCACGACTGCCCTGCCGCGCCCGCGCCGAGCATCTCCTGCGACTCGCGGGCGCGTTCGCGCATCATCGCGCGCAGCGCCTCGATGTCGCGCGGGACAATCGCCGTCGCCAGCAGCAAAAAGCCGCCGCATACCAGCCAGGTCGAAACGCAGATCAGCAAAATCGCGTTTGTCAGCGTCGTTTGCACCGCGATCAGCCCCACGATCAGCGGGGCCAGCGCCGAACCGATGGACTCGACAAAATATTGGATCGCCAGCGCGGTGCTGCGCGCCTCCGGCTGGGTGATGTCGTGGACGGTCGAGATCACGTTCGGCCCGGAAAAGGGGATAAACAGCGCCGTCAGGCACAGCAGCCCGGCGAACAGCAGCGTATTTTCCAGCGGCACGTTGATGGTCAAAAACAGCAGCGCCACCCCGGTGAACACGCCGACGGTGCAGACGATCAAACGCCCCCGGCGGCTGCGTTTGAAGGCCCAATCCCCCAACGCGCCGCCCAGCACGTTGCCCGCCGCCATAAACAGCACCGCCGCCGCCATCATCGGGAAGATCAGGTCGGACGTGTAGCTGCGTTCGGTTTCCAGGTAGCGGAAGAACCAGGCCGAAATAACATTCCAGGGAAAAACGCCGAAAAACCCCTGCGCGAACAGCGGCAGCAGGGTGCGTTTACGCAGCAGCGACCGCGCCGTTTTGAGGTTGAACTTGTAGATGGCGATCTGCTCCAGCCCGGCCATTTCCGGCTCGCTCTGGCCGCGCGGCGCTTCCCGCACGGTGAAAAAGATCACCGCCGCCAGCACCAGCCCCACCGCGCCGGTCATCAGGAAGATGTTGCGCCAGCCGATGACCGGCCCCAGTCCCAGCGCCAGCGCCAGGCCGATCATATAACCCAGCGGGGCGGTCAGGTTCAGCAGGCCGTAAATTTTGCCGCGCATCCCCGGCCCGAAATAATCCGACACCAGGCTGAAGATGCCCGGATAACTCGAATCGTCTATCCCGGTCGAGGCGCGCGTGACCAGAAAGCCGGGGTAAGTCGGCACGATGGCGCTCAACCAGGTGGTCGAACCCCAGATGAACGACGCCAGCGCCAGCAGTTTGGCACGGGCGAAACGGTCGTACAGGTAGCCCCACAGGGGGTAAAAAATCGCGCCGACGATCAGCGCGCCGGTGAAAACCGCGCCCATCTGTGCTTCATCTATTTCGAACGTTTCCATGATCGGAGTCGTCAGCGGGCCGATCAGCAGTTTGTCCGATTGGTGCAGCAGCATAAAGGCGAAAAACACGGCCACGATGAACCAGCGGTAACGAGGTTGCATGAAATCGCTCCTTGAGTATGCTTCAGGAATTATAACAAGTGCAGTCTGCACTGCCCTTCCGGGTCAATGTATGGATGCGCGTCAAATTATGCCGGGCGTTATAAAACAAACTCTCACGTCCATTTGTTGAAATGTGAAATATAATGTTCTAAACTGATGGGCGTGTGGAGCGTAAAGCATGAGTCCATCCCGTTCCCCAAAACGGAAAACCACGCCGGCGCGGCTTAAAACTGTCCGGGTGCCGCTTCAAGCACATGACCATCGCAGATCGGAAGAAAGCTATCGCACCCTGGTGGAAAACGCCACTGATGTGATCTTCACGCTGGATACCGAAGCGCGCATCACGTCGCTCAATCCGGCCTTCGAGACGATCACCGGCTGGCCGCGCCAGGACTGGCTCAACCGTTCGTTTACCGGCATCATTTTCCCGGACGATCTGCCGGTGGCGCTGGCGATGTACCAGAATGCGCTTCAGCCGACCGATAATGAAACTCTGCCGCCCTTTGAACTCCGCATCCGGGCGGCTTCCGGCGGGGTAGTGACCGGCGAATTTAAGATCAAACAGCAGATCGAAAACGGGCGCGTGGCCGGCCTGCTGGGCATCGCCCGCGACATCACCGAACGCAAACAGGCCGAAGCCGAACGCGACCTGTATATCAACCAGCTCGAAATTTTGCAGCATGTGGACACCGAACTAAGCCAGAACTTAAAACTGGACTACGTGCTGACCATCGCGCTGGACGCGGCGGTGCGCCTGAGCAAAGCCGACGCTGGCGCGATTCACCTGTTGGAAGGCGACCAGATGTGGGTCGCCCAGGTCATCGGCGATTACCCGCATACGCTGGTCGGGTCGCGCGTGCCGCTTAACTGGGGCATCGTCGGGCGCGTCGTGCGGACGCGCCAGCCGGAGTGGGTCAGGGACATTGAAGGCGACCCCGATTATGTGGCGCACGTCCGCGATACCCGCTCGCAGATCACCATCCCGCTTATTTCGGGCGAACGCATCATCGGCGTCCTCAATGTGCAGACCAGCCGGCCGGAGGACTTCACCCAGCGCACCTTCGATTTCCTCAAACTGCTGACCGCCCGCATCGCCACTGCCCTGGACAACGCGCGCCTTTACCAGCAGTCGCAGGCGCAGATCGCGGAGCAGCAGCAGCTTTACCAGCAGGTGAGCGAACTCGAACAGCTTAAGACCGAAATCATCCGCGTCGCTGCCCACGACATGCGTAATCCGCTGGGCGTCATTTCCGGTTATACGCAGATGCTGGGTTGGGAACTGGAAGGCCAGCTTTCTGACCGCCACCGCGAACACCTGAGCATGATTAAACAGGCTGTCGAACGCATTGACAAAATCACCCGCGACATCCTGACGCTGGAGCGGATCGAAGGCATGGTGCGGGGCGTGCTGGCCGATACGATAGACCTGCGCGAGCTGGTCGGTTCGGTCTTTGAGGAATACCGCCTTCATGCCGACGAAAAGACGCTCGATTACCGGCTGGAAGCGCCCCCCGCGCAGGTGTTCGTGCGCGGGGATGCGCTTTTCCTGCGCGAATCCATCGTCAACCTGTTCAGTAACGCCGTTAAATACACCCCCAACGGCGGCTGCGTCCACGCTTCCCTAAGCATGTCAAAAAGCCAGGCGATTTTTGAGGTCAAGGACACCGGCTACGGCATCCCCCAGGAACACCAGGCCAATCTGTTCCAGCCGTTTTACCGGGCCGTTACCAAAGAAACCAAAGCCATTCGCGGCACGGGCTTAGGGCTGCATCTGGTTAAACGCATCGTCGAGCGCCACAACGGGCAGATACGCTTCAGCAGCGTATACGGCCAGGGCAGCACCTTCGGCTTCGAGCTGCCGCTGGCACCCGGCGTCAGCCCCGACGGGACGACCGGGCGCAGCGCGCGCCGCAGCAAACCCGCCTCGGTGTGAGAGGGTGAGTCGTCTATAAAAGACCAATTCCAATGGCTCGTGTCGGCGGGCGGCGTTCCGCGTTACAATTCGTCCCGCAGTAGTCGCTAAACCGGATAGTTCGGAAACAGATTGAGGAGAAGCCCTATGGCCCAAGCAGCCCCGACCCTACCCCCGCGCAGTGCCATCGCCCCGGAACACACCTGGAACGCCGAAAGCGTCTTCCCGTCACGCGCGGACTGGCAGGCCGAATACCAGCAGTTGTTGACCCACGTCGGCGATCTGTCCCGTTTTCAGGGACGCCTGGGCGAAAGCCCCGCCGCGCTGGCCGATTATTACCAGACGTTCGATGCGCTCTACCGGCGCGTCGGCCACGTGTATTTTTACGCCGTCATGTCCAGTTCGTGCGATTCGCTGGATTCGCAGGCGACCGCGATGGTCGGGCAGGCCGGCGCGCTGTTCAGCCAGATGATGGCGGCGTCGGCGTTCGTCGAGCCAGAACTGCTGGCGATTGGCCGCGAAAAACTGCTGGCGTGGGTCGAAAGCGAGCCGCGCCTGAGCCACCTGGCGCACTACGTGGACGATTTGTTCCGGCGGCAGGCGCACGTGCGCTCGGCAGAAGTGGAAGAAGTGCTGGGGCTGGCGAACGACCCCTTCAGCACGCTCGAAAACACGGCAGATTTGCTCACCAGCGCCGAAATCCCGTTCCGGCCCGCCACCGATAAAAGCGGCGAAAAACTGCCGGTCGGCCAGGGCAGCATCAACAAGCTGCTCAACAGCCCCGACCGCGAAGTGCGCCGCACCGCCTGGGAAAACTACGCCGATGGCTACCTGGCCTTCAAGAGTACGCTGGCGAACAACCTGACCGCCGCCATCAAACGCGATGTGTTTTACGCCCGCGCCCGCCGCTACGACTCATCGCTGGAGGCCGCGCTGTACGAACACAACATCCCGCCGGTGGTTTTCCACAACCTGATTAACACCTTCCGCCAGAACATCCCCACCTGGCACCGCTACTGGGCCGTTCGCCGCCGCATCCTGGGCGTAGAGACGCTTTACCCCTACGACATCTGGGCGCCGCTGGCCGCATCCAACCCGGTCGTGCCGTTTACGCAGGCGGTGGAATGGGTCAGCCAGGGCATGAGACCGCTCGGTGAGGAGTATGTCTCTACGCTACAGCGCGGCTGCCTGGAACAGCGGTGGGTGGACATCTATCCCAACCAGGGCAAACGCCAGGGCGCGTTTTCCTTCGGCTGGCAGGGAACGTTCCCCTTCATCATGATGAGCTATAACGACCGCTTGCAGGATATGAGTACGCTGGCGCATGAACTCGGCCACTCCATGCACTCGTATTACACCTGGCAGACGCAGCCGACCATCTACGCGCATTATTCGATGTTCGCTGCCGAAGTAGCCTCCAACTTCAACCAGGCGCTGGTGCGCGATCACCTGATGAAAACCAACACCGACCGCGACTTCCAGATCACGCTGATCGAAGAAGCCATGAGCAACTTCCACCGCTACTTCTTCATCATGCCCACGCTGGCGCGGTTTGAACTGGAAGTCCACCAGCGCGCCGAACGCGGCGAAGGGCTGACGGCGGAGGTGATGAACGGCCTGATGGCCGACCTGTTCAGCGAAGGCTACGGCAGCGAGATGGGCGTAGACCGCGACCGGGTGGGCATCACCTGGGCGCAGTTCCCGCATATGTACATGAACTTCTACGTTTTCCAGTACGCCACCGGCATTTCGGCGGCGCACGCCCTGGCCGACGGCGTGCTGGCCGGCAAACCCGGCGCGGTCGAAAATTATCTGCGCTTCCTTAAGGCGGGCAGTTCGATGTATGCGATTGACGCGCTGAAGATGGCGGGCGTGGACATGGCGACGCCGGAAGCGGTGGAAAAGACTTTCGCCGTCCTGGCGCGCTACGTAGACCGGCTGGACGAACTGACGCGGTAAAAATCGCTTTTGCAGCGCAAAAGGGGCGCACGTCGGTGCGCCCCTCATGAATCGTTTTTCCGGTTCGGCATCACTCGCTCAGATTGGGCGCGTAGCCGTTAAAGTGTGTGTGCGCGGGCAGCGACCGGACGGCGTTGATTGTCCCCAGGACGGCCAGCACCAGCAGGCTGAAAACCTCGCCGGCCAGCGCAAACGGCAGCACGCCCCCCGCGCCCAGCAGCGACCCGCCGACAAACCCCATAAAAACCGCGAACAGGACGCTTTGCGCCACCAGCGCCGCCGTGCCTTCCAGCATGTCGCGCAGGCTGCCCCACTGACCATAAGCATACCCGAATCGCTGCGCCAGCGGCAGCGCCAGCGCCAGGATAAACAGCCCCATAAAGACCAGCCATAACACCAACATGATGATTTCCCTCTCATACCCGGCCACGTCGTTACAGTCTTTATTAAACGCCGGTTCGGGCGGCGGCGCGTCCGGCGGGGGGTGGAACTTGGCGCCCGGCTTTGGGATGAAACGCGCTGTCCGCCAAAGGGTGGAGCGGGCGGCCTGGCGCTGTTCTGCCCGATCACCGGCCACGTCAAGGGCTGTCTGTTTGAGGCCGCCATTCCCCAGGGGCTGCCGGTCAGCGGCGTGATTTTAGCGGGCGCGCCCGCCGCCCCTACGACACGAAACGATCATCCCGGATTTCACCTTTCCCGACAGCGCAAATGATATGATTGTGTCATATTGTAAATACATACGCTCATATGCTAAAGAGGTGATACAGCTGCGTCCGACCTGCCGCCCCACCGCAGCCGCGTATTTTTATCCTACGCCCGCGCCGATGACGAAGCCTTCGTTTTCAAAATCTGCCATGCGCTCAAAACCCAGGGTTTCGGCCCCCGGTACAACCGCGAAAACATGACCCGCGACGGCTCGCCCTTCACGCAGGCCATCGGCGATGTCGCCTGGGAGGCGTTGTATACATAAACCCGCCAGACAGTGGGCTTAAGCCCACTGTTCTGCTATCAGATCAATTGGTTTGTGGATAGGTTCTTAAGCCATCTGGCTAACCAGGCAGAAAGCCCACTAAAGGAGCTGTTAATAATCTTGTTGCAGCCCTTTTAGCCCCTTCAGCTTTCTCCGTGCCTCTGCCCCTTTGCGATCTTTGCGTTATGTTTTTTCTCTGCGCCCCTGAACTTCTGCGCCTTTGCGTTAGGCTTTCCCCCGCGTCTTTGCCGCTTCGCGCGCTTTGCGTTATGTTTTTACCCACACTCGGAACTTTTCAGGAGCAGTTGTTATGTCCGACTCACCCACCATCCGTGACCAGCTCGCCGCGCTCAACGCCCGCAGCCGGGCGCTGCTGGCCGGCGACGACCGCGCCGCCGCCCGTTCCATGCTCAAAGCCATCGGCCTGAGCGACGACGACCTGGCGAAACCGCTGATCGGCATCGCCAACACCTGGACGGAAATCGGCCCGTGCAATTTTCACCTCAACCGGCTGGCCGCCCGCATGAAGGCCGGCATCCGCGCCGCCGGCGGCACGCCGCTGGAGTTCAACACCATCAGCATCAGCGACGGCATCACGATGGGGACGGAGGGCATGAAAGCCTCGCTCATCAGCCGGGAATTGATCGCCGACAGCATCGAACTGATTGGCCGCGCCAACTACTTCGACGGCATCATCGCCCTGTCCGCCTGCGACAAAACCATCCCCGGCACGATCATGGCGCTGCTGCGGCTGAACGTGCCGTCGCTGATGCTCTACGGCGGCTCGATTGCGCCCGGCCATTACAACGGCAAAGACCTGACCGTGCAGGACGTGTTCGAGGCCATCGGCGCGTATGCGGCGGGGCGCATCAGCCGGGAAGAATTTAAAGCCGTAGAAGATTTGGCCTGCCCCGGCCCCGGCGCGTGCGGCGGGCAGTTCACCGCCAACACCATGGCGACCGTCAGCGAGATTATAGGCATCTGCCCGATGGGTATGGCCGACGTGCCGGCAATGGCCGATGCCAAAGACGATGTGGCCTTCCGCTGCGGCGAGCTTATCCTCAAAATGATCGAGATGGATCTGCGCCCCCGGCAGATTATCACGCGCGCCGCGCTGGAAAACGCCATCGCGGCGGTGGCCTGCACCGGCGGCAGCACCAACGGCGTGCTGCATACGCTGGCCTTCGCCCGCGAGGCCGGCATCCCCTTCAGCCTGGACGATATCGAAGCCATCAGCAGCCGCACCCCGCTGATCGCCGACCTTAAACCGACCGGGCGCTACACCGCTCTGGATGTGCATAAAGCCGGCGGCATCCGCCTGATCGCGCAGCGGTTGGTCGAAGGCGGCTATGTGGACGGCGGCGCGCTGACCGTCACTGGGCGCACCCTGGCCGAAGAAGCCGCCTCTGCCGTCGAAACGCCCGGCCAGGACGTGATTCGCCCGCTGGCCGACCCGATCAGCCATCACGGCGGCCTGTACATCCTGCGCGGCAACCTGGCCCCCAATGGCGCGGTCATCAAACTGAAGGGCAGCGAGCCGCGCCAGCATCGCGGGCCGGCGCGCATCTTCAACCGTGAGGAGGACGCTATGCAGGCCGTCCAGTCGCAGCAGGTCAAAGCCGGCGACGTGGTGGTGATCCGCTACGAAGGCCCGGTCGGCGGGCCAGGAATGCGCGAAATGCTGGGCGTGACGGCGGCCATCACCGGGCAGGGGCTTGGCCGCGACGTGCTGCTCATCACCGATGGGCGTTTTTCCGGGGCGACACACGGCCTGTGCGTCGGCCACATCGCGCCGGAAGCGATGGTCGGCGGCCCGATTGGCCTGCTGCAAGAAGGCGATATAGTGAGCATAGACGTGGATGCGCGGCTGTTAAGCGTAGAACTGGACGACGCGGAACTGGAACGCCGCCGCGCCGCCTGGCAGGCGCCCACGCCGCATTACACCAGCGGCGTGATGGCGAAATACGCCCGCACCGCCTCCCAGGCCGATGACGGTGCGGTGACGATTATCAGCACAAGTTTGTAGTCGGCAGTCAATTGTCTACAATGGAGCGCCCCGTTCGAGATCGAGCGGGGCGTTTGTATCGGGTGATGACCCCTAAATATTTGCCCGCATGGAAAGACAAAACGAAGGGCATTATAAATACGAGGCCACAGAACGCCAAAAAGAGACCGTCGGGCGATTTCCGCTTCTGCCCGATCCAGAAAGTTGTTATGGATCGTCGAGAGCCACAGCGAACACCTGCTGCGGCGGCTTCAGCGGCGCATCGCCGAAGTGGAAAGCGCCTTTGCCTCGCCGGAAAACATCAAGATGTACTTTTGTGGGAAAGGCAGCAGCGGTTCGACGATTCGCCCCGTTAAAGTAGACATCTTCGGCCAAATCCTCGACTGGCCCGAAAACTTCTTCGGCGGCCTCACCGGCGACCTCGAAAAAATGGCGATGGCCGCGCTGCAAAGGGCGCGTAATGGTCGTTGAAGTCGTGGACACCAACGTATGGGTCAACATGGACAGGCCCGGATTATCTGGCAGAAAAGTTGTAATCTCCCCCCCAAAAAAACACGCAACAAATGTCTGAACATTTGTTCACCCTGCGCCGCCGGTAATGGCCTATAGTGAAAGGACAGACCGCTCGCGGAGGCGCGCGCTCAGGCGCGCCCCGGCGATGTTCAGGTGAGGAGTGAAAGTATGTTCCAACGGCTGTCCACCCTGTTTAACCGGCGGCTGCGGCCCGCGCCACATCTGGCCGCCGTCGCCCGGCACAACGATTTTCGCTGGCCGAACCTGGCCGAAGCCCAGTCCTTCAGCCTGGTGTACCAGCAGTCGCCCTGGGTGTACGTGGCGATCAACCGCATCGCAGAGGCGGCGGCGCTGGTGCCGCTGCGCGTGCGGCGGCTGGACGGCGAGCGCCGTGTCGAAATCGAACGCCACCCGCTCGAAGATTTGCTGGACGCGCCCAACCCGTTCCTCAGCCGCTTTGAGCTGATCGAACAGACCATCGGCGCGCTGGAACTGACCGGCAGCGCCTACTGGTTTCTGGCCGGGGACGAGTCCGGCGTGCCGGTCGAAATCTGGCCGCTGCGCCCCGACCGCATGTGCATCATCCCCGACCCGGCGCGCTATCTGCGCGGTTATATCTACGAAATTGACGGCCAGCGCATTCCGCTCGAACCGGAGGAGGTGGCGCACTTCAAACGCTGGCATCCAGCCAACGACTATTACGGCCTTTCGGCACTGGAGGCGGCCCGGCTGGCGATTGCCGGCGACCGGGCAATGGCGGAATGGAATCGAAACACTTTCGGGCGCGATAACGGCGTCCCGGCGGGCATCGTGCAGATCAAAGAACCGGTCTCCGACGCCGACTTCGAGCGCATCAAAAGCGAGTGGCGGCAGAGCTACGGCGGCCCGCAGCGGCGCACCGCTTTTTTGCGCGGCGGGGGCATCGAATGGCAGAATATCGGCCTCAGCCACAACGAACTGGACTTCCTTAAGGGGCGGCTGGCACACCGCGACGAAATCCTCAACGTTTTTGGCGTCCCGGTGGGGCTTATCAGCGAAAACGCGACCGAAGCCAACGCCCGCGTGGCCGAACGGCTGTTCATCGAACGCACGCTGTGGCCCAAACTGGTGCGCCTGGCGCAAAAGATCACCCAGGAACTGCTGCCGTTCTGGCCGGGCGACTGCGTGGCCGAATTCGAGGACATCCGCCCCACTGACCAGCAGGCGCGGCTGGACGACATCCGCACCGCTTACCCCATTCTGAGCATCAACGAAATCCGCCGGCGCTATTATCACCTGCCGCCGGTTGAGTGGGGTGCGCTGCCGGTGGGGATGCCGGCGCAAAAACAAAACACAGAGACTCAAAGACTCAGAGACACAGAGGAGGAAAGCGAGGGCGA
The DNA here is from genome assembly GCA_026645945.1 of Anaerolineae bacterium. Lineage (GTDB taxonomy): Bacteria > Chloroflexota > Anaerolineae > Aggregatilineales > Phototrophicaceae > CFX2. The sequence continues at coordinate 31,210 of JAPKMO010000009.1, forward strand.
CCGCCTTCTGGAAGCCGGCGCTTCCGGCAAAGCGGCGCTGGACGAACTGGCGCGCTGGGAACGTTTCGCGCTCAAACGCTGGGGGCAGCCCGACAGCCGCCCGTTCCAGGTGCGCGCCCTGCCGCAAGACCTGGCTTTTGAAGTTTCGGCGGGGCTGCTGGCGGCGGCGGACGCGGCCTCTGCCCGGCAGGTATTCCGCGCCGCGCGGGAAAGGCTGGCCGCGCCGCAAAAAGACGAAACGCCGGCGGCCTGAGCGTCGGTTAAACTCCGGCGCTGATTCGTTTCTACGCTGGGCATTGAGGGGAGCTGGTCCGCGCGGTTTGTCAGCCGCGTGGGGTGATTTTCGTCCCGATTCCGCCGCCGGCGGCGACAGCCGCGCCCGCGCCGTCGTATAGCTGGATGAAACCACTCGCCTGCCGGGGAAAGGATAACGACGGTGGCGACGATTGTGATTCCAGAAACCCACCGAGATTTAATCGAAGGGCCGTACAACGCGGCGCTGACGACCATGATGCCGGACGGCCAGCCGCAGACCACGCCGGTGTGGTGCAATGCCGCCGGCGGCGACATCCTCATCAACACCATGCGCGGTTTTCGGAAAGAAAAAAACATGCGCGCCAACCCGCACGTTTCGCTGCTGGCTTATGATCCGCGCAGCCCGCTGCGGAACATCGAAGTTCGCGGCCTGGTGGTGGAGATGACCGAAACGGGCGCGCTCGAACACCTGGACGAACTGACGCGCCTGTATATGAACAAACCCAACGCCCGCTTTTTCGGCGATTCTGTGCCGGCCGAACTGGCGGCGCGGTATCAACCCGTCAAAATCACTATCAGGCCGACCCGCATCCGGGCCGAAGGATAAACAACGATGGGCGAACCTATCCCGGAATCCCACTGCGATCTGCTGGTCGAAGCCGTTCATGGCGTGCTGACAACGGTGATGCCAAACGGCCAGCCGCAGAACAGCATCGTCTGGGCGGACTACGACGGCCAATACGTGCTGGTGAATACCACGCTCGAACGCCAGAAGGGGCGCAACATGAGCGCCAACCCGCGCGTGACGCTGCTGGTGATTGACCCCCGCGACGGCAGCCGCTGGATCGAAGTGCGCGGAACGGTCGTGGAGATGACCACCGAAAACGCTGAAGCCCACGCCGACCGGCTGACGCGGCTGTACACCGGCAAACGGCATTTTTACGGCGACATCTATCCGGTTGAACAGCGGGAGCGCGAAACGCGCGTGGTCGTCAAAATCCTGCCGCTGAAGGTGGCGGTGGACGCCATCTTCCGTTAAGCGGCCACAGCGGTTGAGGCGGGAACAACAAACAGGGGGCGAGGCAAACCTCCCCCCTGCGGGTGGTCATCAAAATAATTCAACCGGCGGGTTTATTTGTCGTCGGTGGCGCGCAGCCGCCGCGAGACGACGATCACGGCCAGCAGCCCCAGCGCCATCAGCGCGAAGGCCCCCATGTTCGAGCCGCCCGCCGCCAGATCATCGAAGAAGCCGGTTTGCGGCAGCGCCGTCGGCACAACCGCGCCGGGCGTCGGCACCAGTCCTTCGGGAGTAGGTGTCGCCTCGCCGCCGCCCTGTCCCGGCGTGGGCGGGGCCAGCAAAATCGCCAGGGCGGTGGCGGTCAGCGCCACGTCGCTCGGCCCCAGCGCCTCCTGCGTGGGCGGCGTCAGCAAAAATTCCGCCGTCTGCGTCAGCTCTAAAGCCGTCTGGGTTTGGAAGGCCTGCGCGGCCAGTTCGGTCGGGTCGAGTGTGGGCGTATCGGTCGGCGTCGGGAACGGCGTATCGGTCGGCAGCGGCGTATCGGTCGGCGGAACGGCAGCCGTTTCGGTCAACTGCTGGGCGATAATGACGGCGGCGGTCTGCGTGAGGACAAGCTGCGCCTCAACGGTCGCGTTCTGCTGCACGATGAAAGTAGCCGTTAACTGCGTGGGCGTGGGGGCCTGCGGGCGGGACACCAACACCAGCACAACGATCAGGCCGATGACGAACAAGCCGATCATCAAAGCGGCGATGATGATGAAGGTGCGGTTGGGGCCGCCGCCTTCCTCGCCTTCTTCTTCAATCAGCGGCATATCTTCTTCAAAATTGAAGCCCTGCTCATCGTCCAGGCCGATGTCCTCCGGCTCATCGCCAAAATCAAACGTTCCACCATTATCGTCCGCTTCGTCGCCGAAGTCGTCGAAGTTAAAATCGTCATCTTCCAGGTCTCGTCGGTTGAAAGTCATGTCTTCTCCCCTCTGGTTCGAGGCGCCTGCCGTTAGCGACCAAACACTTCCAGGTTAACCAGCGGCGTCATCACCCGCTCGCCGGTCAGCAGCTCCACCTGCGCACACCGCACCCGCAGTCCATTGTCTAACAGATAGGGCGTTTTTGGCAAATTGACCACTTTGCCCACCTGCCCGGCATTGGGGGCGCGCGTCAACCGAACCTGTGTGCCGATCTGGAGCGCCAGGTCCGGGTTGGGGCGCGGTGGTCGCCCGCCGCTCCGCGATGCCGGATTAATAATAACCTCTGGCCGCCGCGCTTCCCAACGATTGGGCAAAAAAGCGTCCAGCGTGGCCTGCCGCCCGGCAAAACCGGTCAGCATGGCGGCGATGGTGGCGCTCATCCGGGTGCTGCCAAAGCCTTCCGTCAGCATGATCGCGCCGCCGGCGTTAAGCGCTGGTTCGATCAAATCCGCCTCCATGCTAGGGGCGATGATGCCGACAAACCCCTGGTCTTCCATGATAAGCAGCCCGGTTTCCCGCAGGGGACGCCGCGTAACGACGACCGCACCCCGGTAGAGGGTATTCAGTTCGTCTCCCTCGATGGTTTCGATGCCGTCTTCCGGCTCCAGGCGCAGCACGCCAACCGCGCGGCGGTTGTTGCCCCACACGCCTTGCAGCAGCGCGCCGGCAGCTTCGATGACTACGCCGCGCCCCGCTATCAGGCTGATGACCTGGCCTTCCAGGCCGGCTTCGACCACCACCTCGCGCGGGGACTGCTGGATGACGATCAGGCCCTCCCCGATGTAGGCCACCACGCCCTCCACCGGCGAAAGCAGCCGCCGGTTTTTGCGGGTCGCCAGCGCCGCGCCTTTTTCAACGGCGCTGCCGGGCTGTACATTCAGCAAATCTTCCAGGTCGGCGGGGGACTTAAGGCGGAAAAATTCAGCCGCCGGCACCATCACATAACGCGACGGGACCAACCCACGCGCCACGATGTCGCGCAGGTTGACGCCCGCCCCTTCGGCGACTTCCACGCCGCCCAACGCCTCGGCGGGCAGCAGCCGCTCCCGGCGGATGGTGGTTAAATCCAGCATATGCCGCTGGTCAGGATAAAACAGCATGGTCAGCCCTCTCGATGCCGGCTACTGCCGCAGTTTGTCCAGTTCGTCCAGCGTATCATCTTCCGATTCGTCGAATTCCGGCGGCGCGGTACGGCGGCGGCCTCGCTCACGAATCGGCTTCAGTGCCTTCAGCGGCCTGGCGCGCCCCGGACGGGACGGCTCGGCGCGCGTGACGGCTTCTGCAAATTCTTCGCCCGCGTCTGTGATCTCTCGCAGCGGGTCGCCGGTGATTTCCGACACCCACAGCGGCATCTGCGCCGCCCGACCCTCCGGGCTGTCCGCCAGGGACAGCGGTCGCCCGCGCGCGTCGAAGATCAACCCGACCAACCCGCCCTCAGCTTCCATCCGCAGCCGGGCGCGGCCACCGATCTTCAGCCCGCGCCCGGCGCTCACCTCGACGCGGACGGTTTGCCCGGTGCTGGCGGGATACACCCAGATATGCCCGCCGGGGACTTCGTGGCGAATGGTCTGGCCGTCCAGGGTGGTGATTTTCACCTTAAGCGCCGTTTTGCCGGGCGCGGGATAACCGCTGACGCTGAAACACGTCCCCAGGCGTTCCAGGCTCAAACTGTCCAACACCTGCACAACCGCTTCCGGGTTGACGGGGGCCAGCGCCCCCAGCGCCGCCACCAGCCCGTTTGAGTCGGCCATCAGCGCCGCCGCGCCGGTCGGCTGCACCGCGTCCAGCAGCAGCAGCGCGTTATAACCGGGGTGTCCGGTGCGCGTCAGGGCCGCGCCCGCGCCGATGATAAGGCCGAAGGACGGCTGCGCCCCTGCGCGGACGCCCGGCCAGGTGGGGCGCGCCGCCTCCAGCAGCGCCCGCGCGCCGGCCCGCAGCAGGCCGTGTTCCATGTACAGCCCTTTCAGGGTTTCCGGCACGGTCACGGGGCGCAGCGTTTTGTTAAGCGTATAATGGCGAAGCTGGTTTTTGCCGGGCGCGAACGGCAGCCACCGCTCCACTGCCGCTTCGCCTACCAGTTCCAGCAGGCTTTCGGCGCTGTGTCCCAGGCCGATGTCGGTGCGAATGGTGGTCGTCACCTGCCGGTTGATCGAAACCGACAGCGTGCTGGCCGCGCTGCCGATGTCCAGCGCCAGTACATCGCCCGGTATGGTTTTGCCCAGGTAATCCACGATCAGATCGTAACCCTGCGCCGTCGGCATCACGCCGAGCTGCGTCATACCGCCTACCGCCTCGAAGCCGCCGCCGCGCCGCGCCTGCCGCGCGTCAAAAGCGCGCGCAAGCTGAAGCTGCGCCGCCTCCAACTGCTCATCATCCAGCGAAGGCCGCACGTTGGGGGCGATGAATACCGGCGTCAGCCGCTCGAACAGGGCGCGAATCTGCGGCGCCAGATCACTGTTGCCGGCATATAACACCGCCGGTTTGTTGCCGCCCTGCTGCACCAGTTGAATCGCCAGCCGCGCCAGGGACGCCAGCTTTAACACCGGCTCACGCGCGCCGTATTCCGTCCCACCGGCGATAAAAATCAAGTCCGGCTGGCTGGCGAGCAAAGCATTCAGGCGGTCTTCGTCGGAGCGCCGGTCATCCAGGCTCAACGTATCCACGATCTGTACGTAAGTCCCGGCGGCGGCGCGTAAGCTGCTGGCGATGCTTACGTCCGGCACAAGCCCCAGGATGGCCGTCCGCAGCGGTCGCCCGGTGCTGGTCGTGGCGACAAAATGATCTACCCCGGAGCGGTCGGGCTGCTCCGGCGTGATGATTCGCCCGTCGGGGGCCGCCAGCTTACGCCCGGTCACGTCGGTCAGCCGTTCGACCGCTCGCCGCAGCCCCACCCGCACATCCCCGGCGGGAAAATCCAGCGTGGTGCGCGTGGACGACCGGGCGATCAGCCGGTAGCTGCCCTCGACCAGATCAATCAATACGGCGCGGGTGCTTACATTGCCGAAGTCTACCGCCAGGATCGAACCCGCCATCGTTTACCCCCCCGTGATCCGCGCCAGGATGAAGCCGATTCGCTCGCTAAAAATCGTCAGGCTGGTCAAAATCGCGCCGGCGTAAATCGCCCCCAGCGTAACCACCACCACGCCCTGGCCGAGCGCGCCAATCGCCCGCACGACCAGCCCCCGGCGCACCTCACCGCCCGGCTGCCGCCGCGCTAAATACTGGAAATAAACCAGCGTGCTGCTGATGCCGATGAAAATCAAAAACCCGTTCACCAGGTCAATCCGCACGCCGCTTCCGGTCGCGGCGGCCAGCGGCAGCAGCGTCCCGGTGATCGCGCCGACCAGCGCCACCGCCGTGCCGACCGCGACGATAAAAGCGATGGCGATGTTGCCCAGCGGCCCCAGCCGGGGCGAACCTTTTAACAGCAGCAGCAGCCCCAGCACAAACGGCACAATGCCCAGAATTTGCCCGCCCACGCCGACCGCATCCGGCGACAGCAGCGTGCCGCGCAGCCAGGGCAGCAGCACACCCTCCACCGTCACCAGGGTGATGTAACCCGCCGCCAGGCCGGCGAAGACGTACACTGCCAGCCGGTACAGGACGTTATCGCCCAGGATGTAGCTGAAGATCATCAGCGTGAAGACAAAACCCGCCCACAGCCCGATCTGTTCCGCGTTCAACGCCGTCTCCTTCTGAACAGACTGCTCAAAATCGTCCCCACCGTCCCCAGCGCGATCACGGCGATGATGACGATCAGCCCCAGGGTCATGCTGTACCAGCGTTCCGCCCCATAACGCAGCTCCGGCGCGGGCGTAGGCGCGGCCTGCTGCGCGGGCGCTTCCGGCACACCCCACCGGAGCGAGTCGGAAACCAGCGCCACGATGGCGTTCGGGTCGTCCAAGCGTTCCGGCGTGGGCGTGGGCGGCTCTGCGATCTCGATCAAGTCCGACGAGATCCAGCCCTCCCGCCCATCCTCCAGGCGGATTAACAGCCACAGGCGGTCGCCGCTGCGGCCAATAATCTGCACCTGCTCGCGCGGCCTGACCGACGCCACCGGCGTGAACGTCCGCCCCGGCCCTTCGCGCACGTTAACGGCCTGATCGGCGCGCACCACCCCAAAGATGACCAGTTCGGGCGCAGCCGGAGTTTCCGGGGTTTCTTCGGCGCTTTCGCGCGTTTCGGCAGCTTCCGGGGTTTCCTCGGTGCTTTCGGGCGTTTCGGCAGCTTCTGGGGTTTCTTTAGTGCTTTCGGGTGCCGCTTCAGGCGCGGTGGTCGCTTCCGCCGTTGGCGGGATGGGCGTTTGAGTTGGCTCGGCGGTTTCGGTTTCGGCTGGGGGCGGCACATCCGCCGGGGACAGCGCGTTTAACCGGGCGTGGTAAGTGTAAGCATCGGCGTACCCCACCAGCAGCCCGCGAATGCCGGCCACCGCCCCCGGCGAACCGGACAGTGTGTAAGGTTCGACCAGCGGCGCGGCAGAAAAGCCGGATGCCGCCACCAGCGGCGCACCGGTCAGCGGCGCGATCTGCTCCGCCCAGGCGCGCAGGTCTTCAGCGCGCTCGGCGATCACCACCACCAGCGCAAAATCACGCAGCGAGTCCACGTCCAGGTTGGTCGCCCGTCCGTTGATGTCGGTGGCGAGAAAGCGCGCTGCATCGCCGCCAAAAGCGCGCAGCCCCACCACACCCCCGGCCAGATAACGCACCAGCACCGGGCCGCCGCCCAACCGCTGGCCGATGGCCTGGACGTGCAGCAGCCCCAGCGCGTTGGTGCTGACGATGACCGGGCGCGCGCCCCGCCCCTGGATGTGGCGCAGCAGGGCTTCGGTCAGGCCGTCCAGTTCCGCCGCGCCGGTCGGCCCGTATTCCGCCGCCACCAGCGCCAGATCGCCGGGGCGCAGAGCGTCCACCCGGTCGAAGGCGATCTGCTGGCGGCTGCCGGGCGCGAACTGCTGCGGCGGCAGGTCGCCCACGCGCAGCGGCCCGAATACAAACGGCAGCACAACTGCCGCCGTAATCAACAGCGCCATCACCAGCCGCCCGACCTTCACCCGGCGGCGCGTTGGGCGCGCGGCGGGCGCGGGTTCGGCCTCTTCCGGCAGAGGTGTTTCTTCTTCGCCTTCTTCGGCCAGGATGTCCGCAAAACTGGGCGTTTCGTAAGTCAGGTCAATCGCCGACGGCATTCTAACCCCGGCGGTTTCTTCGTCCACCGCCGCCAGCGAACGCAGCAGCCTGACTTTGCCAGCCTGTTCCGGCGTCAGCGCCAGTTCGCCGGCGATGCCGGTCGCGCCGGTTTTGATGGGGGCCGGCGGGATGAACTGCGTCACCCCCGGCAGCAGGCTTTTCAGGTCGGCGGGCGGGGTTTCCTCCGGCGCGGCGGTCAGTTCCAGGCCGCTTTCATGAAGAGCTAACAGGCGCTCGTCCAGTTCATCCAGCGGGCGCTCGTCCTGCGACTGTTTCCGCAGGATGGCCGCCGCCGACACCTCGCCGACCGACAGCCCCATCTCGCTCAACCACTCCGGCGCGTCGGGGCTGATTTCCGGTCTCTGCCGGGCCGACCGCCGCGCCGCGATCTGCTCCAGGTCTTCGTCGGACAGCAGCCGGTCAATATCCACCCGCGTATCCAGCAGCGCCCCGTCGCCCGTGTTGGCTGCCGGCGCTTCGTAAGACGCCAGCAGGCTTTCCAGGTCGTCCAGGGCAGAGGCGCCGGTATCAAAAGTCGGCGCGGCCTGCTGAAGTTCGGCCAGGAAATCGGCGTCGGCGGGTTCGGCTTCCGGCTCGGCGGCTTCCGGTTCAAGCTGCGTCAGGTCTACCTCGCCCAGTTCTTCCAGCCAGCCGGGCGACGCGCCGGGAGAGGGTTCTTCCGCAAACCACTCGCCTTCCGGCTGGTCGAGGAATTCGTAGCCGGTTTCCGGCGACGGCAGCCCCAATTCCGCAAAAATGTCTTTGGGCGCGCCTTCTTCGGCGGCCGGCGCGGCTTCGGCCAGCCAGTCCGGCACTTCTCCGGCTTCCGCCGGTTCATCCGCTAATACGTCCTGTTCAAATTCTGCCTCAGCAAACCAGCCATCCAGGGCTTCGGCTGCCGGTTCGGGCGTCAAATCCAGCCCGGCCAACCAATCGGCCTGTTCGGCTTCCGACTCGGCGGCTGCCGCCTCTACAATGGCCGGTTCTTCTTTTTCGGCAGGCTGGTCGAAAAAATCATCCTCGACCACTTCTTCGACCAAATAAGCGTCCAATCCGGCGGGCGGCTGCGGCTCGGCGGCGGGCGCGATACCCAGCGCCTCGTCCAGCCCGCCGAACAGATCATCCTCATCGAAATCGGGCGTCTCGTCGGGCTGCATCAGCCAGTCCACAACCGGGACTTTACCGGCTTCCGCCGCTGTTTCTTCCTCAAAACCGGCCAGCCAGGGCGGGATGTCGCCGTCGCTGACCTGGTTCTCCTCCGGCGCGGCGCTCTGGCCGAATATCTCCTCGGCGTCCTCCCGCAGCCAGGGCGGCACGTCCCCCACCGGCGCGGCTTCTTCCTCCACCGCTTCTTCGCCAAAACCGGCCAGCCAGGGCGGCACGTCCTCAGACGGCGGTTCATCCGGCGCGGGCGTTCCCTGCGCGAAGGGCGTCAGCCAGTCCGGCAGGTCGTTTTCCCCGCCGGGTTCTACCTCCGGTTGGTCTTCGCTCTGCCAGTCCAGCTCGTCGGCAAAACCCGGCTGCTGTTCCTCGAAAGCCCCTTCCACATCCTGACGCCAGGCCAGCTCGCCGGTAAAACCCAGCCGGTCGCCCGGTTTTTCGCCCGGCTGTTCTGGCACGTCGGACAGCCAGTCGAGTTCGTCGCCGCTGTCATCCTCAAAATCGTTCGGAGGCCGCAGTTGGTTAAAATCGTCCGTCATCGCTCATTCCCTGTACGAGCGGTCTAGCCCGATTAACACCCGAACCCCGGTGACAACCGTCGCCAGGGCGATGCCCAGCAAAATCCCGCGCGCCCCGGCGCTGACCGGCACAGCCATCAGCCAGTCGCGCACGCTCGCCAGCAGCCCCGGCCCCGGCAGTGGCAGCGCCGCCAGCAGCATGACCAGCAGCGCCAGCACAAACAGCAGCTTCGGCCAGGTGACGCCGCGCCGCATCAGCCGGTACGCGCCGTAAACCAGCGCGAACAGCACCAGCCCGGCCAGCGCCGACTCGATGCTGACTTGGACGCTTTCAAACAGGATGGTCGTCAGCGGCGGCTCGCCGGCCAGCACGCCGGCGCGTTCCAGAACGGCCAGGATAATCACCCCCAGCGCGCTTATCACCAGCAGCAGGCTGTAAGCCCAGCCTTTTTCGCGCCGGCCCACCCGCCGCAGATGCACCGCCAGCAGGTTCAGAATGCCAATGAGGATGGTGGTGGCCGCCGTGATGGCCGCCAGCTGCAGGAAAATGCCGCTGATGTCCCGGATTCGGAACGCCTCCACGATGGCCGATAACCAGCCCAGGTCGCCGCCGACCACCAGCCCGGCCACCGTCAGCAGGCCGATGCCGATCACCAGCGCCGATGTGATGACTGCCCCAAGACGCCGCATAAACGTTATCCCCCTCCGAGCAGCCGCGTGATGGCCGCGCTAAAGCGCCCGTCCAGAATCGCATCGCCGACCGCGATGGCCGTCGGAACCAACATAGCCAGAATCAACAGCAGGCGCAGCACGTCCAGCGTCACCACCAAACCCACCTGCGAAGCCGACTCGCCCAGGTACGCCCCGGCGGTGAAAATTTCTTCGCCGATCAGCGGTTCGTCGGAGAGCGCGAAGGCCACCGCCTGCCCGGCCAGCTGGTCACTGGCCGCGATCACGCCCTGGTCGCGGCGCGCGGCGGCTTCCGCCACCAGCGCCACTTCTGGGCCAAAACTGCCGACCAGCACGCTGCTTGCCACCCGGTCGTCGCCCAGGGTGGCCGTCAGCACGGCGGCGAACGCCAGCGAACGCGCCCCCGCCGGATACCAGCGCACCCGCCCGCGCGGATAACGTTCCAGCAGCCCGCGCGACTGGTAGGCCCGGCGCAGCGTATCCTGCCCCAGCGGGATGGCCGTCGTATCGCTCATGGTCAAAATCGGCGGGGCCGCGCCGATGGCCGCCCGCGCTGCCGCCTGATAAAAAAGTTCGGCGCTCGCCAGCGCCAGCAGGGTATTATCCCCGCCCAGGCTGGCATGGCCGAACGAGACGTGCAGCGGCCTGTTGGCTTCAATCGCCTCGCCCACCCGCAGCGGAATAGCCTGATAAGCCGCGATGGGACGCAGCGCCGCCAGGGTGCGCCGCCGCCGGATGAACTGCGTCACGACCACGCTGACCGCCATTGTCAGCAGCAAAATCAGTATCGTGATGACCTGGGTTGTGCCGTCCACATCGTCCTCCGACCCCACACGCGGCGATCTAATCCTCCAGATGCGCCCGCAGCCGCTCCACGCCGCCCGGTTCTTCCAGCGCCCGCGCCAGCCCGCCCAGGGCGGCGCGCCCCACCAGCAGCCCCAGCGCCGGTTGGGCCATCCATACGATCTGCGCCCCCAGCGGGCCAAGCGGCTCCAGCAAATCCAGCGCCAGGCTCAGCGCCGGTCCCAGGCCGCGCGCCCGCGCCTTCACCACCCATTCCGGCGGTTCGTCCGTTTCGTACCTCATAATCGCCAGTATAACACAGCCTTTAAGCGCACGAAACTCAACCGATGGGTGATTCAATAGGCTTATAGTCGGAGTTTTATAACGATGGCGCAGCAAAAAAAAGCCTCCCGGCGCTAACCGGAAGGCTTTCAGAGCAAAATCGGCATGATGGTTTAGAACCTATCCACAAACCGATTGATCTGATAGCCGAACAGTGGGCTTAAGCGACAGTGGGCTTAAGCCCACTGTCTGGTGGGTTTATGGATAAACTCTTAGCTCACCTGCGGCCAGGTTCCGGTATCGTAGGATGAGCGGACGCTGGCCGGCAGTTCCAGGTTGGTGATGAGCAGCGCCGAGCGCCCCCGCGTGACGGCGTTCCACAGCCACTGCACAAACACTAGCACCTTATTTTCCAGTTCGACCTGGTACATCAGGTGGATGCCCACCCACAGCAGCCAGGCGATCAGGCCGGAGAAGCGCAGCCGCCCCAGGTCGGCCACCGCCGCGCCGCGCCCGATGGTCGCCAAATTGCCTTTGTCCCAGTAGCGGAAAGGCGGCAGGTTTTTGCCGCGCAGCCGCCGCGCGATCAGCCGCCCGGCATAACGCCCCTGCTGGATCGCCACCTGCGCCACGCCCGGCAGGGGCTGGCCGGTCTGGTGCGAGAATGTCGCCATATCCCCGACGACGAAAATTTCGGGATGCCCTGGCAGCGTCAGGTCGGGTTCGACGCTGATGCGCCCGCTGCGATCCAGCGCCGCGCCGGTTGCGCGTGCCAGCGCCCTGCCCAGCGGCGACGCCTTCACGCCCGCCGTCCATAATACGGTGCGCGCCGGTAAAAACTCGCTCGCGTCCCCGCGAGAAAGCGTCACGCCTTCCGCGTTTATGTCCGTCACGCGCGCGCCAGTAACCACTTCCACGCCCAGGCGCTCCAGGGCGGCGGCGGCGCTGGCGGACAGTTCCGGCGGGTAGGTTGGCAGCAGACGATCGCCGCTTTGAACCAGGACGATGCGCGCGTCGGCGGTGTTGATGTTCCGAAACTCGCGTTTGAACGTTTCGTGCGCGATCTCGGCCAGCGCCCCGGCCATCTCGACGCCGGTCGGCCCGCCGCCCACGATGGCGAAAGTCAGCCACGGCCGGGCGGCTTCCGGGTTATCCAGGCGTTCGGCGGTTTCAAAGGCCGACAGGATGCGCCGCCGGATGGTGGTGGCGTCCTCCAGTGTTTTCAGGCTCGGCGCGCTGGATGACCATTCCCGTTTGCCGAAATAGTTATTGCCCGCCCCAGCGGCCACGATCAGCGTATCGTAACCCACCTCGCCGTCGCTGAGGATCACCCGCCGGTTAGCCAGGTCGAAACCGACCACTTCCCCCAGCAGCACCCGCGCATTGGCCTGGTTTTTCAGCAGTCCCCGCAGCGGTGTGGCGATATCCGCCGGCGACAGCGCGCCGGTCGCCACCTGGTACAGCAGCGGCTGGAACAGATGATGGTTGCGCCGGTCAATCAGGGTGATGTCTACGGGCGCATTTTTAAGCTGCCGGGCGGCGTATAACCCGCCGAAGCCGCCGCCGATGATAACCACGTGTTCTCTACGTTCCTGCATGATAAATCTCCTCCCGTTTTGAGGTCGTCCGCATCCGGGGACAAACGCTTGAAACATTAAACCTGTAATAATGTCTGTCTGGTCTATTTTTCACCCTGCCGGCAGCAGGCTGACCAGCGCCCGCGTCGTCTGTTCGACGGCCTGCTCGAAACTCAGGCAGCCCTTCAGCCGCAGCGCCCGGTAGGTCAGCGGGCTAAGCAGCGCCACTGCAAAGCCGTAGGCCGGGCTGCCCGTCCCGCCGCCCTGGAACAGCGCCCCGGCCATCAGGCCGACGAACCGCTCCTGCTCGGCAATCGCCCGCGCCAGCGCCGCCGACTCATCCTCCAGACGGTAGCCCGTCCAGACCTGCCCGAAAGTGGACTCATGCAGCGCGTAAACCTGCCGCACGATCTGGGCAGCGCGTTCGGTGGGGTCAGGGATGGCAGCCAGCGCCTCTGGCGAGGGATAGTCCAGGTTTTCCGCCACATGGCGGGTGCAGGCCACGAACAAATCCTCGCGCGTGGGGAAGTGTTTGCTGACCGTCGGCAGCGACACGCCCGCTTCTTCGGCGATGGCGGCCAGCTGCGTGATGCCCTGGCCGTGTAACTTCACCGCCGCTTCGACGATGGCCGACCGGGTGCGTTCGGCGCTTTCAATCCGGCGGCGCGATTCGTATTTTCGACCCATATCCCCTCAGACATTTTGTGTATATGACCTATATTCAATATAAGCCTATCATATTGAATACAGACTGTCAACCCTTGCACGCCATAAATCCGCCCAAAGTCGGAGGACGCGCCGCGCCGGGAATCAAAAAACGGCGAGCAGCCCGAACAGGCCGCCCGCCGGCGTCGCAAATCCTACGCCTTTTTGCCCACCTCATCCACCAGCCCGGCCAGCGCGTCTTTGATGAGTTCGCGCAGGTCTTCTGGCGGCTGGGCGGCGCGTTCCCGCCCGGCGCGGGCGGCGTCCTCCACCGAATAACCGCCGATGACCGCCAGCGCCAGCGTGATAACCAGCGTCAGCAGTTCGCCGCGCACCGCCGCCAGTTCCGGCAGCGCCAGCGTCAGCGCCCCCACCAGCAGCGCCGACAGCGCCACCATCACCCGCCGCGAGCGCAGCGCCAGCAGCAGCGGATCAATCACTGGACGGCGCAGCCATTTTTCGTCGTTCATCGTGCCTCCTTTTACCTCTCGTTTCGTAAATCGCGGATTTCCTGTTCCAGCCAGGCCAGCTTGCGCGCCAGCTCGCCCAGCGGCGTTTCACCGCCGAACTTCGCCGCATCCAGATCGGCAGCATTTTCGGCCCGCAGTTGGGCGAGTTTGTCGCGCCGGGCATCATCGGCGGTTTTGCGCGCCGCCTGCTCGTTTTGATAGCGCGCCCACTCGGCCAGAATTTCCTCCTCGGTCGGTTTTTGGGTGGCCGGGTCGCGCCATTCGCCGATGGCTGCATAACCCTCTCCGCCGCGCCAGTGATAGGCGCTGCCGGGGCGCAGCCGCGCCAGCATCAGGCGAATATCCACCTCGCGTAAATCGGCCATCAGAACTCCTTCCAGAACTCGGCAATCGTATATACTTCAACATCCAGATTGGCAGCGATGCCATAACCGCTGGCGGACATAGTGGTTTCGCAGCGGTGCTGCACTTCCAGCACTTTTGGGGCAGCAAGCGTAAAACGCCCGATGATGATGCTGGGGACGGCCACGCCCGCCGCCGTCGCCACGCGCTGCGACGATCCCAGCGCCAGCGTCAGGCCGTTGGTGACGTTGTACAGCCGCGCCTGATGTTTCGCCACCTGGTAGGCCGGGCATTGAATCCGGCAGCGGTAAGTCCCGGCGGCCAGCGTGATCTGGTTGGCGGCCAACGCGGCATGGCCGCCGGCGTCGCTTTTGATGGCGTTCAGGTCGCGCGTCTGCCACGCCCCGGCGCTGAACGTGCCGCCGTCCGTCCCCTGCGTTTTTTCGTCGCGGATGAGGATGTACCCCACCAGCCCGGCGTAGAGAAATTCCAGGTTATCGCGCACCTGCTCGTTTAAGTCCTGCTCCGTCACCAGCTGGTCAACCAGCCAGGTGATCGGCGGCGTCCATACAGCGGTCATCGTCCCTCCATCATTCAACTTCCGGCCTCAATAGGCCACAACGGTATCGCGCCCCAGGCGGCTGACGCCCAGCAGCCAGAAGGCATTGGCTTCGGCGCTTTCCAGCGTCCAGGTTACTTCGTGGCGCGCGCCGCCCAGGCCAACGCGGTGCGCCTCGGCCACGATGAAGTAGTCGGCGTCCTGGCCGGTCTGCGCCTCTCGAATGGTGATGCGGTCGAACAGGGTGCGCGCCAGGATGTGCGGGCGGTGCGCCGGGCTGCTGAGCGTCAGGCTGGCGGCCACGCCGCGCGGCAGATTGCGCCGGGCCAGCTCGTAGCGCGCCAGCTGGTCGGCCTGCGCCGCCGAGTCGAGCGCCGGCAGGTTGAAATCCAGGCTTTCCAGGCCGTAAACCGCCTGCCCATAAAGATTTACCCGCTCCACCACCAGCGGGTCGCCCTGGTACAGCGGCGTGCCGCGCAGCCGCGCCCACAGATAAACCGGCCCTACCGCGCGGTTGTGGATGTCCAGTTCGGCGGCGCTGAACCCGGCAGCCCGCAGCATAACCGTTACCTGGTCGCTCAGGTTCGCGCCGCTTCCGTCGGCGGCGCTGCTGGCGGAAAAATCCACCCCGCGCGCCGGCGGCAGAACCTCCAGCGCACCCATTGGGCGGCCGTCGCTTTCGACAAATCGCGCGATGATGCGGCTGAAACCCGGCGGCAAGCGGTGCGGTTCGCCCAGCGCCCATAGTTCCGACTCCGCCGCGCCGACCACGCGCGGGCTGAAACGCACCCGCACCCGGCTGACCAGCCCCGCACCGTAGCTGTAGGCCAGGCCGTCCATATCATCGGCGAAAACCGCCTGCGGCGTCCGGTCTTTAAGCAGGTGGTGGCGGTTGTAAAAAACCGCCGTCCCCTGGCGGCTGATGAAAAACCGCCCGCGTTCGGCTTCAGCGGCCTGCCGCACGGCCTCGCCCGCCGGGATGCCGTCGCCCCAGGTGTCGCCCACATAAGCCAGGGCGGTTTTGCCGGTTTCCAGGCTGCGCGGCAGCGCGAGTCCCGGCAGCCGGGTATTCGTCCCCAGTTCGCTGTGGCCGGCGCGCCCCACCAGCCAGCGGCCTTTCAGCACTGGGCGGCGCAGCGGCGCGGCGTCCAGCGCGGCGGCGATCACAGCATCGGCGCGGGTGTTCACCAGCGGCGGCAGGCGAATCCGGCACTCGTCCAGGTCGAACTCCAGGCCGCGCGCGTGAATGACGGCGGTGCGCGCGCCCTGGTCGCCCGGCTGCGGCTCGACTGACCGCACCAGGCCGGTGAAATGCGTGCGAACGGCTGCGCCATCGGCGCTCTGGATGCGAACCGGCGTGCCGGGGTACAGCGGCGTTCGCTCCGGCGAGTACGCGCCGGCGGGGCTGCGGACGGTGATGCGCGCGGCGGAGGGCGCAGCGGCGCTTTCATACGGCGCGGCCAGCCCCAAGCGCCAGTCCAGCGCCAGCACATCGGCGCTGATGTCGGTGAACGCGCCGTCACTGTCAAAATCTATGCCGACGATATAGGTGGTCATAGTGGTAGTCTCCAGTCGTTAGTACATGAACCCGCTTAATCTGCATACTGCCAGCGGGCTTCAGCCGACAGCGGGCTTCAGCCCGTTGCCAGTGGGCTTAAGCCCACTGTCTATCCGGCTCATTCTTTCCGTTTATCTCCATTGGCTGCCGGTCCTTAGCCTATGTGGACATTAAACGTGCCATACTCAATCCTCAGCACTCAGTACCCAGCACTCATCCCTCCACCACCCATGTATGGCGGAAGGCGCAGCCGTGATAGGCCACACCGCCGTAATCGAACGTCCCCGGCTCGATCTGCACCGAGGCCGGCTCCAGCAGCGCCCCGTCCAGCGTGGGCGCGTCCGACAGGGCGCTGAAGTAAGCGTCTATCAGGTCGGCCAGCCGGGGCAGGTGCGCCCGCGCGCCCCAACCGGCCCGCACCGGCGCGACCAGCAGCAGGTGAGTCGGGCGGTAGACGACCGTTTTCGGGCCGCCGCTGAAGGCGCTGGCGCGGAATCCTTCACCCGCCGCGCCGAACAGGGGGCGATCTTCGCCGGGCAGCACCAGCAGCGCCGGAAGCTGCGCCCGGTTCAGCCGTGCCGGCAGCGCCGCCAGGTCGTAGCTGCGCGCCACGCCGGACACATCCAGTTCCGCCAGGCGGTTTAATGCCGCGCGAAAGGGAGTCATACGCGAGTCCTTTCTGTCTCATTTTGGATATACTTATAGGTAAACTGCTTCGAGCAGCGTCTCTAAAAAGGGTGCAGCAGAGAGGTTAAACCGATGGCACAGCAAAAGGACGGGTCCGACGACCATGATTTAATCATTGAAGACCGCAAAACCGATTCGGCCAAACCGCCCAAAAAATCCAAACCGAAAGATAAATCGTTCGACAGCAAATTTTATGAAAAGGAGCTGATCCGGCTGCAATTCGAGCTGGTCAAGCTGCAATACTGGATTAAAGAGAAAGGTTTAAAAGTCGTCCTGATCTTCGAGGGGCGCGACGCGGCGGGCAAAGGCGGCCTCATCCAGCGCATCACCGAACCGCTAAACCCGCGCGGCGTGCGGACGGTGGCGCTTGGCACGCCCTCCGACCGGGAGCGCACGCAGTGGTATTTCCAGCGATACGTTTCTCACCTGCCTGCCGCCGGGGAGATCGTGATTTTTGATCGAAGCTGGTACAACCGCGCCGGCGTGGAGCGCGTGATGCGTTTTTGCACCGATTACGAATACTGGGAATTTTTACACTCCTGCCCGGAATTTGAGCGTATGCTGGTGCGTTCCGGCATTGTCCTGCTCAAATACTGGCTGTCCGTCAGCGACGAGGAGCAGGAGCGCCGCTTCCAGGCGCGCGCCAAGGACCCCACCCGGCGCTGGAAACTCAGCCCGATTGACTTGCAAAGCCGCGAGCGGTGGGTCGAATATTCCAAAGCCAAAGACACCATGTTCGCCCATACCGACATCCCCGAAGCGCGCTGGTATCAGATCGAATCGGACGATAAAAAACGCGCCCGGCTGAACTGCATCCGGCACATTCTGCACATGATTCCATATGAGGATGTGATTCCGAAGGTGATTTCGCTGCCACCGCGCCCGCCGGCAGATCAGCATTACATGCGCCCCCCGCGCGATCAGCACATCGTCGTGCAGGATTATTACGCCGATTACGTCTGAGATTTTGACCGCATCCCTGCCCCCTGTGGATAGGGGCAGGGACTGTCGCAGCAGAGGACGCGTATGGCGAAGAAAGCTCCCGGCCCGGTCTACCCGCTCGCGGCGCTCCGCGCGGCGGTGCTGCACGTCCAGCGCCTCACCGCGCCTAGCCCGGCGTCGCCCGCCCCCACGCCCGACGCCATCCTCGATCTGACGACGGCGCTCGGTTACGTGCAGATTGATACGCTGCATGTCGTCAACCGCGCCCATTACCTGACCCTGTGGGCGCGCTTCGGCTCGTATGACCTCGACGACTTCCATAAGCTGATTTACACCGCCGGTCGGCGCAGGCTTTATGAAGGTTGGGGACATGCCGCCAGCATCATCCCGCTGGAACATTACCGCTACCACCGCTGGCGGGCGGACACGAGCATCAGCTACAACCCCGGCTTTCATGAATGGCTGAGCAAAGACGGCCACCGCGAACTAGCGGCGCAGACGTTGGAGCGCATCCGTTCGGAAGGCGGGCTGCGCGTCGGGGATTTTGCGTACGACGGCCCGCAGCGCGGCGCGTGGTACGACTGGAAGCCGCCCAAAGTGGCGCTGGAAGTGCTGTTCGCCTGGGGTGATCTGATGGTAGCCGACCGGGTGAACTTCCAGCGCGTGTATGATGTCCGGGAGCGGGTGCTGCCGGAGTGGGTGGATACCACGCCCGTCACCCCCGACGAAGCGCGCCGCTTCTGTCTGGAACAGGCGGCCAGGGCGCTCGGCGTGTTCGAGCCGCGCCACCTTACGTTTTACGCTTACATGCGGGCCGCGCCGGCCCGGTCGCTGGTCAGCGCACTGATTAAGGAAGGCGCGCTGGTCGAAATTCAGGGTGAGTCAGCCAACGGCATCAAAACTTGGCTGGTGCATCGGGACAATCTCCCGCTGCTTCAGCAGGCCGCCGACGGCGACATCAGGCCGGAGCGCACCACCTTCCTCGCGCCCTTCGATTCGCTGTTCTGGGCAGGGGATCGGGATGAAAAGCTGTGGGGCTTTAACCAAGTGTTAGAATGTTACAAGCCCGCTGCCGAGCGCGTTTACGGCTATTTCAGCCTGCCGATTCTGCACAGAGATCGGCTGGTGGGGCGCTTCGACCCGAAGCTGGATCGTAAAATGGGCGTGCTGAATCTGAACGCGCTCTACCTTGAGCCGGGCATCGCGCCGGATGACGAGCTGGTCGCCGGTGTCGCCGCCGCCATGCGCGATTTCCTTTCGTGGCACGGGGCGCAGAACCTCAGGATTGAGAAAAGTGATCCGGCTGCGTTCGGCGAAAAACTGATGCGCGCCTTGTAGCAGGCCTTGTTCGCTGCGCTCAGACCTTAACGCCCGTCCGGCGCAGGGCGGCCAGCGCCGCGTTCAGGTCATCGGGCGGCGCTTCAGGATGGTCTGCCGAGCGCACCAGCCAGGCCGCCCGGCGCAGCGCCAGCGACGCCACGTCCGCCGGCGGCTGGTAGACATAAATGGCTGCGTCCGCCGGGTGCGAGGCGGCTTCCGTACCGTTCGCGCCGCGTTCGACCGTCAGCGTATTCGTGGCGCTGTCCACCGCCAGCACGCGCAGATATTCATCCTCGATTTTCAGCAGCTGCCCGGCCTGAAAACGCGGCTGTTCCCTGGCGGCGTCCGCGCCATCGGCGTCGCTGACCACCAGCGCCCCATCGCCGGCGGCCAGCCCGCCCTGCACCGAGTCACCGCTGTCGCGCCAGGCCTCGTCCCATCGGTCGTGCCAGCCCCATATGCCGGTGACGGTGATGGCATTCAGCCGTGTTTCGCCCCAGGTGAAGGCCGCGCCGCCGGTCAGCCGCAGCAGGCTGGCCGGGCTCGCGGCGGGCAGCAGTTGGGCGTTTTCCAGGGGGATAACCTGTCCGTCGCCGTTGGTCAGCGCCAGCACTTCCAGCAGATCATCATCCAGCAGCAGTTCGATCACGCCGCTGGCGGTATGCGGCAGCGCCGCCCGGCGCGGACAGAAGCGCCGCCCCGCCGCCCGTTCGATCTGCGCCGATGCCTGCGCCAATGCCTCGCGCAGACGGGCATCGTCCGCCGTATCCTCATCCGCCAGCCCTAACCACTGGCGCAGCCGTTCTAACGTGCCTATCGTGTACATGCGTCTGTATCTCCTTTTTGTTGTACCTTTGTATTCCTGTGTTATGCTTTGCGCGCAAAAATAGCAGAGGCGAGGTTTAACCATGTTCCGGCTAATATTAGGTATTGTTCTGATGGTAGTTTCGGTGGTGGTGATGATTTTCATGCTGCAAGACCCCGTCGGTCAGCCGGCACTGGCCGACCTGTTCAAAGACCTGCACTGCGGCCCCGGCGAAACCGTCCGCCAGACGGTCAGCACCGGCGGCTCGCTGGTGACGGTCAACGGGCGCGGGGTATTTTACGCCTGCGTGAACGACGCCGGGACGGCGCGCGACATCACCGATAAGGTCGCGCTGACCGTCGGCCTGAGTTTCGCCACACCATTTACCGTCAGCCTGCTGCTGTTCCTGTCCGGCATCTTCGGCATGGTGCGCGGCGCGGCCCGGCGGGCAGCCCGGGCTGCCGCCGGTGTGGACGCCATCGGCCAACCGCTTGTGTTTCAGACCGGCGGGCCGGGGCGAACGGCCACCGTCGTCACCATCCAGGGCGGTGACATCGGCCAGACCGACCTGCCGCAGGATGCCGCCCGCGTAGTGCAGCAAATGCTGGACAGCATGGGCAGTTTCACGCCGGTACGGGGCGGCGACCTGACCGACCGCCTGGAAGAAATTAAAGAGGCGCTGGACAAGGGGCTGATCTCGCAGGAAGAATACGACCGCCTGCGCCGCCGGATTCTCGATGACCTGAAGCCGTCATAGCGCACGAGGTCGGCGCGCCGCCAACCCTCATCCCACGACTTTTGAACAAATACCGCGGCTGCTCCGTTATAGGGTATAGAAAGGAGCGTCCGGTGACACCCGAACACGAGCTGCTGCAACAGGCCCAGGCCGGAGACTGCGAAGCCTTCGACCAGCTCCAACAAACGCTGGAGCCGCCGGTGCGGCGATTCGTGTGGCGACTGATCGGCGTCAGCGATGCGGAAGATGACATCGTGCAGGACTCGTTCATCGCGCTCTACAAAAACCTGGGGCAGATTGACCCGCCGGATAAGCTGCGCCCGTACCTGTTCCGGGTCGTCCGCAACCGCTGTTACGACGAACTGCGCCGCCTGGGACGTTTCAGGCAGCTTTCACTGGACGACGAGCCGATGGAATCCTGGGTCGCGCTCAATACGCCCGCCGATGGCTCGTCGCAGCCGGAGGAAGTCACCCACTGGCTGATGCTCTACCTGGAGGTGCAGCAGGCAATGGATCGCCTGCCGGAGCTTCAGCGCCAGACGCTCATCCTGTACGTCGAAGAAGAACTGTCGTATGCCGAAATCGCCGAGGCGATGGATACCAGCATCGGCACGGTCAAATCGCGGCTGTATTACGCCAAAAAGACGCTGCGGCAGTTCTTAAATCCCGAAACGGTGCGAGTGCTGGAAACCGAGTTGAATCAGGAGAGATGATGATGGTTAACCATTTTTACCAGGACGCGCAGTTAGCCGACGACCGGCGCGCCAGCCTGCTGCGCCAGGCCGAGTCCCGCCGCCTGGCGAACACGCTCCGTCTCAGCCGCTCGACTGTTTACCGGCGGCTGCTGGCCGGCCTGGGTGGATGGATGATCGCCCAGGGCGAACGCCTGAAAGCCGGTTACGAAGCGCCGGTGCGGCTGGCGAACCGCCGCATGGAAACCGCTCGCTAGGGGCGGGCAGCCGATTGTGAAAACACCCCACCCCCATTTTGCACTGTTTTGCTCCTCTCCACACAGAGAGTACCGGGGGTGAGGTTTGCGAAAACCGTACAAATCGAAAAGGAGTTCAACATGCTCAACGAAGAAACCCGGCGCGGTCTGCGCCAGCTTATCCCGGCCCTCAAGTCCCTGGCGAGTTCCGTCGAAAAAAGCCTGTTGATGGAAATCTACCGGGGGACAAGCGATATGGCCGTCAAGAGTTACAACAGCCTGCACGCCCGCGTGGCTGCCCTGCTGCCGGATGACCCCTACATCACCGACGCGCTGGCGCTGTCCATCCCGGAAGATGCCGACGAACGGCTTAAACTGGCCCAGGTGCAGATGGCCGTCAGCCAGCTTGTCACCTATATGGAAGGTGTACTGCGCGGCGAACGCGCCGCCTCGGCCTCCACCGCCGGTTTTTCCAGCGATGTGGATGAGCTAAAAGACCTGGGCCGCGAGCTGCGCGACCGCATCATGGCGACCACCCGCGATGCCCTGCGCCGCGCCATGACCGAAATTGACGTGAACCTCGACATTGACATCGGCGAAGGCAAACGCAAACGCCGCGTTATCATCAGCACGCCGGAATTTGAAGACCTGAGCGGCCAGGATTTGACCGGACGCGACTTCGCCGGCAAAAACCTGGACGGCGTGGATTTGAGCGACGCGGTGCTGCGGCAGGCGAACCTCCAGGCCGCCAACCTGCGCGGCGCGAACCTCGATGAAGCCGATCTGGAGGAGGCCAATCTGTCCGAAGCCAATCTGGAAGGCGCGAACCTCGACGACGCCGTGTTACGCCGCGCCAACCTGCGCCGCGCCAACCTGCGCGGGGTCAACCTGGACGACGCCGACCTGGAAGAAGCCGATCTTTCGGAAGCCACCCTGGAAGGCGCGAACCTCGACGACGCTGTGCTGCGCCGCGCCAACCTGCGGCTGGCGAACCTCACCGGCGTCAACCTGGACGATGCAGTGCTGGAATCCGCCGACCTGTCCGAAGCCAACGCCAGCGGTGCGAACCTGGGCGATGCCGATCTGAACCACGCCAATCTGCGGCTGGCGAACCTCAGCGGCGCGAATCTTGAAGATGCCAACCTGGAGTCCGCTGACCTGTCCGAAGCCAACGTCAGCGGCGGCAGCCTGCGCGACGCTCATCTACGGGGCGCAAACCTGCGGCTGGCGAACCTCAGCGGCGCGAACTTCCGCGACGCCGACCTGGAAAACGCCGATCTGACCGAAGCCAACCTGTCGGCGGCCATCTTCCGCCAGGCCAACCTACGCGGTGCGAACTTGCTGCACGCCACGCTCAGCCAGGCCAACTTCCGCGACGCCGACCTGACCGGCGCGACTCTACCGGATGGCCGTACCTACGAGCCGGGCATCAACTTGGGCGACTACGGCGCGCTTACCCGCTAGCTCTATCGCAGGCTTCTAAAAGTCCCCTCTCCAAATGGAGAGGGGATTGAGGGGTGAGGTTTTCACCCGCGCGTGGTGTCATCCCGCGTTTTCAGCGTTTGCCAGACGGCCTGCGCCCACGCCATCACGCGCTGGTTGTGACCGGCTGCATCGCCCAGCGCCACATCGCTGATCGTCACCGGCCAGCGTAAACCGCGCGTGACCGCCGTCGAACCCGTCACCTTCCAGGTACGAACGGTCTGATCGAGCGGCTTCCGGCTGCGATAGCGAAGCTGCGACGGCGAAAGTCCATCTTCCAGAACGGCTTTTAAGGCCGCCTGCGCCCAGGCAGCCGCCTCGTCTGAATACTGGTTGTGCTGAAGCATATAACACAGAACCGTCAGATGGTGAACGCTGCCTGCGCCGCCAGGGTTTTCAAATTCCAGCGCCAGCAGTTCCTCAAACCGCTGCTGGCAAGATTTACCCTCGCGCAGCGGCGCGCCACATTCCGGGCAGACGGATGGATTGATTGCATTCATAATGCTGTTCCTGTGTGTGTTATCGTTCATTCGTTCGCCCTCACCCGCCCGGCGTGCCGGGGATGTAAAACAACACCAGCTGGCGCTCCGGCGGCACGTTGTAGGGGCTGAAGCGTGGGTCGAGTAAATCGCCGTACTGCTGCTGAAGCAGGCCAATCGCCCGCACGTCATACGGTTCAAGGTAAAAAGCGTGGTCTGCCTCTGGCGGCAGGCCGTCCAGATACGCCCGGTTGAAGTCCTCCGGCAGCACGACATCTACGCTCAGGCCAGGATTTTCCGCCAGGTAGCCCAGCACGCCGGAAAGATACTGCGCCCCATAGCTGCCCTGGCTGATGACATGCACCTGCGTCCCGGCGGGGAAACCGGCAGAGCGGAACATGGCATCCTCGCTGTCGTAGGTGGGGCGAATCTGCCAGTTATAAAATTCCAGATGGCGGTCGAAATAATACACGCCCTGCCGCAGCGCCATGAAGGCCGTCAGCGCCAGCAGCAGCGCCAGCGCCGCGCGCCCCGGCCACAGCAGCGCCAGCAGGTAGCGCACGCCCAGCGCCAGCAGCAGCGCCAGCGCCGGAAAAACCACCACGTAGCGGGCGAACACGGCGCTTTCCGTCATCAGCATGTTGCCCATCGAGGTCAGCAGCACCCACAGCAAGATGAGATTGCCCGGTGTTCGCCAGCGCCACAGCAGGCCAAACACGCCCAGCAGCAAAAACGGCACCAGATATTCCAGCACCAGCGGTTGGTCGCCGCCGTAAAAAAGCGCCGTCTCCGGCATATGGACGTAAACCAGGAAGGGGCGCAGGATGTGCTGCTCCAGCGTTTGCGGCGTGCCTTCCGTCATCACGCGCTGCCAGTACGTGCCGCCCACCGCCACCGTTCCCATACGCGGCATCAGCGGCAGGTCGTTCGCCAGCAGCGTGGTATAAATCGGCGCGCCCACCAGCACCGCCGCCAACGCCGCCGTCATCAGCCCGCGCCGGTTGAGCCTCCGTTCAATCGCATCACCCCTGCCGCGCCGCGTCAGGCGCGGCATAATCGCCAGCAGCAGCACCCAGGCCGCCGCCAGCGGTGGGAACAGCAGCCGCCCGCCCTCGTAAAAATACTGCGTCAGCCCCAACGCAGCCCCCGCCACCGCATAATCCATGCGCCGCCCGGTTTTGAGGCCGCGCGCCAAAAACGCCAGCGCCAGCGTCCCGAACAGCGGGTCGGCGATATTGTTCAGCGCGATGCGGCTGAAGTGCAGGTGCGGCGGAAAGCTCGCCAGCAGCAGCGCGGCCATCAGCGCGGTCGTGCGGTCGAACAGCGTCCGCGCCAGCAGGTACAGCGCCGGGATGTTCAGCGCACCCAGGACGGCACTCACCAGCCGCAGGCTTTCCAGCGTGCGTCCGCCGACGAACACCACTTCCGACTGCCAGAACGGGTATAACCAGGGAAAGGCCGTGATGCCGGCGAAGGGGGCCAGCAGGTCTATTTCGTTCGTCCCCGGCAGCAGCCCGGCCACCGCCGTCGAAAAATGTATTTCGTCCACGAACTTGTGAACCGCGTCGCCCAGATGCCACACGCGCAGGAACAGCGCCAGCAGCGTAATGGTAGCCAGCGCGCCCACTTCGAGGCCCAGCGCCAGCGCCGCCCGCCGCGAAACCGGCGCTTTAACCCGCGCGCCCGGTTCTGCCCCCAACCCCCAGGTGATGAGCGCGACGGCAGCCACCAGCAGGCCGAACTGCGCCCGCAGCGAAACGTTTTGCAGCGCGGCCAAACCGGCAAAATTCCCGTTGATTTCCACCAGCGCCAGCAGCGCCGCCAGCCCCAGCCCCAGCGCAATCTGCGGCGTTCTGCTCCGGGCTGCCGGTTCCGACGGCAGCGGTTCGACCCGCCGCGACTCGCGGGTTTCGCGGGCAGCGTACCCCTGCCAGGCGGTTGCGCCCCACAGCGCCAGCCCACCGGCCAGCATCAACAGCGCCGCTTCCAGCAGCAGCCCGCCGGCAGTGGCCGGGCGAAAGAGGTAGGCGCTGGCGGTCATCAAACCGCCGGCGGCCAGCGTCAGGCCGGTCACGCCCAACCGCCGCCGGGTGATGGGTATCCGGGCCAGACGCCCGCTAAAAGAGATGGACTTGAACAACATGCGCTCCGCTTTTAGTCTTCAGCCGCCAGTCTTTATGGATAAACCAATTCGACTATGCCTGATCCTGAATGGACAGCGGGCTTCAGCCCGTTGCCAGTGGGCTAGACAGTGGGCTTAAGCCCACTGTCTGTCTATCAGGCGCATTCTTTTCCGTTTATCCTTTAGAGACCATTTGAAAAGCCCTCACCCCACTCGCGCTCAGGGGACATTCGTCCCCGTTCGGCTCCCCTTCTCCATGAGGGAGAAGGGGCCGGGGGATGAGGGCCAAAGCACTTCTCAAATGGCTTTTTAGTCATCGCCGCTCACCCATCATCCCTCGTTCCCCAACCCGCGCCGCTGCTCCAAACCCTGCGCGTAAAATAACACGAACTGGCGCTCCGGCGCGACCCGGTACGGGCTAAAGAACGGCCCCTCCAGCGCGAAACTGGCCTGCAGCGCCGCCAGCGTCCGCACGTCCTCCGGCTCGATGAAAAACGCCTGGTCGGTCGTGTGCCGCAGGCGCGGCAGGTCGGCGATGAACTCGTCGCTGCCCAGGTAGCCGACCGCTTCCAGATCAGGCCGGAAGAAGGCCAGCATCTGATTGGCGTACCCCCGGTCGAACAGCGCCCCGCTGACGATATGAATCTGCGTGCCGGGCGGGAAATCCAGCGAGCGGTAGACCGTATCTTCCAGGTCGCGGTGCGGGCGCGCGGCGCGCAGGTTGGCGTCGAAGCTGCCCAGGTGCGGCCCGAAATAATAGCCCACCTGCACCACCGCCAGCAGCGCCGCCGCGCCGACCGGGACGGCTGCCCGCGCCCATCCCGACCCGCGCCGCGTGACCCACCGGCTCGCCGCATCCAGACCGACCGCCGACGCCAGCGCCAGTGCCGGAAAAACCACCACGTAGCGCGTTGAGGCGTGGCTGACCACCAGCAGACTGTTCGCCAGCGCCGTCAAACCCGGCCACAGCAGCAGGAGCAGATTGCTCGGCTGGCGAATCCGCCGCAGCGCCAGCGCCAGGCCAAGCAGGAAAAATGGCGCCAGCGGCGGCAGCACCAGCGGCAGGCCGCCGCCGTAATAGGCCGTCGCCTCCGGGATGGCAGCGTACACCAGCAGCGCCGGGAATACGCGCCGCGCCAGGTGTGCGGCCAGCCCGTTCACCGGGTCGGCCAGCAGGCCGTTCCAGTAAGCAGCGTTCAGGCCGGAAGCGTCCATCCGCCCGGCCAGCGGCGCGCCTCGCGCCAGCAGCGTATAATACACCGGCGCGCTCACCAGCAGCACCGCCGCGCCCGCCGCCAGCAGCCCGCGCCAGCGATAGGCCGCCGCGTTTTTCCGCCACATGATCGCCAGCAGCACCACCCAGGCCGCCGCCAGCGGGGCGAAAAACAGCCGCCCGCCCTCGTAAAAATACTGCGTCAGCCCCAGAAACGTCCCCGCCAGCGTATAATCCAGCCGCCGCCCGGTTTGCAGGCCGCGTGCCAAAAACGCCAGCGCCAGCGTCCCAAACAGCGGGTCGGTGATGCTCAACAGCGCGATACGGCTGTAGTGCAGGTGCGGCGGAAAAACCGCCAGCAGCCCCGCCGCCAGCAGCGCGACCCGGCGGTTGAACAGCGCCCGCGCCAGCAGGTACAGCGCCGGGATGTTCAGCGCCCCCACGATGGCGCTGGCCGCTCGCAGGCTGCCCAGGCTGCGCCCAAACAGCGCCACCAGGTTCGCCTGCCAGTACGGGAACAGCCAGGTAAAGGGCGAGGTGTCGGTCATCGGCGTCAGCAGGCCGATATTTTCGTGCGGCTTCCAGAAGCTCAGCGTCCCGGCCAGAAAATGCAGCTCATCCACCAGCACGCGGATGCTTTCGCCCGCGTACAGCAGCCGCAGCACCAGCGCCCCCGCCGTCAGCGCGGCCAGCAGGCCGAACGCCCACCAGCGGCGCGGATCAGACGCCGGCGGTTCATCCGGCTGTGTTCCGTTCCGGCTCAGTCCCCACGTCACCAGAACGATCCCGGCGGCCAGCAGCCCGAACTGGACGTGCGGGTGCGGCGGCGGTGTCCAGTCCTGGCGGCGCACCCCGGCGCTGATGCCCGCCGTCACCGCCAGCAGCGCCGCGCCGGTCATCACCGCAGCCAGCCCGCACGGAATCCAACGTATCATGTGCGTTTCCTCCGCAGGCGGCGCTCCAGCCGCAGCAGCCAGCCCGCGCAAAAGGCGCTCGTTAGCAGCGTGACCGCCGCGCCCCGGAACAGCCAGGGCGGGCGGTAAACAAAATGCACGAAAAACTCGCCGCCTTCGCGCGGCAGCACCACCCCAATCTGCCCGCCCACCGATTCGAGTTTGGCCGGCTGGCCGTTGACCGTCACTTCCCAGCCGGGATAGGCGCGTTCCTGCGCCGTCACAACCGTGAAGCGCCCCGGTTCGACAGCCGTCCGCAGCCAGATGCTGTCCGGCTGGCGCACAAAATCCGTCACCGGCGTGGTTTTTTCCGGCGGCAGGGTGATGGCGTCCGGCGGCAGCAGTTTGTGTTCCTCCAGTAGGAAAAATTCGTCCACCAGGTCGCCGCCCGGTTCGGCGGTCAGCACCACACTCAGCGGAACGGTGTAAACATAGCTGAGGGCATCGTCTTTCCGGTACAGGCAGGGTTTGCCGCTCTGTTCAACAATGGGGCTGTCCGGCAGCAGGATATAACCCCGGTCGAGCAGGTAGGCATGTTCGCCGCCCGCCCAGGCGATGCCATATTCCGGCAGCGAGGCCGTCAGGTTCACCCGCCCCAGCGTGGACGGCATAGGCGACATCTCAAAATCCGCGTATATCTGGGTCGCCCGCGCCCGGTTGTTCATATAGGTGGTGATCGCCCGGTAGCCGAAGCGCCACACCGCCAGTTCATCATGCGGGCGCTGCCGGCGCAGCCAGCTTACGCACTCGTCATCAGGATGGATGGGGTTCAAAATGTCCTGGTAGCCGATGTTCCAGCGCGCGGTCACTTCCCAGCCTGCCGCACCCGCCCCAACCAGCAGCCCG